>CAXTJS010000019.1:18416-24540 GCA_964244605.1 uncultured Terriglobus sp. | reverse complement strand
TGCCTTCGACATGACCGTGGGTCCGCTGATGAAGACGTGGGGGTTCTTCCGCAAGGCTGGCCGCGTGCCTTCGCAGCCAGAGCTGGATGCCGTTCGTTCCATCGTCGGCTGGCGCAGAGTGCAGCTCGACGCTGCAACCCGTTCTGTACGCTTCACCGCGCCGGGTATGGAGCTTGACCCGGGCGGCATCGGCAAGGGCTTCGCCGTCGACGCAGCGCTGAAACTGCTTCGCGACGCCGGTTCATACGCCGCGATGCTCTCCGCCGGCAGCAGCACCATCGGCGTCATCGGTGCACCGCCCGGGAAGGCGGGATGGCCCGTGATCGTGCACAATCCCTGGAACCATCAGGCTGTCTCAACAGTGCTGTTGCGCGACACAACGCTCTCAACCGCGAACTGTGCCGAGAAGAACTTCAGCCTGGGCGGGCATCTCTACTGCCACATCATGAACCCCCAAACCCTGCGGCCGGTGGAGGGTGTGCAGCAGGTCACGATCATCGACCCGTCCGCAACGGCGAGTGATGCTCTTTCGAATGTGCTCTTCATCCAAACAACAGAGAAGTCGGCCGCGTTGCTGCAAAGGTTCGCAAGCGACAGCGCACTCATCGTCACTGGAAAAGAAGACCACCGTGTCTGCACCGCGTTACGATGGAAGCCGCAGATCGCCGCCGGCTTTTGCGCGCAGGAAAGAGTGGAGAGATGAATCGTCGCAAATTCGTGCAAGGCAGCACTCTGGCGGCAGTGGCAGAGATGCTCGGGCTGGAGCACAACCTCTTTGCCGCACCAAAGAGCGCGAACGATCGCATTCAGCTCGGCGTGATCGGGCCCGGTAGCCGCGGCAAAGAGGTGCTGCGCCAGATGCTGCATGTGCCGGGTGTGGAACTTGTCGGCGTCGCAGACGTGTATGAGCCGCGCTTCGCGCAGGCAGAGGCCGTTGGGGGCCATCCCATCTTCACGACGAAAGACTACCGTGAGTTGATCGCGCGCCCTGACATTGACGCCTTCCTGATTGCAACGCCACTGTCGCTGCACCGGGAGCACCTCACGGCTGTGCTCGCCACCGGCAAGCCGGTGTACAGCGAGAAGGCTGTCGGCTTTACGGTGGACGATTGCCGTGCGATCTACAGCGCCGCGGGCAAGAGTCGCAGTGTGCTGCAGGTCGGTCATCAGTACCGCTATGCGCCGTGGATCCTCGCCAGCATGGAGCGCATCCGCAAGGGCGAGATTGGTGAACCCACGCACGTGTACGCCTACTGGCACCGCAACAATGATTGGCGCCGGCCTGTGCCCAAACCCGACCCTGATGGCAAGCTGGAGCACCTGATCAACTGGCGTCTTTATCGAGAGACCTCAGGCGGCCTGGTGACGGAACTCGGCGTGCACCACATCGATATCGCCAACTGGGTCTTCGGCGAGCAGCCCACGCACGTGCTCGGTACCAACGGCTTTGTGCGCTACCACGATGGGCGCACCGTGGGCGACAACGTGGAGTGCACGTTCCTCTACAGCGGCGGCAAGCGCATGGTCTTCAGCTCACTTACGGACAACGCGAAGCAGGGCAATGAGCTATGGGTGTACGGCACCGAAGGCAGCGTACAGTTCACCATTGAAGACGCCGTCTTCTACTACGAAAAGAAGAAGACGCCACCAAAAGAAGCGAATGCCACCGTCGTCGAACACGGCGTAGAGACCGGCGCAAGCTACAGCACCGGCAACGAGATGCCGTACCGCGGCCCCGGCGACAAGGTGCAGGTGACGTATGTCGATCCGACGCTCGCGTGCTGCAGTGCCTTCTTTGCCAGCGTACGCGGCAAGGCAAAGCCGGCTGCCAACGTTGAGGTTGGCTACCGCGCGGCCATCGCCTGCTCCGTTGCGCATGATGCGGTCTTTACCGAAGAGAAGACGGCGATCCCGCCCCTGCCTTCCGCGTGAGCGAGGCCGCTGCCGACAGCTTCGTCAGCCTGCAGCACGTGTCCGTGATGCGCGGCGAAACGGTCGTGTTGCACGACGTCAGCCTCGACATCGCAAGAGGCGAATGCATTGCGATTCTTGGGCCGAACGGCTGTGGCAAGTCCACACTGATCAAAACGCTTACCTGTGAGCTCTACCCGCTCGCAACGCCGGAATCGCATGTCCGCATCTTTGGTCGCGAGCGATGGGACGTGCAACGGTTGCGCCGCATGCTTGGCCTGGTTACGTCAGAACCCATCCCGCGTGACGCGCTGTCAGTAACCGGCATGGAAGCGGTGCTTACCGGCTTCTTCTCGTCCGCACGCATCTGGCCGCACCTGCATGTGACCGGCGAGATGCGCGAGCGTGCAGCCCAGGCCATGCAGTCCGCTGGTGTGCAACACCTCGCGGCGCAGACACTTGGCACCCTGTCGGCCGGGCAGCAGAAGCGCATCCTGATTGCACGTGCGCTTGTGGGCAGCGGCGATGGTCCGGGCCGGCGCGTCTTGCTGATGGATGAGCCCAGTAACGCGCTTGATCTTGCAGCCCAGCGCGAGCTGCGAAGCACAATGCGTCGGCTTGCACAGCAGGGCACCGGCCTCATCCTGGTGACGCACCATGTTGAAGATATCGTCCCGGAGATTGGGCGAGTGATCCTGATGAAACAGGGCCGCGTCGCCGACGACTTAGCCAAGGCAGAAGCGCTTACGAGCGAGCGCCTCAGCGCGCTGTTTTCGACCTCGGTTACGGTGACAGAACGCGACGGCTACTACACAGCGCCGTAGACGTTTGATTTACAGGTGTAACGGCATGACATCGAGGCACCCCAACATGCCTCTCCTGCAGGGAAAGCAGCTTAGCGTTTCTCTGGCGCGGGCGCTGCCGTTTTGCTCGATTGGCAGGCGCAAGCTGCAAACGCTTCTGAGTCGTTGTGGCGCATGCCGCACAGGTACTGCGGCCAAAGTGCCTGCATGGCGAGCAGGCGAAGACCTCGGGCAGCATGGCTCTGGTAGTTGAGAACGAGCGGTTGCTCCGCAGGTGTGTCAGACGCAAGACGCTGGAAGAGATCTTCCAGCGCGGAGGCCGTGTAGGCGGGCTCGCCATACTTATCCCGGAAGTCGTACGCGACGGACCACTGGATGGCCTTGCCGGTGGAAGCAGATGCCGAGTGCAGTTGGTAGTCGAGCATCACGCCCGTGCGCGGATCGACCGTAGCCGTGAGAAATGTAGGTGGGTTGTTGCTGGCCGGAGTGATGGAGGGTACGACCTTGAGCGCGACCGGATTCGAGGAAGGCTCATCATGGCCGAGCGTATGCATCTCGTCGATATGCGTGTGCCCTGTGATGACGACGCGTACTGTGTCCGCATATCTGGCGATCAGGTCAGGCAAGGCGTTTGTCGCGAGAAAGGGCACAGGCGCGACGCCGTGGCAGATGTCCAGACCACGTGTATAGGTGCTGTAGAGGTTTACGCCGGGTGGGATGTGCGTGAGCACCCACACCTTCTCACCGTGCTGCTTGGCAGCCGCGAGCTGTGCCTCCGTCCACTTCAGCAACTCATCCGCTGTTTTTGGATTGGGCGCGCCTGCACAGTTGCCCTTGTAGTCCGCCGAGAGATACAGGTCGTTCAACACCAGCAGACGTGCATGCTGCATGGGTGGCGGCAGAGCAAGGCTGTAGGAACCAAAGTGATTGTGGTCCGCTACGGCTTGTACGGCCTCTTGCTTGTTCACCTGTTGCCATCCGCTCGCAATGGTGGCGGAGGTATTTTTCAAGAAGTCGCTGCTCGCATCCAGCCGGTAGTCCGCGCATCCCGTGTCGTTGTTGCCGAGCATGACAAAGACCGGCGTGTGCGGAAAGCGTTGCCGCAGCTCACCGGTGACATACGCGATCGTCTTCTCCGCAAAGGTGCGTAGATCACGATCCATGTTGGTGCTGACCGGGAAGAGCAGCCGATAGCGGCAGTCGAAGCGGTGCACAATCAGGTCGCCCGCAACGAGTACGAAAGCGGGAGACTTCGCGGATGCGGCAGCTGCGTCGAAGCTTGAGAGCAGCAGGTCTTCCGCCGCGTCGAGCTGACGTTCGCCGCAGTCGGCCTGCAGCTTGGTGAATGCGGCCGCAGCGCCCGGCGAAGGGGGCTCGTTCAGGATGGCCCCCCACGCGTCTACCGGCGCCGCGTTCAGGCGCAATGCCTTTGTAGGATCCCGGAAGGGATCGAAGTGCGGATCGCTCAGCAGCACGGCGGTCGAAGGGACAGTCTGCTTCTCGGCCGCTTGGAGGCCAGAGGCGGCGCAGAGCGCGATCAGGAAAAAGAGTGCGCATACAAAGCGCTTACGCATCTAGCGATCCGTTCCGGTAAAGGCGATCTGCAATGGGACGAGCTCGGGCTGCTTGATCTTGGTTGGGCCAAGCACGGCCACACGGGGCACAGGCCCACGGATCATCGCGAGCTCATCGCACGCATGCAGGCGCGGACACTTCTGGCAGTCCTTATAAATCTTATCGGGCAGCGCCGTGCGGTCCATCGTCGTGCGAAAGCCATAGTGGAAGAAGAAGTCCGGGATGCGCGTGAACAGGCACGTCGTCTGCACGCCGTGCTCCTCGGCTTCCTGCAACAGAGCTTGAATCAGGCGGCCACCCGCGCCTTGTCCCTTGGCCTCAGGCTTAACGACAATCGACCGCACTTCAGCCAGGTGGGGCCCGTAGAGGTGCAGCGCGCCGCAGCCAAGAAAGATACCCGCTTCCGACTCGGCGACGTGGAAGTCCCGCACGTTCTCGCAAATCTCGGCATACTGCCGACGCAGCAGCGTACCGTCCCCGGAGAGCGAGTTGACGAGTTCAAAGATGTTCGCTGCGTCCTGCAGACGCGCCTGCCGGACACTAGCCTTCGGCATGGGCCACCTCCGCGTCGCTGGTGCGGGCCGGTGTGAGCTGAGCGATGCGCTCCTTTGCAGCAGCGAGAGCCTCCCGCACGCGATGTGTTGCTGTTCCGCCAATCACGTCATGGCAATCGATCGTTGCTCGAAGCGTGATGCTTTCATGGAAGTCAGCCCCAAACTCCTCGCCGAACTGCTTCAGCTCTTCCAGCGACAGTTGGTTCAACTCGCGACGGGACTCAAGCCCGAAGCGCACCGCATTACCGATCTTCTCGTGTGCCGTACGAAAGGGAACACCCTTGTGCACGAGGTATGTCGCAGCTGCCATGGCGTTCAGGTACCCGTCCTCTGCGGCTTGCTGCATGCGCTCGTAGCGGAACTGCAGAGCCGCAGTGAATGGCGCAAGCAGAGGCAGCATGCCGCCAAGCGTTTCTGCGACTTCAAAGACAGCTTCCTGCGTCTCCTGCATGTCCTTGTTGTAGGCGAGCGGCAGGCCTTTGAGGATGGTGGAAAGCGTTGTCGCCGCGCCGAGCAGGCGACCACTCTTGCCGCGCAGCAACTCGGTCAAGTCAGGGTTCTTCTTCTGCGGCATGGCCGATGAACCCGTTGAGAACGCTTCAGGCAGATCGATGAAGCCGAACTCCGCCGTGGCATGCAGCGTTATCTCTTCGGCAAACCGTGACAAGTGCAGACCAATGGTGGATGCGACCTGCGCAAACTCGAGGGCGAAGTCGCGGTCGCTGGTCGCGTCCATGCTGTTGGCCGTCGGCGCATCGAAGCCAAGGGCGGATGCAGCGATGATTCTGTCCAGCGCAAGCGTCGCACCGGCGATCGCGCCAGAACCAAGCGGGCACAGGTTCATGCGAGTGCGTGCATCCTGCAGGCGAGAGCAGTCCCGCAGAATCATCTCGACATAGGCGAGCAGCCAGTGCGCCACCAGAACAGGCTCAGCCCGCTGCAGGTGCGTATAGCTCGGCATCACAGCCTTGCCTGCGGAAGAGGCAAGCGCAACCAGTGCCGATGCCCATGCTGCAAGTTCGTCCAGCGCCCCGTCGATGGCATCACGCACGTAGAGCCGCAGGTCGGTTGCAATCTGTTCGTTGCGCGAACGTCCTGTATGCAGCCTCAGTGCAAGCGTGCCGAGATGCTGCTTCAGCCGCAGTTCTACAAAGTGGTGAACATCCTCAGCCTGCATGCCCTCCGAAGAAGTTAGGACAGCTACGGACAGATCTTCTGTGCCGATCTGTTCGAGCCCACGCTTGATCGCGTCCGCCTCGTCGCCGTCGAGGACGCCTGCCG
>CAXTJS010000019.1:0-18406 GCA_964244605.1 uncultured Terriglobus sp. | reverse complement strand
AATCATCTCCGCGTGCGCCGCACTGGCTGCAAGCTCCTGAGGCAGGAGCCGCCAGTCAAACGGAAAAGACCGCTGCCACTGCTCGAACTGCCGGTTCAGCGGCTCGCGAAAGCGCCCCGACCACATCTTTGTGGGTTCGTTGGACATGTCCGCCGCCTACTCCGCGCTCTTGAGCTGCGGCATCTCGGATCCCTGGCTGAGCTTGATCAGGCCAGCATCGGCGTAGGTCTTGAGCTTGGCGCGGGTGTCGGTGATGTCGAGGTTGCGCATGGTGAGCTGGCCGATGCGGTCGCGTGGGGAGAAGGTCGACTCCGTCTTCTCCATCGACAGGCGCTCCGGTGCGAAGGTCAGGTTTGCGCTTTCTGTGTTCAGGATGGAGTAGTCGTTGCCGCGGCGCAGCTCCAGCGTGACCTCGCCGGTAACGGGCCGCGCGACCCACCGCTGCGCTGCCTCGCGAAGCATGATGGCCTGCGGATCGAACCAGCGGCCCTGGTAGAGCAGGCGGCCGAGCTTGCGGCCGTTCTCGCGGTACTGCTCGATCGTGTCCTCATTGTGGATGCCGGTGAGGAGCCGCTCGTATGCGATGAACAGCAGCGCGAGACCGGGTGCCTCATAAATCCCACGGCTTTTGGCCTCGATGATGCGGTTCTCAATCTGGTCGCTCATACCGAGACCGTGGCGTCCGCCGATGCGGTTTGCTTCGAGCAGAAGTTCAACGGGATCGCTGTGCTCCTTGCCGTTGAGGGCGACCGGCATGCCTTCCTCGAAGCGTACCGTAGCCTGCTCGCGCGCGATCGCAACGTCGTCCCGCCAGAAGGCAACGCCCATAATGGGTGCCACGATCTGCATGGAACTGTTCAGGTATTCCAGGTCCTTCGCCTCATGCGTACCGCCCAGAATGTTGGAGTCGGTCGAGTACGCCTTCTCAGACGACATCTTGTAATCGAAGCCGCTCTTCTGCAGAAAGGCCGACATCTCCGCACGGCCGCCGAGTTCGTCAATGAAAGACGGATCAAGCCATGGCTTATAGACCTTGAGGTCAGGGTTGACGAGCAGGCCATAGCGGTAGAAGCGCTCGATGTCGTTGCCCTTGTAGGTCGATCCGTCGCCCCAGATGTTGACGTCGTCTTCCTTCATTGCGGTCACGAGCATGGTGCCGGTGACGGCGCGGCCGAGCGGCGTGGTGTTGAAGTAGGTGATGCCAGCCGTGGTGATGTGGAAGGCCCCAGCCTGCAGTGCGGCGATGCCCTCGCGCACAAGTTGTGTGCGGCAGTCGATCAGCCGCGCCTGCTCGGCGCCATACTCCAGCGCCTTGCGCGGGATCGCGTCGTAGTCGGTCTCATCGGGCTGGCCCAGGTTCGCCGTGTAGGCGTAGGGAAGTGCACCCTTCTGCTTCATCCAGTGAAGCGCGGCGGAGGTGTCGAGACCGCCCGAAAAGGCGATGCCGACCTTCTGGCCGGTGGGAAGGGATTCGAGAATGACGGACATTGGTGCCTTTCGTGCGTTGTTGCGGGCCGTTCGAGGCGGCGGAGCAAGCCGGATGTGAGAGCGCGCACACACATCTGGGTGTGCGCGCCTGCTGTTCATTTGCGCGTGGACTATGCCAGCGTGCGGCGGCGCTTGCCGTTCAGCCCACGATCACGCGGGATGCGCTTGGCACCACCCAACAGCATCAGCAGCAACGCCTTTTGCGCGTGCAGACGATTTTCCGCCTCGTCAAAGACGATCGATTGCGGCGAGTCGATAACGACATCCGTAACCTCCTGTCCGCGATGCGCGGGCAGACAGTGCATGAACACCGCATGGTCGGAGGCCTGCGCCATCAGGGCTTCGTTCACCTGGTACGGCCGGAATATCGGCGTGCGCTTTGTGGCCTCGTTCTCCTGGCCCATGCTGATGCACACATCGGTGTACACAGCGTCAGCGCCTGCGGCGGCCTTGGCCGGATCGTGCATAAGCTGGAGTGATCCGCCCGTTTGCTCCGCAGACGCCATCGCCTTGTGGATGATGTCGAGCTCCGGCTCATAGCCTTTGGGTGTTGCAACGGTCACATGCGCGCCGAGCAGCGCGCCCGCGAGCATGAGCGAGTGGCACACGTTGTTGCCGTCGCCCACATAGGTGAACTTCAGGCCTTCGCAGGAGCCGAAACGCTCCTCAAGCGTGAAGAAGTCCGCGATGGCCTGGCAAGGGTGCTCCCAGTCGGAGAGCGCGTTAATCACTGGTATTTTCGCGTTATCCCCGATCTCCGTCACGGTGTCGTGCGCGTAGGTGCGCAACACGATCACGTCCATCCATCGCTCGATATTGTGGGCCACGTCGGCCAGCGACTCGCGCTCGCCGAGTACAGAGTGCGTCTGATCGACGAAGATCGCGTTGCCACCGCAGGTGTTGATTGCCGCTTCAAAGGTGAGCCGCGTGCGCAGCGAAGCCTTTTCGAAGATCAGCACCATCTGCTTCGCATCGAGCGCGTGGCGAAAGTCCTCAGGATGCGCTTTGACCGCGTGAGCCAGCTCCATCACGGCTGCCATCTCCTGCACCGAAAGGTCCGTAATAGAAGCGAGGTCGCGCCCACGCAGGCCTTTGGCGGCTTCGGTAAATGCGGCATCGGACTGGATGCCGAGCGCCACCTTCGGCTTCGGCAGCTCCTGGTCCGGAAAGTTCATGACAACTGTCTTGCTACCCATGTACCGCTTCTCCGGCGAGCAGGTTCTGCTTCGCCTCGTTCTGCTCTGATTCGTTCAGAAGATTTTCTAGCGCGGCAACTGTTTCATCGACGTGCTGCTTCGTGATGAGGAACGGCGGCAGGAAGCGCAGGACCGTTTCACTAGTGCGGTTCAGCAGGATGTGGTGCTCCAGCATCATGCGCTGCTGCATGTCGCCGGCCAGGTCGGACGAGTGCATGTCCATGCCGATCATCAGGCCCGTGCCGCGTACTTCGGCAATGCTGCTGTGCTTCGTGGCGAGAACGTTGAGCTGCTCGATGAAGTACGAGCCAACCTCTGCCACATGCTGCAGCAGCTCGGAAGCCTCAATCTCGTGAATGACGGCAAGCGCCACAGCGCAGGCCAGCGGCCCGCCGCCAAACGTGGTGCCGTGCATGCCAGGCGTGATGGCGCGCGCCGCCTGCTCTGTGCAGAGCATTGCGCCCATGGGCAAGCCGCCGGCAATGGGCTTGGCAAGGGTCGTCACATCCGGCTGGATACCGGAATGCTGGTAGGCGCACCACTTGCCGGTGCGGCCCATGCCGCTTTGGATTTCATCCGCAATCAGCAGGGCACCAGTGGAGTCGCACAGTTCGCGCGCTGCGGCGAAGAACTCCTGCGAGACGGGGTGAATACCACCCTCGCCCTGGAGCGGCTCGATGCAGACGGCGCAGATGTCCTGCGAGAAGGCGCTGCGCAGTGCCTCGACATCGTTGAACGCGACGAACTCCACGCCCGGCATGACCGGCTGAAACGGCTCGCGGTACTTCTGCTTGTGCGTGGTCGCGACGGAGCCCATGGTGCGGCCGTGGAAGCTGTGCTCCAGCGCGATCATGCGCGTGCCGATGGTCTTGCCCTCCTTGCGCAGCAGGGTAGCGTTTGCACGGGCAAGCTTTAGCGCCGCCTCCCACGCTTCCGTGCCGCTGTTGCAGAAGAAGACGCGGTCCATTCCTGTGATCTCGGTCAGCTTGAGCGCGAGCGTCGCGGTGTGGTCATGAAAGAAGAGATTCGACGTGTGCAGCAGGCCGGTGGACATCTGCGCGGCAACCGCTTTGTTGATCGCGGGATGGTTATAACCGAGACCGCAGACGCCGATGCCGCTGAGCAGGTCGAGATACTGCGTGCCTTGGTCGTCAAAGAGGTGCACGCCTTCGCCGCGTGTGAACAGGACAGGGTGACGGTCGTAGGTGCGCAGCAACAGCTTTTTCTCAGCGGCTTCCGTGGCAACAAAGTTCATGTGTGTCGCACCTCCGATGTCGGTCATGTTGTCCTTTCTGTTGTGGTGGTTGAAAGCGTGTTCGTTGGCGGAAGTTCCAGTCATGCGACCATCACCTCCGTGCCGTCGTTCACGCGTGTGCTGATCAGGTCGGGCAGCACCTTGGCGGCATCTGCCGGCAAGATGCGGACGCGCTTTACACCGGCGAGCAGGGCATCGCGGCAGGCGTTCAGCTTGGGCAGCATGCCGCCCGTGATGACGGAGTTCTTTTCAAGTTGCGGGATCTCCTTGAGTGAAAGCCAGCGCATAATCTGTCCGTCCGCACCCTTCACGCCTGGTACGTCGGTCAGGAAGACGAGTGCGTCTGCCTTCACGCAGCCGGCGGTTGCCGCCGCCATCTCGTCCGCGTTGATGTTGTAGTACTCACCGTCGAAGCCGAGCGCGATGGAGCTGATGACCGGCACCGCGTTCATGGTCCAGATGGCTTCCAGCCAGCGCGGGTCGGTCGCGGCGATCTCGCCGACAAAGCCGAGATCCGGCACAGTCTTCTTTTTGCGCGCACGAAACACTTGGCCGTCTCCACCGCAGATGCCGACGGCGGCCTGGCCCTGCTGGTTGAGCGAGGCGACCAACGACTTGTTCACGCGCCCCGCAAGCACCATCAGCGCGGCATCGCGCGTCTCCGCGTCGGTAACGCGCAGGCCGCTGATGAACTGGCTCGTCTTGCCCATTTGCGCGAGCGTGCGCGTCAGCTGCACGCCACCGCCATGCACGATGGCCACCTGGTGACCGTCGGCCACAAGCTCCGCGATGGCCTTGCCGATCGCATGCAGAAGCTCCGGCTTTTCCAGCGAGGCGCCCCCAAGTTTCACGACGTACTTCACAGCAGGCCCTCCGATTCGTTCCAGCCGCACATCACGTTCAGGTTCTGTACCGCTTGCGACGCGGCACCTTTCAGGAGATTGTCGAGACACGACACCAGCACGAGGCGTTGGCCATTCGGCTCAAGCTCAAAGCCGATGTCGCAGTAGCTCGTGCGCACGACATGCTGGATCTGTGGCAGATCGCCCGCACGGCGCACCCGCACCATCGGGCTCGTCGCATAAAAGTCGCGCAGTACCTGCTCGATCTGCGTGGCATCGGTCGCTCGGTTAAGGCGCACGTAGATCGTGCTGAGGATTCCACGTGGAATCGGCAGGAGATGTGGCGTGAACTGGATCTGGTCCGCGGTGAGTCCGAGCTGCTCCAACAACTCACCCGTGTGGCGGTGGCCGAAGACGCCATAGGCCGAAAGATTGTCCGCCGCATACATGAAATGCGTCCTAGCCGTGGCTGCCTTGCCCGCTCCGGAAACACCGGACTTCGCATCTGCAATGATGCCGCGATCCAAGTCGACCAGACCGGCGCGCAGAAGCGGCGCGAGCGCGAGAATGATGGACGTGGCGTAGCAGCCGGGGTTCGCCACAATGCGCGCCGTCTCGATGGCTTCCCGGTGTAGTTCAGGACTGCCATACACAGCCTCAAGCTGCATCCTGTTCGCGAGTGCAGGATCGGCATCGTGCAGCTTGTACACCGCCGCGTTGGCTGGATTGTGCAACCGCCACGCACCGGAGAGATCGATTACGCGCAGACCCTGCGCGATCGCCTCTGGCACCCACTCGCGGGATTGCTCATGCGGCGTGGCGAGAAAGAGCACCTCCGTACCGCTGTCGCGCAGGTACTGCCAGGTAAACGGGACGATCACGGGTGCGGGTTCGCCGTTGTTGCGGGCGAGTTGCGGATGCAGGTCGTACAACGACTGCGTCGAACCTGCGTCGCCCTCCATGCGGCCCAAGAAGACAGGCTGGCTCTCCTGCAGGCGAGGGTGCTGCAACAGGAGCCGCGCAAGTTCCGCACCGGCATAGCCGCTCACGCCCGCAACCGCAGTGCGCACAGTGGTGCGAGGCGCCGCCGGGACGCTTGCTTCTTCCATGTTGAGCAGGGAAGTCACTAGCCGATCAGTCCTTCCATGCGGTCCTTCAACACCGCCGCGTGGCCGGAGTCTGCGCAGATCACCAGCACCGTATCGTCACCGGCGATGGTGCCCATCAGCTCCGGCCAGTCTTCGTAATCCAGCGCGGCGGCCACCGGCTGCGCGGAGCCCGTGGTGGTGATCACGATCAGCAGGTTTTGGGCCTGCTTCACCTCCAGGCCGAAGTTTTCGAGCGTCTCCTTGATCGCCGGGGCGTCGTTGTCCTCGTCGTCGGTAGCCAGTGCATATCCATTCGGCCCCTTGAAGATGCGTAGCTCGTGCATGTCGCGCGAGAGCGTGGCCTGAGTGACGGTGAAACCGAGCTTCTGCAGCTTGCGACGCAACTCATCCTGCGAGGTGACGGCAGTTGTCACCAGGAGGTTGCGGATCGCGGAATGTCGCTGCTGTTTCACTGTTCTTGCCCTGCGCGCTTCGAACGCTGCGATACCTTCTCAGTTGTGCCGGTGTCTATGCTGCTTCGCTATGAAGAACTGCTGGGACGCTACAGGATATGACGTCTGCCGTTACCGCAGCGATGCATAAACATGCAATGTCATGTATAAATATACAGGACGTTCACGTCAAGTTCACACTTCGACCAATCACAGGCGGTTACCGCCTAACACTCTCACCGGATCCATTCGAGTGTGAGGGCCTGCGTTTCTCTGTGCTGCGGCGCGGTTTAGGATGCACTATGGATTTCATTCAGTCCCAGGTCCGTCGCGAAAGCGGCGACAAGCGAAAGTTGTCGGCGTTTGGCTCCTGCACCCCTTCGCTGATCGATCCACGCTTCGAGCGCGACTCCTGCGGTGTAGGCTTCGTCGCGTCAAGCCGGAATGAAGCGACACACGCAATCCTTGCGAACGCACTCACTGCGCTGGCGCGGCTTGCGCACCGGGGTGCCGTCGCCGCGGACGGCAAGAGCTCTGATGGCGTGGGCATTACCGCAGCCGTACCGCGCGCGCTCCTGTTGCGCGAGACGGGTCTGGATCTTGCGGACGAACTGCCGCTGGCCGTGGGTGTCTTCTTCGTCGGTGAAGACGTGGAGCAAAACTGTGCAGCACTGGCAGACTGCGTGGACGCGCAGGGAATGCGATGTCTCGGCTGGCGTGACGTGCCGGTGACGCGGAGCGTGTTAGGCGAGATCGCGCTCGACTCGATGCCGGCAATCCGGCATCTGCTGATCACCGATGACAGCGGCTGTTCTCTCGATGAAACCGAACGCAAGCTCTACCTGGCGCGCAAAGACTTTGAGCGACGGTTCGAACAAGGCGGCGTGCAGGGCTATGTGGCATCGCTCTCAGCGCGAACGATCGTCTACAAGGCGCTCTGTATTGGGCGGCTGTTGCCGGAGTTCTACCCCGACCTGCAGGACGAGAGTTTCACCACTGCATTTGCGCTCTTCCACCAGCGCTACGCGACCAACACCACGCCGGCTTGGCACCGCGCGCAACCCGGCCGCATGCTGGCCCATAACGGCGAGATCAACACCGTGTGGGGCAACCGGGCCCGCATGGAGGCGCGCTACTCAACGCTACCGGACGAGTGCCAGCCGATTCTGACGAAGGACGGCACCGACTCCACGTCACTGGATGAGACAGTCGAACTGCTGGTGCGCAACGGCCGCAACGTTGCCGAAGCGGTTCGCATCCTGCTGCCTCCCGCGGTTACGGAGCGCCGGTCTGCATTTTTGGAGTATCACCGCGACACGGCCGAGCCGTGGGACGGACCTGCCGCGCTCGGCTTCACCGATGGTCGCTATGTTGGCGCGGCGCTTGACCGAAACGGCCTGCGACCGAGCCGCTACGCCTTCACGGAGGACGGCATCATCGTGGCCGGCTCCGAGGCAGGGCTTGTCGATCTCGACCCGGACAAGGTGAAGCACAGCGGCCGGCTCGGCCCAGGGCAGATGCTCGTTGTCGACTTGCAGGAGCAGAAGGTCTACGAGAACGACGCTCTGCTCACGTTCTTTGATGAGGACGGCAGCTACGCCTCCTTGATCGACGAGCAGACCATCGAGGCGGAGTGGGTCGACCTGCCGCCCACGAACGTGGAAGCGGTGCAGCGCGCGCAGGCCAACTTCGGCTATACCAAAGAAGACTTGCGCATGGTCTTGCAGCCCATGTTCGCCGAAGGCAAGGACGCGATCTGGTCCATGGGTGACGATACGCCGCTCGCCTACCTCGCCAAGGCACCGCGGCCCGTGTACGCCTACTTCCGCCAGCGCTTTGCGCAGGTGACGAACCCGGCGATCGATCCGCTGCGCGAGGCCGTCGTCGTGTCTCTGCACACGCGGCTTGGCCCGTGGTCGCACCTGCTGGACAAGCATGCGGCGGTGCCCGGCATCTCGCTGCGCTCGCCATTCCTGTCCGTGGGCAAGCTCGAGGCATTGCGGCAGGGCCGCTACCCGCACAGTGACATGCTGCGCATGCGTGAGTTGAAGTGCATCTTCAACAAGGATTTCTCGCTGGAGGTCGGCATCGAGGCGCTCTGCGCGAACGCCGTGACGATGGTGCGTGAGGGCACGCAGATCTTGCTGATCAGCGATCGCAATGCAACGAAGGATGATCTTCCGATCCCGATGGCGATGGCTGTCTCCACCGTGCACCACGCGCTGGTGAAGGCCGGTCTGCGTACCCATGCCGGCATCGCGGTTGAAGCGGGTGATGTGCGTGATGTGCACCACGCTGCCGTGCTCATCGGCTACGGCGCAGGCGCGGTGTGCCCGTGGCTTGCGCTGGAGACGGCGCGCGCCAACGCTCCTGCCGGCACCGACCCGAATGTGCCCGAGGTCAAGATGCTGAAGGCCTTCGACGCGGGCCTGGCCAAGATCATGTCGAAGATGGGCATCAGCGTAGTCGACAGCTACCGCGGCGCCTACCAGTTCGACATTCTCGGCCTGAGTAACGAACTGGTTGAGCGATGTTTTCCGCTCACACCTGCTCCACTCGGGGGTGTCGGGTATGACGTGATCGAACACGGTGTCCGCGAATCGTGGGGCTCGCCCAAGCTCGATGCGAAGGGTCAGGCTGACCTGCCGGACTACGGTTGGGTGAAGTTTCGCCGCGCCGAGGTGGCGGAGCCGCATGCCTGGGCGCCGGGCACCGTCAAGCTGCTGCAGAGCGTCGTGGGCAGTGCCCGTAACGTCGCTTTGCCGGTGGATGCGGGAGAGGCTTTCCGCGTCTTCTCAAGTGATGTCGCTTCGAAGGAAGCGGCAAACCTTCGCGATCTTTTGGAGATTCGCCCGGCGGGCCCGGAGATTGCACCGGAGCGGATGGCGCCTGCCTCCACCCTCTTTACGCGCTTTGCCGCCAGCGCCATGTCGCTGGGCTCGCTGAGCCCGGAGGCGCACTCGACCATCACCATCGCCATGAACATGATCGGGGGCCGCTCCAACACGGGCGAGGGTGGTGAGGATTCGGATGTCTACCGTCCGCACGCGGGGAATCGCCGCGTGCCGGAACCTGGTGAGGGTTCGGCCTTTGTGAACAAGCCCGCGCCGAAGGACGGCGGAGTTGCAGTCGCTGAGCCCGTCGTCGAAGCACCGGCAGTGCATACGCACCTGAACAACAAGATCAAGCAGGTGGCGAGCGGCCGCTTCGGTGTTACGGCGGAGTACCTGGCCCACGCCGAGGAGATCGAAATTAAGGTCGCGCAAGGCGCAAAGCCGGGCGAGGGCGGGCAGCTACCCGGTCATAAAGTAAGTGGCCTGATCGCACGCCTCCGTCACGCCCAGCCGGGTGTGCCGCTGATTTCGCCGCCGCCGCACCACGATATCTACTCTATTGAGGACCTTGCCCAGCTCATCTTCGACCTGAAGCGCGTCAACAAGCGCGCGACTGTGGGGGTTAAGCTTGTGTCGAGCGTGGGTGTCGGCACGGTCGCAGCCGGCGTGGCGAAAGCGTACGCCGACTACATCGTCATCGCCGGCAATGGCGGCGGCACCGGTGCGGCGGCGCTCTCAAGCATCAAGTACGCCGGCAATCCCTGGGAACTTGGCCTCGCCGAAGCCCAGCAGGTGCTGATGCAGAACGGCATGCGCGGACGTGTGCGCCTGCGCACCGATGGCGGCTTGACCACGGCCCGCGACGTCTTGATCGCTGCGCTGCTCGGCGCCGATGAGTACGCCTTCGGCACGGCGGTGCTGGTGGTTCTCGGCTGTGACATGGCGCGGCAGTGCCACCTGAATACCTGTCCCACTGGGATTGCAACGCAGCGGCCCGAGCTGCGTGCGCGCTTCCGCGGCCGGCCGGAACACGTCGTGCGCTTCTTCGAGCAACTGGCAAACGATTTGCAGCAACTGCTTGCACGGTATGGGTTTGCGTCAATTGACGAGGCGATTGGACGGGTGGACTTGCTGGAGCAGGTGCGTGGCGACGGAGGCCTAGACGGGCCGGTGAAGTGGGCAGGCATCCGCAACAATCGCCCGGAGAGGACGCCGGCGCTCGATGAAGCTTGGGTCGAGCCCGCGCTGGAAGCTGTGAAGAGTGGAGAGAGCTTTGCGGTAAGCAGCGAGATCGCCAACCGCGATCGCGCGGTAGGCTCACGCATTGCAGGTGAGATTGCAGTGCTGCGTGCGGCGGCAACGGAGCCGATGCCGATACCCGACATCCGGTTGAACCTGACTGGAACGGCCGGGCAATCCTTCGGCGCCTTCACGGTCGAAGGCATGCACCTCCACCTTACCGGGCAGGCCAATGACTTTGTCGGCAAGGGCCTGTGCGGTGGGGAACTGATGCTCAAGGCAAGAGGGCAGGCGGCCCGCAATTCGGGTGAGCACGTCATCCTTGGAAACGTCGCGCTCTATGGCGCTACCGCAGGCAGGCTGTTTGCCGCGGGACGTGCAGGCGAGCGCTTCGCCGTACGCAACTCCGGCGCGGTCGCCGTGGTGGAGGGCGTGGGCGACCACGGCTGCGAATACATGACAGGCGGCACGGCGGTCATCCTCGGCCCCATCGGCATGAACTTCGGCGCGGGCATGACCGGCGGCCTGACATGGATTTATGACGAGGATGGCTCGGTGCTTGCGCAACGGCGTTTTCATGAGGAGTTTCTGGACGCAACAGACTTCGCCGCATGCGACGACGCCGCCCGGAACGCGTTGCGGGTGCTGGTTGAGGAGCATGCCGCAAAGAGCGGCAGCTCTCTTGCGGCAGGTCTGCTGGAGCAATGGCCTGAGGCAAGCCGACGCTTCGTCCGGCTCGTTCCGAAGCCGCAGGCGTAGGTACGTGCTGCAGACGGCCTGCGGCGGCATGTAAGATTCGCTTGTTCCGGGCACTCGCTGAAGGGGTGCCTGGTTTGGGGTCTCCATGCAACTGTCGACGTTGAACGATGTGTTCGACCTGGTGAGTGGTCGCGGCTCGGCAAGGGTGATCCTTGCGCAGGATCACAAGGGCGGCGAGTGGTCACCCATCTCTGCCGATGCGCTCTACTGGCGGGTGAGCCGGCTTGCGGCTTGGCTGAAGAGCAGGGGCGTAGCCAAGGGCGACCGCGTTGCGCTGCTCGCGGAGAACCGCTGGGAGTGGGCCGTGGTCGACTTTGCCTGCCTCGCCATCGGTGCCGTGGACGTACCCATGTTCCCGACGCTCAGCGCCGAGCAGACCGCAACGCAGCTGAAAGATTGCGGCGCCCAGATTGCATTTGTCTCCACGGCGGAGGTAAGCCGCAAGGTCACCGGCACGGTTCCCACGATTGTTGCGATGGATGCCGTCGAAGGCACCGAGAGCTTTGCCGCGCTGGTCGCGGGTGAGGAGAGCTCCGCGCGCGATGCCGCGTTCGATGCCGAGCGCAGCGCGGTGAAGCCGGAAGATCTTGCGACGCTGATCTACACCTCAGGCACCACGGGTGACGCCAAGGGCGTGATGCTGACGCACGGCAACCTGGCCGCGAACCTCACGGCAACGACCTCCACCTACAACTTTGGGCCACCTGACTCGACGGTTTCGTTCCTGCCGCTGTCGCATGTGACGGCAAGGCACATCGACTACCTCTTCTACGCGGAGGGCGTCACGCTGGCCTACGTCAGCCGGGCGGAGCGCGTCTTGCCCGCGATGGCGGCGGTAAAGCCAACGATCTTTGTGGCCGTGCCGCGTGTATACGAGCGCGTGCGGCAGAGCGCCGAGGGCAAGGCGCTCAAAGCCGGTGGCCTGAAGGCGAAGATATTCACCTGGGCCATCGGCGCAGGTGCCGCGCACCGCGATGCTGTCGCAAACGGAAAAACGCCCGGTTCGCTCACCTGGAAGCTGGCCAACAAACTCGTCTACAGCAAGCTGCGTGAGGCGTTTGGCGGCCGCGTGCACACCTATGTCGCCGGTGGCGCGCCGCTCGGCGTCGATCTGGCGCGCTGGTTCGCCGATGCGGGCATCCCCATCTTCGAAGGCTATGGCTTAACGGAGACCTCGCCCGTAATCGCGGTAAACCGCCCCGGCGCAAACAAGCTGGGCACCGTGGGCCAAACGATGCCGAACATCGAATGCAAGATTGCAGAAGATGGCGAGCTGTTGGTGCGCGGTCCGAGCATCTTCCCGGGCTACTGGCAGAAGCCAGACGCGACGGCGGCGGTTTTCACCGAGGACGGCTTCTTCTGCACGGGCGACGTCGGCCACATCGACAGCGAAGGCTACCTCTCGATCACCGATCGCAAGCGCGAACTGCTGAAGACGACGGGCGGCAAGTTCGTCGCTCCGCAGCCCATTGAGAACAAGCTGAAGGTCAGCTCGCTCATCGGTTATGTGGCTCTGCAGGGCGACCGCAGAAAGTACATCGCCGCGGTCGTCTCGCCAAACTTCCCCGCGCTTGAAGAGTGGGCCGCAGGGCAGGGCATTGCCAAAGAGGACCGAGCCACGCTGGTGCGGGACCCCAAGGTCGTCGCCCGCTACCAGCAGGAGCTCGACCGCGTGAACCACGATCTCTCCCCGTGGGAGAAGATCAAACGTTTCCGCCTGGTGCCGGAGGAGTGGACGCAGGAGAGCGGCCATCTGACTCCCAGCGTGAAGCTGAAGCGCCGTGTCGTGGCGGAACGTTACGGCTCTTTGATTGAGGAGATGTATTCCGGAGCAGAGGCGGAGTAGGACGCCACGTCACCTCGCCGACTGTCTCATGCGACTTGCCGTGTCAGCCTCGCGACTTCCTGCAGATATTCTGGTTGCAGGCTCTTCCGTGTTGCGGTGAGAACAGGTACGCTGAACGCTCGCAGCAATTCAGTACAGGCTTTATGACTTCATCTCACGTGAGGACACAGGCGATGGCGACCGCGACGGAGACTGCATTACGCGATGTGATGGACATCCGGCAGGCGGCGGACTACCTCGGCATCAGTGCGGATTCGCTTTACCGCTACGCCTCAGAGGGCTTCATTCCCGCGTTCAAGCTCGGCAATCGTTGGCGCTTCAAGCGCAACCTGCTCGACAACTGGATGGACCGGCAGTCGGGTGTGGTGCCCGTGTTTGCGGAGACGAAAGGCAAGAAGCCCTCACGCTCCGCACAGTAGCCGGTTACGCTGGCTGGAGCGTCAGCACCGTAATTTCTGGCGGGCAGCGAAAACGTAGCGGCAGGTGCACGGTGCCAATGCCGCGGTTTACATAGAGTTGCAGCTTGTCCAGTGCAAATGCACCGTGCACGTATTTACGGCCCAGGTCCGGCAGAAACATGGCCGTGAGTCCAGGTATGCGGACCTGTCCCCCGTGGCTGTGGCCGGCAAGCATCAGGTCCACACCGCCGTAAGCCGCGACCGCGTCGGCCACATCCGGCTCATGCCCCAGCAGCACCATGGGTGCCTTCTTTGTGAGCTTGGGGATCGCCTCGACGAGATTGGGTGCCTCATAGTAGGCGTCGGCCAAGCCGCCGACCCAGAGGCGGTCGCCCCGCACATCTACGGCCGTACGCGCGTTGTGCAGCACCTGCATCCCGTTCGCGGTCAAGGCGGCGGTCACGGCTGGAATGTCGGCGCTGTCGTGATTGCCGAGCGAGCAGAAACGCAGCGCGCACTGAATGCCACCCAGCACCTCAGCGCACGCACGGGCATGCGGCACGTTTTTGCGCCAGTTGCTGTTTGAGGTGATGAAGTCGCCGGTCAGCGCTACCATGTCGGGCTTCAACTCGTTGACGCGCGCGACGACCCGTCGCAAGAAACGGTCCTCGTCGAAGTCCATGTAGTGGAAGTCTGAGATCTGCACGATGCGGAAGCCGTGAAAGGCCGTGGGCAGTTCCGCGATGGGCACGGCATGCTCGGTCACGGTCAGGTGGTGACGATCAATCTCCGTCACGTCCAGCAGCAGCGCTCCGCCCGCAGCTGCCGCGGCGGCCAGCAAGAAGTCTCGGCGGCTTATAGGACGCGTTTTCTCTGGCAACAAGCGCACATCCTTATGCTACCGGTTCAGGCGAGGTGCAGGTTTCAAGCCGGTAGAATCATGCAGTGAATCACTCCCTACGCCTTGCACGCTGTGCGGAGATGCTGCGCGCCAAGCAGCAGGATGCGCTCATCGTGACGCATCTGCCGGACGTGCGCTATCTGTGTGGCTTCACAGGTTCAAACGCCGCGCTCGTCATCGTAGCGACTGGCCGTACAGCACGTGCGCGGCTGTTTACGGACGGCCGCTACACCGCACAGGCCGCGCATGAGGTGCAAGGCGCAACCGTGCGCATCGCGAAGAAAAGCGCCCTTGCCGAGGCAGTCCTTTTCACCGCAAAGAGCTCTGCAAGGAACTGCGCCTTCGATGCCGACACGGTGAGCGTCGCCACACTCGCAACCATGCGCAAGGTGCTCCAGAAAGCGTCATCGATACGGCTGCCGAGCTTTTTGCGCCCGTCACCTTCGCCGGTTGCGCCGCTCCGTGTCTGCAAAGACGCTGACGAAATCGACGCCTTGCGCCGGGCAGCTGCCCTTAGCGGCTCTGTCTACGAGGGCATGCTGGGCTGGATCGAAGTGGGCATGCGCGAGATCGATGTCGCGGCTGAGCTTGAGTTCCGGGCACGTAAGGCCGGTGCCGAGGGCATGAGCTTCGAGACGATTGTCGCCTCCGGTGAGCGGTCGAGCATGCCGCACGCGCGCGCCACCACAGCGGTGATCGAAGCCGGTTCGCTGCTGACGATCGACTTCGGTGTGGTGCTCCACGGCTATTGCTCTGACATGACCCGCACCATTTCCCTCAGTGGCGCTCCCTCGCGCAAAGCCGCTGGGGCACAAGCGGAGCAGCGGCGCGTCTTCGAGGCCGTGCTGCACGCACAAGAGGCTGCCGTAGCTGCAGTGCGCGCCGGAGTCAAGACAGGTGAAGTCGACGAAGCGGCGCGCGGCAGCCTGCGTCGCGCGGGTCTTGCGAAATACTTCACGCACTCCACCGGTCACGGCGTTGGGCTTGAGATCCACGAGGCACCGCGCGTCGCCGCGAAGCTGAAGGAGCCGCTGCAGGAGGGCATGGTCATCACCGTAGAACCCGGTGTCTACCTGCCCGGGCAGTTTGGCGTTCGTATTGAAGACACCATGGTCGTGACAGCGGACGGCTGCGAAGTGCTGACGCCGTCCTACAAGGGCTGGCTGGAGTTGTAAGATAAGGCGCGGAAGAGAACGTGTCCCCGTGCAGGGCTTCGGCCTGTCGGCCCGCCGGACGGCTAAGAAAGAAGAGCATGGAACGTATGGAAATGCAGGAACTGCGCGAACTGGTTGAGTTCCTCAAGAAGAACGGCATCGCCGAGTTTGAACTGGATCGCGGCGAGCAGCACGTGAAGCTCAAGTTCGAGAGCGCCTTTGTCGCAGCGGCAGCACCGGTTCATTATGCGGCTGCGCCGACCTTCGCTGCGCCCACCACCGGGGCTCTCCAGGCAGCACCTCAGGCCATCGCTGCTGAACCCGCCGCGGCAGCCGAAGAAGCGCTCCACACGGTGAAGTCGCCCATCGTCGGCACGTTTTACGAAAGTGCGGCACCCGGCGTTGCCGCATTTGTGAAGGTCGGCGACACGGTTGAAGTAGGGCAGGTGCTGTGCATCGTCGAAGCGATGAAGCTGATGAACGAGATCGAGAGCGACGTCGCTGGAGAGGTCGTGAAGCTGATCGCGAAGAACGGCGCGCCCGTGGAGTACGGCCAGCCGCTGTTCGCAGTGCGGGCAAAGTAGCGTGGCCATGTTCAAGAAAGTCCTGATCGCAAACCGCGGCGAGATCGCGCTCCGCGTCATTTCGGCGTGCCGTGAGCTCGGCGTACAGACCGTCGCCGTCTACTCCGAAGCGGACCGTAACAGCCTGCACGTGAAGTTCGCCGATGAGGCCATCTGCATCGGCCCGCCGCGCTCCGCGGACAGCTATCTGAACGTGCCCGCAGTTATCTCCGCTGCCGAGATCGCCGATGTGGATGCGATTCACCCGGGCTACGGCCTGCTCAGCGAGAACGCCAACTTCGCCGAGGTGTGCCGGGCGTCGAACATCAAGTTCATCGGGCCGCGCCCGGAAGTAACGCGCATGATGGGCGAGAAGTCCACTGCGCGGCAGACGATGAAGGCGGCCAAGGTACCGATCCTGCCCGGTTCCGACGGTGTGATCGGTAGTGTAGACGAGGGCCTTGCCTGGGCGAAGTCGGTTGGCTTTCCTGTGATCCTGAAGGCCGTAGCTGGCGGCGGTGGCCGTGGCATGCGTATCTGTCGCACCGCGGACGAACTGCCCGGTCTCTACAACCAGGCCTCGACCGAAGCGCTGAACGCCTTCGGCAATGGCGACCTCTACATGGAGAAGTTCATCGAGCGGCCGCGCCATATCGAATTCCAGGTGCTTGCCGACGAACACGGCAACGTGATGAGCCTGGGCGAGCGCGAATGCAGCATCCAGCGCCGCCATCAGAAACTGATAGAAGAAGCGCCCAGCCTGCAGGTCACGCCCGAGATCCGTGCGCGGCTCGGTGGCGTAATCGAGCGCTCCCTCCGCGAGATCGGCTACTGGAACGCGGGCACCATCGAGTTCCTGATGGACGAGGATGGCGAGATCTACTTCATCGAGATGAACACCCGCATCCAGGTGGAGCACCCCGTGACAGAAGCGATCACCGGTATCGACCTGGTGAAGGCGCAACTGCGCATTGCGAGCGGTGAGAAGCTGGCCGACATCGTGCCGGAGCGGCCCGTCATACGCGGCCATGCCATCGAGTGCCGCATCAACGCCGAGCACCCGGAGAAGTTCACACCAAGCGCCGGGAAGATCACGGCGTTCAATTTGCCGGGGGGCAACGGTGTGCGCGTCGACACGGCGCAATACAGTGAAGGCGTCGTGCCGCCGTACTACGATTCGATGATCGCCAAGGTCATTTGCCATGGTAAGGACCGCTACGAGGCGATGAACCGCATGCAGCGCGCGCTGAGCCAGTTCGTGGTCGAGGGTATCTTCACCACGATTCCGCTGCAGCAGAAGATCTTCAGCGACCCCGACTTTCGACGCGGCGACTTCGACACGAAGTTCATGGAACGCTTCTTCGAAAAGGAAGCGGAGCGCAAGAAGTTTGAAGCGGAAGCGTCCTCAGCGGAACCCGACAGTGTCTGATCTACCAGCACGGGTAAGCTTTGCGCGACGCATGGCCGCTGGCGATGCGTCGCTTCGTTTGTACGCCATCCTTGATGCCGAGAGTTGTGCGCGACGCGGCCTTGACCTGCTTGAGGTCGCGCGCGTGTGGCGCGATGCGGGCGTTCGCCTTTTGCAGTATCGGGACAAGGTTTCGGCTCGCATTGAGGTTGAGACAAGGGCGCTGGCACTGCGCAGCATCTTCAAAGACGAGACCGACGCCATCCTAATCCTGAACGACTACGTCGAACTCGTCTCCGCGTGTGGTTTCGATGGCGCTCATGTGGGCCAGACGGATGCGTCTGTCGCGTATGCCCGCAGCGTGCTCGGAGATGGCAGCATTCTCGGTGTCTCCACGCACTCGGCTGACGAGGCAATGCTTGCAGCAGAAAGCGACTGCGACTACGTCGCCATCGGTCCTGTCTTTATGACAACGACGAAGCCGGATGCGGCACCTGCGGTCGGGCTTTGCGGCGTGCAGGCTGCACGTGCCGTGGTCCGCAAGCCGCTCGTCGCGATTGGCGGAATCGGCCCGCAGGAGACCAGGGAAGTGAGAGAGGCAGGCGCGGACAGCATTGCCGTCATCTCGGCCTTGCTGGATGCAGGCGGCCCTCCTGAAGAGCAAGGATCGAAGATCACCAGAGGCGTGCGAGACTTTCTTCTGCGTTTGAAGTAAAACCGTTCGTACACGTGTCTTTCACACAGCCTCAGTCAAGCGCACCGAGCAGCAGTCCCGAGTTCGTCAAGGGACTGGGCCTGTTTTCCGCGACGGCGATCGTGATGGGCTCCATGATCGGCTCAGGCATCTTCATCGTGCCTGCGGACATGGCTCGCGGTGTAGGCTCCCCGGCGCTGCTGATCCTCGCATGGCTGGTCACGGCGGCACTCACCATCATCGGCGCGCTCAGCTATGGCGAGCTTGCGGCGATGATGCCGAAGGCGGG
>CAXTJS010000018.1:22779-24928 GCA_964244605.1 uncultured Terriglobus sp. | reverse complement strand
CTCGCAGGAAGAGCTGCGGCTGATGATCAACCTCTTGCGGCCCAAGTTCTTCGTGCCTGTGCATGGCGACTATCGCCACCTCACGCAGCATGTCGAGGTCGCAGTCGGCACCGGCATCCCGGAGAAGGCCGTGTTGATCGAAGATGGCGAAGTGCTTGAGCTCACGCCAACTTCAGCCGACAAGACGGGCAAGGTTGCCAGTGGACGCGTGCTCATCGATTCCGGCTCGACGAGCGACGTGGTCGAGGACCTCATCATCCGAGACCGCAAGCACCTGAGCGAAGCCGGCCTGGTGATGGCCATCATCACCATCGACAAGATGACCGGCAAGTTGCAGGGCCAGCCCGAAATCGTGACCCGCGGCTTCGCCGTGAATGAGCAGGGTATGAGCAACGAGGCACGGCAGATCATCGGCCGCACGCTCGAGAACAGCTCGGCGGAAGAGAAGGGCGACTTCATGCTCATCAAGGAAAAGATCCGGGCCGACCTAAAGCGCTACATCCAGAAGAGCACCAGCCGCCGGCCCATGATCATGCCGGTTATCTTGGAGATCTGAGCGCACCCAACGGGTCGCAGAGACGGCTTTCCACTTGAAGCCTGTCGCCGCGACCCGTTATCGTTGTGAGACTTCCAAAGACCGTGCCACAACCGGCGGTGAGGGCTTTTTGGCACGACGTTTTCCGCGACCGCGGTCCATCGAAAAAAGACGGCATCGGCAAGTCGGCGTGGCATCCACCGCGCGCCGCATGTTCCGCAACCGGTACGACGACGCGACCGAGCGCTATGGCCGCGGGTACGTCTGGCTCGCCATCAGTTCGGCCGCCCTCCTGCTTCTCCTCGTCATTCTTTGGCCGGCAATCCGGGTGCATCTGCAGTCCGTAGCCGTGATGAAAACGGTAAGCGGCGAGGCGCTCTCTGCGCCCATGCGGGCCATTGCCACCGAGCCCCTGGAGCAACACACGCTTACCCTGCAGACCGAGGCCGGACCGGTGCGTGCGCGCATGTATACGCCAGTGCGGCATCCCAATGCGCCCGGCCTGGTGGTCTTTCACGGGGTGCACCATCTCGGCATGGACGAGCCGCGCCTGATGAGCTTCGCGGCTGCAATGGCCGCATGCGGCCTGCAGGTGCTCACGCCTGAGTTGCCGGACATCAAGGACTACCGTGTCAGCGAGAGCAGCATCGCCGTCATCGGTGCCTCGGCAAAGTGGTTTGCGCAGCAGCAGCATCGCCCCGTTGGCGTTATGGGACTGAGCTTCTCTGGCGGCCTGAGCCTTGTGGCAGCGGCAAATCCTGCGTACAGGCCGAGCATGAAGCTCGTCTTCGCGGTGGGTTCGCAGGGCTCTATGAACCGCGTTGCAAGCTACTACCGCACCGGCGATGCGGCCATGCCCGATGGCTCGCGCGAGCTCTTGCCTGCGCACGAATACGGCCCGCTGGTGCTTGAGTACGAGCACGTGGAAGAGTTCGTCGCCACGCCGGACGTTGCACCGATCCGTAAGGTGCTGCGTGCCCACCTCTACGAGGACAAGGACGCAGAGCGTACGTCAATGGACGAACTGTCCCCACGCCAGCAAGCGGAGGCGGCAGAGCTGATGGATGCCAGCTCTGACGTGGTGCACGGCATGCTGCGCAGCAGCGAGCTGCGCCACCGCAAGGAGATGGCAGGGCTCTCACCGGAGAACCACCTCGGCGAACTCACCGTCCCGGTCTTTCTTCTGCATGGCGAGGCGGACAACATCATTCCGGCAGCCGAGACCCTGTGGATGGCAAGCGAGTTGCGCGCGACCACGCTGCAGGCGGCACTCGTCAGCCCTGTGCTAAGCCACCTTGATATGCAGAAGACGCCCGGCGGCTGGGATGAGTGGAAGTTGATCCACTTCATGGCCATGGTGCTGCGCTCGGCGGAACGCTAGCCGAGCTAAGAACGAACGCAGCGAACGCCACGTTCTCGCTGCGACGCTGCGGGCCGTTGCGAACGCCGCGTTCGCTCTTAGCTCGCTTCCTGCATGGGAAAATCAGACATGCCTCTGATCGAGCTCCAAGACATTCATGCAGCGCAGCAGCGCATCGCAGGAACAGCGGTCCGCACGGGCCTGTACCAGCTCGATCTCGGCAGGCTACGCGGGCTCGGCTTCTCCGTCGCCCT
>CAXTJS010000018.1:8679-22769 GCA_964244605.1 uncultured Terriglobus sp. | reverse complement strand
CGCACCGGAGATCTGGCTCAAGGCCGAGAACGAGCAGCCCATCGGCAGCTTCAAGTTGCGTGGCGCGTACAACAAGATCGCCAGCCTCACCACGGAGCAGCTCTCGTATGGTGTCGTCGCACACTCCAGCGGCAATCACGCGCAGGGCGTCGCCTATGCAGCGCGAGCGAAGGGCGTCAAGGCCACCATCGTCATGCCGGAGATCGCACCGCGCATCAAGCGGGACGCGACGATTGCACTCGGAGCCGAGGTGGTGCTCGTCGGCGCAGCCAGCACCGAGCGCATTGCCATGGCGGACCGGATTGTCGCGGAGACAGGCGCCGTGCTGGTTCCGCCCTATGATGACGACGCCATCATCGCCGGCCAGGGCACCTGCGGGCTTGAGATCCTTGAGCAACTGCCGGACGTAGATCTCGTTCTCTCGCCCGTGAGCGGCGGCGGCCTTTTGAGCGGCATTGCAACCGCCGTAAAGCTGACCTCACCCGGCACACAGGTCTGGGGTGCCGAGCCGGAGCTTGCCGGCGACGCGCATGAGAGCTTCACCTCGAAGAAGCTGGTCGAGTGGCCCGGCTCGCAGACGGTGAAAACCATCGCCGACGGCCTGCGCACGCAGAGCCTGGCCGAGCGCACCTTTCAGCACATTCTGAAGTATGTTGACGGCATCGTGACCGTCACCGAAGACGAGATCCTGGAGGCGACGCGACTGCTACTCATGGCGACGGACATCATCGCCGAGCCGAGCGGTGCCGTCACCCTGGCAGCAGCGCTCTTCCATGCCGATGCGTTGCCGAAGGTGAAGAAGATCGTGTGCGTCGTGAGCGGCGGCAATATCGATCCCGCGCTGAAAGAAGAGCTGCTGGTGGCGGAGGACTGACGTGACCGCACCCCTCCGCTTCACGTCTAACATTCGTATGCGTCCTGTCTCTCTTTCATCGGTAATGGCTTTAGGCTGCATGCTTCTTTCCGCTAGCCAAGCCAGCGCGCAGTCGCAGAACAAGCGCATTGGCGATCGCGCCACGGTGCTGCACAACGCCATCGTCTATGTCGCGCCGGATGCGGAATCGCAGAAGGTCTCCGAGGTGACGCCCGGTCATGAGGTGGTGATTGTGGAGCGGTCCGGCCCTTGGGTGAAGGTCTTCGCAAACACTGACGTTGAGGAAAAGAACGAAGCGGACGAACCGGAGTTCTCTGTAGAGGACACGGCGATGCCCCGCTCCGGCTGGATTCGGAACAAGGGTGTCGTAGGAACCTCGACAGCGAACGGCGACAAGCTCCTCTATGGCGCGGCCGCCACCGCAGAGGCGCAGGCCGCTGAGCCGCACGCGCCCAAGATCGCCGCAGGCTCCGCGCACCTGCTCTATCGCCGTGTTGCCGAATATTTTCCGGACTCGCCGCTCGCCGGCGAAAGTGCGTGGCGCTCCGCCGACATCCGCTGGCAGGAGGAGAAGTTCGATGTCCACTCGCTGCCGTCGTACAAGGACCCCGATCCAAATAACCGCCCCAAGCTCTACGATGTCGCTCTGAAGAAGCTCGTGAAGCAGCAGCCAAGCACGAAGTACGCCGCGCTCGCCGCCTTCGATCTGCTCGATGCGAAGCTCTGCGGGGACTGGCAGGGTCTTCCCAAGTGCCCCGCGATGGAAAGCGAGCAGTACGAAAAGTACGCGGCGCAGTTCCCCGATGGCCCGAAGACTGCAGAAGCATTGTGGGATGCCACCTACCGTCAGGGCGTACTTGTCAGCATGTACACCGCAGAAGAGAACAAGAAGAAAGCCGACGTAGCCGCGCAGCGTGCGCATGCACTGCGTGACCAGATGCTCGCCAAGTTCGCGACGAGCGACTACACGGCGCGCGCGGCAAGTCTGGTATACAGGGTGGAACAAGGCATTGCGGTCTATGGAAGCGACCGCGACTAGCAGCTACGCCTTTCCGCTCCTGAGGTCCTGCCGTTGAACCAGTATCTGCTCTCCGTGATCCTTGGCATCGTCGAGGGCCTGACTGAGTTTTTGCCCGTAAGCTCTACGGCACACCTGCGTATTACGGAAGCACTGCTGCACGTACCGCTGACCGATCCGTACTGGAAGATGTACACGATCGTGATCCAGCTTGGCGCTATTCTTGCGCTGCTGCTGCTCTTCCTCGGCCGCATCATTCGCTTCTTCCGCACCTTTCCGCAGGGCGAGCATGGCGAGAAGACCTGGCTCACGCACCCGCTAACGCTTACGCTGATCGCCTTTGTGTGCACGGCGATACCCGCGAAGGTGCTGAGCAAGTTGGTCGGCGAGAATCTTGAGAACCTCACCGTCATGGCGCTGGCCTTGCTGGTGGGTGGCATCGTCATGTGGGCCGTGGATGCGTGGGCTTCGCGCCGTGAACCTTCCACCACCCACGTGGAGCAGATGGGGCTTGGCCAAGCCGTGTGGATCGGCATCTGCCAAGTGATCAGTGCTGTGGTGCCGGGCACCTCGCGCTCCATGTCGACGATTGCGGCAGGGCAGATTGCCGGGCTGGACCGCGCAACCGCGCTTGAGTTTTCCTTCCTGCTCTCGATCCCAACAATGATCGCCGCAACAGGCTACTCGCTGCTGAAGGCACTGCACCCGAAGGCGGCGGACCTCGCCGAAGCCGGTGCCGGTGCGCTGGCGCCGTTGACGATGGGTCCGGAGCGCTGGCTCGTGCTCATCATCGGCACAGCGGTTTCGTTCATCGTGGCGTACGTGGTGGTTGCGTGGTTTCTGCACTGGGTGCGGCGGCGTGGCTTTGCCGTGTTCGCGATCTACCGTATTCTTGCGGGCATCGCGTTGCTGGTCTGGCTGCATAGCCGTCACGCATAACATTCTGAGGTGACGTATGCAGGACACGAAGCTCATCGGATTTGTACCGACCACTGACTTCGAACAGGCTCGCCGCTTCTATGTCGACACGCTTGGGCTTGAGTTCGTCGAAGAGGACGGCTTCGCGCTGGTGCTCCGCTCCGGCGGCAACATGGTGCGCGTCGCTAAGGTCGGGGATTTCACCCCGGCGATGTACACGGTTCTCGGCTGGGAGACGCCCAGCATTGAGCTCCGGATCACGGAGCTTGCGGCAGCGGGCATCATCTTTGTCCGCTATCCCTGGTTCGAGCAGGACGCACGCGGCATCTGGACTGCGCCCGACGGCAGCCGGGTCGCATGGTTCAACGACCCGGACGGTAACGTGCTCTCGCTGTCACAGCACGCGTCGTAGAGCACGAACCAGCCACTTGATAAGAAGTGTCATCCTGAGCGCAGCGAAGGATCTAAACTCTACCTGGCCGCTAGGCTCGGGAAACAGTCGAGATCCTTTACTTTGTTCAGGATGACACTGTACGAACGGTTTACCTGCTCAAGTGAAGGACTACTTTGCAGGCGCCGGCTCCGACTCCTTCATCAGCTCGGCCAGGTAGCTCTTCCACACCACAGCTTGCGTGTGGGTTCCGTGGCCACGTGTCGCGTCGGAGATTGGAATCAGCACAAACTTGCCGTGAACCAACTGAGGCGCCATCTTCTCCGCAATGCCCAGCTCAGGCGGGTTGATGTAGTCGTCCGCCGAGTTGATCCACATCACCGGCACTTTGATGCGGTCCAGGTGCTGCGACGGATCATAGTTGCGCGACGCGTCCAGGTAGTAGATCAGGTTGTTGGCGTCGGTGGTCGCGTCCGCACGGGCCAACGTGGCCTCGATGTATTTCTCCGCAGCGTCGCGTGTGGGCGCGGCTTTCTGCAGCACGAGGGGCGCGGAACCCATCACAAACGTAATCATGCTCGCCGTGTGGATGCTGGGTGGCTGCGTCTTGTATTCGCCGCCCAGCCATGCCGGGTCGTTCTTGATCGCCTGAATGGAGGCATAGCGCATCATGCGATTGCGGCCGGCGAGCGGCACGGGCAGGCAGGCCAGCGGCATGAGCGCATCTGCCGCGTCGGGGTACGCCTCGCCCCACACGAACGCTTCCATGCAGCCCATAGAGGTGCCGAGGATGAGTCGCAGGTGATCGACGCCCATGCTGTGCAGCATCTCGTGCTGGCTGCGCACCATGTCGTCGTAGTCGTAGTGCGGGAACTTCGCGTGCAGTCCGTCAGAGGGCTTTGAGGCCTGTCCGTGACCAATGTCGTCCGGGAAGATGAGGTAGTAGCGCTTGATATCGAGCGGGTCGCCCGCCCCGAACAGCGGTTCGCTGAAGACGGGCACGATCAGGTTGCCGCTGAAGCCGCCGGTGCCGTGCAGCAGTAGCACGGCGTTGTCGACCTGGCCGGCAGCGTTGCGGTGTGGCGTGCCGAGCGTCTTGTAGGTCAACCGCAGCTCGGGCAGGGTCTCGCCCGTACCGAACTTGAAGTTGGGAATCGTGTACTGCGCTTCCTTGGCCGCGCGCTGGTACTCGTTCGGGCCGCGGCTTCCGCCCGTCTGCGTGAGGTTGCGCTGCGTGCCGGTCGTGCCCGCGGGCGCGCTTCCCTGCTGGGCGTGCAATGCGGCAAAGCAACCGCTAATAAGAACGACGGACCGGAACAGAACGTTGCGCATGCGACCTCTGATGAGAATGGAGTGCCGTTAGTCTACGCTACGTTTCTGCCGCCTTAGCGGTGCAGCGGAACAGGTCGCCTGGCGTAAACGGCTGCCCATGCGATCAGCACAAACTGCAGCGGGATGCGTGCGTACAAAACCCACGGCGGCAATGGTGCAAAGTGCGCGGCATGCGTCGCCATATAGATGTGCACATCGAAGTAGACCAGCAGCATGGCAACGATGCCGATGGCGGCCGCCCGGCGCGTTGCAGGCACCAGCAGGCCGACGGCTCCCGCGATCTCGGCCAGTCCACTGATCTGCACCAGCAGTTCGGGATGACTGTAGTGCGGCGGCATGATCTTTACGTACGTGGCCGTGTGCAGGAAGTGGTTTGCCCCGGCAACGAGGTAGAGCAGCGCTTGTGAGACAAGCCCTGCGGTGTAGAGTTTGTTTCGCATGGCGCTCCTTAAATGGAAAAGCCCCGCTTGCGCGGGGCTTGTATCTCCGGAAAGTCGTTTACGACTTGCGGCTGTCGCGCGCTGCCTTCACGTAATCGTGTGAGGTCTGAATGTGCGCGGCCTGCGTGCTCAGAAGCTGATGCACGGGCAACGGAAGCTCAAGCTTCAGCGCATCCGAGTATGCCTTCTTGATCGTGTCCTCGCCCTGCTCGGCGCTCTCGAGCAGCGTGTGATCGCCACCGCCGAGCTTGGCCTTCAGGTCACCCCAGGTGCGATGCAGGCTGCCGGCGATGGAGCCCGTCTCCTTAACATCCTGCACGCCTTCCTTGTGCAGCGTATCTTCAAGGTCGCCACGGAAGGACGCGCGCTTAAGGCTCTCCGCGAGGAAGTAGCGCTTCAGAGTGTCGTCCTGAATGTGCTCGCCGATGTCCTGAAAACCTGCCTGGCTGTCGATCAGGGTCTTGATGATGCCACGAAGCGTGTCTTCTGTTTCTTTCAGAATCTCTGCCATGTCCGTTCCCTTTCATCTAGGCCGATGACGCCGGCCAGAAACCTTGCGGTGAACCGCGGAACCCAGCGCCCTATGCCGTGCGTTGGGAGAGTGCGATGGGTGAAGTCTGCCGGCTGACGCGATTCTCCTTTGCCGGCAGCAAGCGGAGGAAATCGCGAAAACCCGCGCCTTCACCCTGTCGCTGTTACATCTGCTCGCGGCGCTGGGCCTGCCGAGCCGGTACTGCAGCATAGGAGGCGCGGTGCCGCAAGTGGGTTGCTCGTCTGGTTCCTACCAGCAATTTGTGCGGCTTCGCCCTCTCTTCGCGGGTAAGAATCGGTATGGAATCCGCGTGGTGTCGCCGCCAGCCGCAAGGAGCCAGAGGAGAACCGCGACCGATGCGCCCACTGAGATTGGAAATGACACCCACCCGCAATCGGCGCCTGAACGAGGTGCTGGGCATGACGGTCGTGGTGGCGGCCATCCTGCTTTTGCTGGCACTCGTGAGTTACCAGCCAGGCGATCCTTCGCTCAACACCATTACCGCGGAAGGCACGCGGCATGTGGCGAACTGGGCCGGCCGCGTAGGCGCTAGCCTCAGTGATGCACTTCTGCAGGTGCTTGGTCTAGCCGCCTTCGCGCTGCCGCTACTGGTTGCGCGTCTCGGTATCTGCTGGATCCGTTCCCGTGCGCAAGGCTCGCCTTTTGCGAAAGCTACTGGGCTGCTGCTTTGGATGGCCGCAGCACCAACCATGTTTGCACTGCTGCCAGGCGCACTGCGGTACAAGGGTGCGCTGCCTGTGGGAGGCGTCATCGGTTCAGTGCTGGCGAGCACGCTGGTGCTGCTCGTCAACTTCCCCGGCGCATGCGTCTGCGTCGGCTTGGCGCTGGCGCTCTCTGTTTATCTCTCGACAACATTCACCTTCAACACCGCGCAGGAATGGGCCACGGAGCGCGTCGGCGTAGTGAGCAATCTGCGCAACCGCTGGGCGTCGTGGCGCGGACGCCGCGACGACAGGGCGTCAGAGCACGGGGAGACGCGCCGCGAACGCGACTTCGCCCTGCAGATGGCTGCGGAAGAGAAGGCGGCTGCAGCACAGAAGGCCGCCGCAAGCGGGTCGTTGCTGGGCAGCTTTTTCGCTAAGTGGGGCTTCTGGCGCAAGGGCATCCGAGCCGACGGCAGCGAGCTGGACGAAGCCGCACCCGTGTCCCGCAGCCTGTTCTCGCAGATTCCACGCACCGACGTAGACGCCGGGCCTGCACCCGAGTTCGCCCCACTGCCCGACCACCTGCAGCAGGCCGCGGAGGCGCACCTGCAGAGCGAGCTTGCCGAGCAGGCGAACGCGCCGATGCAGGCCGGCTTCGAGGACTGGGACGCGCCTGCCTCAAGTGCCGCGCATGAGGAAGCTCCGTTCGACTGGATGAATGCGGCACCTCAGCCGCCCGCGAAGCTAATGCCTTCCGCACGGGCTGAGGTTGTGCCCTTTCCCACGCCTACGCAGCGGCCCTCTGCCGAGCCCGTCCAAGAGGCACCCCTGCCCGCTCCTGCAAAGGAGATCTCCTTCGGCCGCCGCGCCGACGAAGACCTGAAGCCGGTCGCGATGACGGCCAAGAGCGTGCGCGGCTTTAAGCTGCCGCCCTCTTCCCTGCTCTACCGCAATGAGGAACATGCCGCCGTACGGGAAGACGCTCTGCGCGAAGAGGCACGGGTTCTCATCGAAAAGTGTGGCGAGTTCGGTGTGGACGGCCAGGTGACGCAGATCAACCCCGGGCCGGTCGTTACCACCTTCGAGTTCCGGCCGGATGCTGGCGTGAAGTACAGCCGCGTGACCGGATTGGCCGACGACCTGTGCCTGGCGATGGCAGCAGAATCGATCCTGATCGAACGCATGGCCGGCAAATCCACCGTCGGCATTCAGGTGCCGAACCATGAGCGCGAGACCATTTGGCTGCGCGACGTGGTGGAGAACGAGAACTTCGCCAACAGCAAGAGCCGCCTCGCCATTGCGATGGGCAAAGACATCAACGGCCGCATCGTTACGGCCGACCTGGCGAGCATGCCGCACGTGCTCATCGCCGGTTCGACCGGTTCCGGCAAATCGGTGGCCATCAACGCCATGATCATGAGCGTGCTCTTCAAGGCGACGCCGGAGCAGGTCCGCATGATCCTGGTAGACCCCAAACGTGTCGAACTCGGCATGTACGAGGGCATCCCGCACCTGTTCACGCCCATCATCACGGAGCCCAAGCTCGCCGCCAACGCCCTTCGCAACGCCGTGCGCGAGATGGAGCGCCGGCTCAAGCTGCTGGCATCACGCCACGTGCGCAACCTGGATCAGTACAACAAGCTCTTCGAGAGCGGCCAGTTGTTCAACGAGGACGGTGAGGAGCAGGAGCCGCTGCCCTACATTATGATCATCATCGACGAGCTCGCCGATTTGATGATGCTCGACAAAGCCAACGTGGAAGAATCCATCACGCGCCTGGCGCAGATGGCCCGCGCCGTCGGCATCCACCTGGTACTCGCAACACAGCGGCCCTCGGTGGACGTGATCACCGGGCTCATCAAAGCCAACGTGCCCACGCGCATGAGCTTCCGGCTTGCGACCAAGGTGGACTCACGCACCATCATCGACTCCAACGGCGCAGAGAGCCTGCTTGGACGTGGCGATATGCTCTTTCTGCCGCCGGGCACCAGCCGCCTGCAGCGCGTGCACGCGCCCTTCGTCACCGAGAAGGAGATCTGCGACGTGGTCAGCTTCTGGAAGCAGCAGGGCGAGGCGCAGTACGTAGAAGGCTTCCTGGAAGGTCCCAAGGACGAGAAAGCCGGACGCGACGGAAGCGACAGCGAAGACGCGAACGACGGCGACGAACTCTTCGACGACGCCGTGCGGCTCATCTTCGAGTTCGGCAAGGCCAGCACATCGCTGCTGCAGCGCCGGCTGCGCATCGGCTACGGTCGCGCGGCACATCTGATCGATCTCATGGAGCGCGACGGTCTCGTCGGCCCAGCAGACGGATCAAAGCCGCGCGAGATCTTGAAGTCGCCCGACTTCTACCGCGAGGTGGACGAAGCGCTGCGATAGTGCATGGCGGAACTAAACGAAAGGAGTCGCACGCGTGCGGCCTCTTTCCTTGCGCCAAACGCGCACGGCTACGCGAAGCGTCACCAGCAGCGTCGCAAGCAGGAAGGCCGTGGCCAAGGCAAGCAATGAAAGGCGACGCTTTCCTCCGCGCTGCAGGTCAGGGTTGGGCTCAAGCGGTCCCAGCGTCGCGTAGGGGCGCTGCAACGAAGTGGAGAAGCCATTCGCCAGTCCGTAGACCTTTGCGGCCATACCCTCGCCGCCGCCAAGGTAAAGCACCAGCGGTGACGCAGATCTTGGCTGATAGCAAAGCGAGCGGCGGCGCATTTCTAAAATGATTGACTCTGTGCGCTGACTGGTTTCATCCACAAGCAGTATTTCAGCCTGGCCCTGCAGGTTCGCGCCCAGCGTAAAGGGCCACGCGACGTGCTCGGCATCCAGCTTGCGGCGCTCCTGTTCAAAGGGCTGGGCCGTACCGGAAGCGAGCGGACGAGCTGAGATCGTCACCTCATGAGCTGTGGGGGTCGACGAGTTAATGCGCAAGCGCTCCACGGGAACGCGGCCGTCCAGGATGAAGCGCTGGTAGAGCTCAGACGGAACAGTCGCTGATCCTGAAAGCCCGGCGACACCTGCAGCAGAGCGTGGCACCATGCGGGCGACGTACACCGCTTCGTACTCCGAGCGATCGTCCACGGGCGTAACACCGCTGTTGAGCGCTCGCTCGTCGTAACTTTCCTCAACGACGTAGGCAAGTTCGGTGCCGTCCTGAAAGAGCCGCAGATCACGCAAGGCCGGTGCGGCGTTCGCAAAAGTGGCGGCGTCAAGAACAACGCAGGCCTGCTGCATGGCGGCACCAGCGGGAGGCGTAATGATGCGTTGCCAATGGAAGCCTCGCGCAGGGATGCCCGGCGGCGTGAGCAACAGCGCAATGGCAGCAGTCCACTCCAGCATGCGTCTTTTTCATTCTAGCCACCAAATTTCGTAGCTAGTGCACGTGATACGCGGCAAGCGATACAGTGCGTTCATGCCGTCTGCGCGTGTACTGCTGCTGATTGAAGACGACGACACCACGCGTGAGGTGCTGACCCTGTTGCTGGAACTGGATGGCTGGAGAGTGGAGGCGGCCTCTTCCGGCGAAGCGGCGCTGGCGTCCCTCTCGACCCGACCCGACCCGCCTGCAGTGGTGCTGTGCGATCAGAAGCTGCCGGGTATCTGCGGCAGTGCTCTCGCAAACGCGCTCAATGAGAGCTACAGGCGAGCAGGAGAGCCCGTACCGGTATTGCTCGCCATGAGCGCCACGCCGCAGGCTCAGCCGCCGGAGGGCTACGCTGCGCTGCTCAGGAAGCCGATCACAGCAGGGGATGTGAACCATGCTCTGCAAAGCCTCCGGGCGACAGGCGCAGCGATTCCGGGTCAGCCGGAGCTGGAGTTGTCGCAAGCCGCAGAGCCGCAACCCGTTCTCGACAGGACGACATTCAACCAACTGGTCGCGGGCATGGGCGCAAAGGGTACCCAGGATCTTTACCGCTTTGCACTTGCCGATGCGAACGATCGCGTGATGAAGATCAGGGATGCACAAACCACAGGTAGCCGGGAAGTGGTGGTGCGCGAGGCACACGCCCTGAAGGGCTCCTGCGGCATGATTGGGGCACGCCGGCTTGCCGCCCTCGCCGCTGCTTTGGAGGACGGTACGGCTGATCCCCGTATCAGTTCTGGAACTGGAACGGGCGATTTGGATGCGCTCACCGCCGCGCTGGACGAGATTCGCCTTATGCTGGAAACGTTGTTCCCTTTGCACCTTTAGCGACACAGCCGCAAGCTGCTGTCGTCTTTCTGCTTCTGCGGTTCGCTTGCCCCATCCTTTCGTGGAGAGTTGTGACGTGTTGAATTCGGGAAAGAAGGACGGTGCGGCGCAGCCCACCAGCAACATTCGCCTGATCGTGGCCGACGACCATCCCGTCGTCCGCTTCGGCGTAAAGAACATGCTCATGCACGAACCCGGCTTCGAGGTGGTGAGCGAGGCAGGCGACGGCGACGAGGCCATCACGCAGGCGCTGGAGCACGAACCGGACATCCTCTTGCTCGACGTGCAGATGCCGCGTCTGCCCGGCCTGGAAGCGATGCGGGCCATCATGAGCAAGTCACCGCGGGTGAAGATCATTCTGCTCACCAGCACCATCTCCACCCAGCAGGTCATCGAGGCCTTGCAGATCGGCGCACGTGGCATCGTTCTGAAGGACTCCGTTGCAGGCGATCTCAGTGAAGCGATCCGCGCGGTCTACAGCGGCGATTACTGGATCGGTGGCGAGCGCGTCGTCAATCTGCTGCAGGCGCTGCACGGCCTGATGCAGAAGGCCGCGGCCGTTCCGGAAAAGAAGACCTACGGTCTGACTCCGCGCGAACTCGAAGTAGTGCAGAGCATCGTGGAGGGCTGTTCGAACAAAGATATTGCGAAGCAGTTCTCCATCAGCGAAGAAACCGTAAAGCGCCACCTCTCAAACACCTTTGATAAGACGGGCGTGTCCACCCGCCTGGAACTCGCTCTGTTCGCCATCTCGCACAAGCTGGTCGATCCCATCTAGAGCAGGTTGGTCAGCGGCTCAGTAAGATTTATCGCTGACTGAGGTCACAAGAGCGACTTCTCTGATTGATTTCGCGTCCATGCCAGTATGCCGGTCACATGCTGGGGGCAGAGCGGGCCTGAGCCGCAGCGCGGATGCGTCGCAGCGGGATTGCTGTGCCTGCTGATGCTTTGCTGCGCCCCCGCGAAACTGGCAGCGCAGGAGCAGGAGCCGGCTCCAGCACCGTCTGCTGAACCCGCTGAGCCAGCACCAGCGCAGCCAGAAGAGCAGCGCTTGCCGGATGCACCCGACGCGCCGAACCTCAGGGCGAGCACCTCCATCTACGGCGTGGTGGTCGACCGCTCCGGAGCCGTGATCAGCGGCTGCCGCATCGTGCTTGAACTCACCACGCATGCGCTGCAGCGCACCGCCGTCTCCGCCGCGGACGGAACCTATGGCTTCCGCGACATACCCACGGGGCCGTTTGTCCTGATGACGAGCCACGATGGCTATGTAACGCGCTCCGCATCGGCCACCCTGCTTGAGGGCGAGTCGCTGGAGATGCCGCAAACGGTGTTGCCTTTTCGCGGCAGCGAGGTAGACGTGCAGGTGTACGCGTCCGTGCATGAGATGGCCATCGAGCAGGTGCGTCTGGAAGAAAAGCAGCGCGTCCTTGGCATATTTCCCAACTTTTACATCAGCTACATGCCGGATGCCGCGCCGCTGGATGCGCGCCAGAAGTTCAGCCTGGCAGTGCGGTCCACGGTCGACCCCGTCAACCTGGCATTGACCGGTGCCGTTGCCGGCTTTGAGCAGGCGGGCAACGACTTTCCCGGCTACGGCCAGGGTGCCTCCGGCTTCGGCAAGCGCTACGGGGCCAGCTTTGCCGATGGAGCGGTGACGACACTGATCGGCGGCGCGATGCTACCCGTCGCCTTCCGGCAGGATCCGCGCTACTTCTGGAAAGGCACGGGCACCAAGGCTGCGCGTGCACGCTATGCGATGACCCGCATCTTCATCTGCAAGGGCGACAACGGGCGATGGCAGCCGAACTATTCCAACATCCTCGGCAATCTCGCAGGCGCCGGGATTTCGAATCTGTACTATCCGGCGAGTGACCGCAACGGTGCCGGCCTGACGATCAGCAACGCACTCATCGGCACGGCAAGCGGGGCGCTCGCAAACCTCTACCAGGAGTTCTTCTCCAGGCGCATGACACCGTCCGCCGCGAAGTCCCCTATGCCCGCACCGCTGCGTTGATTCAGTACACCTCGACTCCCGGCAAGCCACCGCGTCTCCCCATCGGGCATCGCAATATTTGGAGAGCTGCGCCCGGACGGGTGCTGCACAACCATGAGGACGGAATGAATTTTCTGACGAATACGGCACTACGCCACGTGTGCGTACTTTGCAGCGTTGCCGCTGCCATGACTTTTACCGCGCAAGCACAGGAGCAGAACCCGACCGCCGACCCGGCCACGTCGCGCTCAGGCGCACAATCTGCCGGTGAACTCAACGGCGTCCCGCTCTATCGCGTGACCGTGGTGCAGCGTGACCTGGACGCGGTGAACTACTTCCATCGCAGCGGCTCGACCAAGGTCAACTTTCGCGGCACAGCCATTGCACCGTCGGTGCGCGGCGATGCTAAGGTGCAGAGCGAGAAGGGCCGCATCACCATCGATGCGCACCTTGAAGGCCTCGCTCCCGCTAACGGCTTCGGCCCGGAGTACCTGACCTACGTGCTATGGGCGATCACTCCCGATGGCACTCCGCAGAACCTTGGCGAGGTGCTGCCCTCCGGACGCAAGGTGGACATCCACGTCACCACGAACCTGCAGTCCTTCGGCATGATCGTGACGGCGGAGCCGTACTTCGCCGTGCGCGTGCCAAGCGACCTGGTGATCGCGCAAAACGAGATTATCGATGACAGGACAAGTGGCGTGCTTGAGAAGGTGAACGCGCACTTCAGCCTGTTACCGCGTGGCCTGTACGCGCAGACGAACGGCTCGAAGACCGTGCTGGATCCAATCACGCGCAACGAGGCCAGCCCACTCGAGCTCTACGAAGCGCACAACGCCTTCAACATCGCTCGTCTGGCCGGAGCAACGCAGTACGCGCCCGACATCCTCGCGCAGGTGCAAACGAACCTGCAGAACGCGGATGCGCTCGACAGCAACAAGCACGGCGACAGGAAGCTTGAGATCACCTACGCACGCGAGGCCGTGCAGCGCAGTGAAGACGCGCGCATCCTCTCGCTACGCAAGCAGGCTGACCTGCGCCGCCAGGCAGAGATCGATGCCCGCCGTGCTGCGGAGGCGCAGTCCGCGCAGTCGCAGCAGGATGCAGCGGCAGCCGCATCAGCAGCAGCACAGGCACAGGCCGCGGCGGACCGCGAAGCTGCTGAGCGTGCCCGCGCTGAAGCTGCCGCAGCCAATGCGAACGCGGCTGCAGCCCAGGCGCAGGCGCAGGCTGAAGCGGCAAACCAGTCCGTTGTTGCCATACGCGAGAAGCTGCGTGCGCAGTTGAACGCGGTGCTCGCCACGCAGGAGTCAGCACGCGGACTAATCGTCACGCTGGGCGACGTTCTGTTCGACACAGGCAAGTACACGTTGAAGCAAAACGCGCAGATCTCCCTTGCGAAGGTTTCCGCCATCCTGCAGCAATACCCTGACCTGAAGCTGCAGGTTGAGGGCTACACCGACTCGACCGGCAGCGACGAATTCAACCAGAAGCTCAGCGAGAACCGCGCCCGTGCCACGCAGGACTTCCTGACGCAGCAAGGCGTGAGCGCGACAAACGTGACAGCCACTGGTTACGGCAAGACCAACCCGGTCGCGGACAATTCATCCGCTTCGGGCCGCGCACAGAACCGGCGTGTGGAACTGGTCGTATCCGGTCCGTCCATCGGCGTGCAGACGACCTCGCCCACCGCAACTCCAGCTCAGTAAGCGCACACAGCAACGTCGAAGGGCCACCCCGCGAG
>CAXTJS010000018.1:0-8669 GCA_964244605.1 uncultured Terriglobus sp. | reverse complement strand
TTGAGCGATGATGGAAGCAGGAGCTTTCCGTGGGTCGAAGCATTCGAGGCGAAGTCGCGCTCATCACCGGCGCAAGTGCAGGTATCGGCAAACAAACAGCACTGGCACTTGCCGCGGAGGGCGCGAAATTGGCGCTGTGCGCGCGCACGCTGGACCGGCTTCAGCCTCTGCGCGAAGAAGCTCTAAAAGCCGGTGCCGAGGCGGTGCACCTCTTTCCGCTCGACGTTCGCAAGCGTGCCGATGTGGAGACTGCAATCGCGGCACTCCCTTCCGAGTTCCGCGACGTTGCGATCCTGGTCAACAACGCGGGCCTTGCGCGCGGTCTTGAAAAGCTCTATCTGGACGACCCCGAAAACTGGGAAGAGATGATCGACACCAACACGAAGGGCCTGCTCTACGTGACCCGCGCCGTTGTGCCCGGCATGGTGCAGCGGAAGCGGGGCCACGTGATCAATCTTGGATCCACGGCGGGCTGGCTTGCCTACGCGGGTGGCAGCGTGTATTGCGCCACCAAAGCGGCCGAGCGCGCTATCAGTGACGGCCTGCGTATCGACCTGATGGGCACAGCCGTGCGTGTCACCAGCATCGATCCCGGCATGGTGCAGACCGATTTCAGCGAGGTGCGCTTCCGCGGCGATGCGGAACGTGCCGCAAAGGTTTACGCCAATCTCACGCCGCTGCAGCCCGAAGACGTCGCCGATGCGATTCGCTGGGCCGTCACGCGGCCCGATCACGTCAACGTGTCCTCGCTGCTGCTGACCTCCATCGATCAGGCGAACTCTGTCACGTTCAACCGACGTGTTGCGTAAGCAAGCAGGTTTTGCCGCTGCTGCTATAGCCGCACTGGCGTTGCACTGCCATGGTCAAGGCAGCAACGCGGCCCTGCGCGGCAGCGTAGTGGACGCTACCGGTGCACGCGTACCCGGAGCAACGATCACGCTGCGGGACGAGGACACGGGCACAGCCCGCTCCGCGATTAGCGGTGCCACAGGAAGCTACAGCTTTCGGGAGCTTGTGCCGGGCAGGTACACCGTACGTCTGGCGGCGAAGTCGTTTCGGTCGCAGGACGAGCGGCTCTCACTAACGGTCGGTGAAGAACGCATTCTCGACGTCCGCCTGCAGGCAGGTACCGAAGGCGAGGTGCTTGTCACCGCAGACAGCCAGAGCATCGAGACCGAATCGGCTGCGCTGTCGAACGTGACCGACGAGCGCGCCATCCAGCAGCTGCCGCTCAATGGCCGTGACACGGTTCAGCTCGCCCTGCTCTCCCCCGGCGTTGTGCCATCTCGCCGCACCACCGGCGACTCGCAGGGCAATGGCCGGCAGATCTCAATTGAGGGTCGTAGGCCCAACCAGGTGTCGTTTCTGCTCGATGGCAGCGACGTGAACGATGCCTACAACAACACGCCGGGCAGCGCAGCGGGCACCGTACTTGGGGTCGATGCCGTCGGCCAGTTTCGCGTGCTGACGAACGGTTACGGGGCGGAGTACGGCCGCTCCGCAGGTGGCGTGATCAGCCAGGCGACCCGGGCGGGCACCGACGCGCTGCACGGTTCCGTATTCGAATTCGTGCGCAACAGCGCCGCCGATGCGAAGAACTACTTCGACGATCCCTCGCTGTCCATTCCGCGCTTTCAGCGCAACCAGTTTGGCGGGGCGCTCGGCGGCCCGCTGAAGTCCAGCCGCGCCTTCTACTTCGGCAACTACGAGGGTCTGCGTCAGCGCCTTGGCGGCACACGCATCGCCATCGTGCCGAACGCGACAGCACGAGCCTCCGCCGTGGCCAGTGTGGTTCCGTACCTCGCGCTCATCCCACAACCAAACGCGACCGTGTACACCGACGGCACCGGCCAGTACCGTTCGCAGGCAACAACGGCCGCGAATGAGGACCTGTTCGTCGTGCGCGTCGATGCGCAGCCGAGTGAGCGAACCTCGCTTTTCACGCGTTATCGCATCGACACGAGCGACGTAGTCACGCCCGATCTGCTGCTGGTGAGCGCCAATCGTAATCGTTCGCGCGACCAGTCACTAACCGTGCAGGGCACGCGCACCTTTCAGCAGCGACTGGTGAACACGGTGCGCCTCAGCGCCAACCGCAGCTTCTTCACGCTCAACTTCGACTATCTCAAGCCGATCGATCCGGCACTGTCATTTGTGCCGGGCAGACCATTCGGGCAGATCAGCATCACCGGTCTGGCGCCACTCGGTCCCGCTCGCTTTGGGCCGACGCTGAACGCGCTCAACCTCTTCGAGGGCTCCGACGAGACCACCGTGAGTGCCGGCCGTCACGTGATCAGCGCGGGCGTGAACGAAAAGCGGATCCTCTTCCCGCAGCAGGCACCGCAGTCGCAAAACGGCTTCTACCTGTTCAACTCGGTCTCGACCTTCCTTGCAGGTACGCCGACCTCCGTTGAACTTGCGCTGCCCGGCTCCGTCGCGCGCAGGCACTGGCGTCAACACATGGAGGCTGCGTGGATCACCGATGCCGTACGGCTGCGCCCCGACCTCACCCTCACGGCGGGCCTTCGCTATGAGCGCGAGAGCGTACCCGATGAGAAGGATGGTCTCTCCTCTGCCCTGCGCGATCCCTTGCACGACGCAGCCTTAACGCAGGGACCGCTCTACACCAATCCAACCAGCCTCGACCTCATGCCAAGATTGGGTGTTGCATATGTTCCCGCCGGCCGGAACACCAGCGTTCGTGCGGCATTTGGTGTGTACTTTGATCCCTTGTGGACGGATTTCTACCTCAACGCGGGAGCGCGCAATCCGCCCTTCTTCACGGTAGGTACCGTGAATGCTCCGGCGTTCCCGAATGCGCAGATCACGCCGGCGAACTTCTCGCCCGGCCGCTTCGATGTACTGCAGTACCACCCAGCCAGCCCTTATACGCTGCAGTGGAACAGCAGCGTGCAGCAGCAGCTGCCGCGCGGTCTTCTGCTGACGGTTGCGTATTCAGCGAACCGTGGCGTGCACGACACGCGCATCGTCGATGCGAACCAGGCACTTCCGCAGATCGTGGATGGGCGCAAGTTCTTCCCAGCGAACTCCACTGTGCGAAACCCCAGTTTCACCAGCATCCGCCTCAAGCAGACCAATGGCTTGTCGTCCTACAACGGTCTGGTGACCACGGTCGAGTCTCGCGGCGGCAGGCTGCTGCAGCTTCGCGGAACGTATGCCTGGTCGAGGTCGCTGGATACGAGTTCGCTCGTCACCGCGCAAGGTTCTGAGAATGACGTGCCGCAAGACCCGGACAGTCTGCGTGCAGAGAAGGGACTCTCCAACTACGATCTACGGCACTACCTCGCGGGCTACGTAACAGCGAACGTGCCGCAGTTCTGCCGGGCCGCACTCTTCTGCGATGGCTGGCAGGCGAACACGGTCCTGAACTTCAGTTCCGGCGCGCCTTTCTCCGTTCTCGTAAGCTATGACAGCGCGCGTGCACGCTTCGGCACTGGGCCGTCACCGGAGCGGCCGGATCTCTTGCCGGGCCGCAGCGCCAACCCTGTGCTGGGCGGCGCACAACGTTACTTCGATCCTGTAAGCTTCGCCCTGCCCGCACCGGGCTTCTATGGCAATCTGCCGCGCAATACGCTCACTGGGCCGGGTCTTGCATCCGTCGATCTGGCGCTGAACAAGACCATCGCTCTGTCGGAACGCGTGCAGCTTCAGCTGCGCTCTGAGCTCTTCAACGTACCCAACCACCCGAACTTTGCGATCCCGAGCCAACGCAACGTCTTCTCGCCAAGCGGCCCTGTCGCAAGTGCCGGCCTCATCACGCAGACGCTCACCTCGTCGCGGCAGCTGCAACTTGCGGCGCGGCTCTCGTTCTAAGCAGGTTGGAGCGATGCGAAGATAGAGCGATGACTTTGAAGCACCAAGAATCGTCATCCGTCTCGCGCTCCCAAATGCTTACGACAGAGCAGTTTCTACGCGCAATAGCCGCTGCTGAGCCACGCACTGCAGTCTTCGACTACGACGGCACGCTGTGGCCGGGGGATGCAGGCTCCGGCTTCATGCACTGGTCCATCGAGACCAGCCTGCTCGCCCCGGATAAGGCCGAATGGTTGCTGAATCGACACCGCAGCTACCATCGTGGCGAGGTCGACGAGACAACCATCTGCGGCGAGATGGTGCAGGTGTATAGCGGCCTGCGCGAGCAGGACGTCCGCGCGAGTGCGCGTGAGTACTTCAACACGCACGTCCAGCCGCATCTCTTCCCCGTGATGGTCGACCTCGTGCATACCTTGCAGCGCCGTGGCGTGGAGATCTGGACGGTCAGTTCCACGAACAACTGGGTCATCGAAGAGGGTGTGCGGGCACTGGGCGTCACACCCGATCGCGTCTTAGCCGCATGTGTACAAAGTGAGGCGGAGTATGTGACGGATCGGCTTATCGACATCCCTTCCGACGAAGGCAAGGCGATCGCACTCAGGCGCAGCGGCCTACCCCGGCCGGACGTTGTCTTCGGCAACAGCATTCATGATGCAGCGATGCTTGCGCTAGCCAGGTTCCCGTTTGCCGTGAACCCCAACGCTGCATTGCAGGCGCACGCGGCCGCGCATGGGTGGCCTGTGTACTATCCGGTGTCGCTGCCCCAGCCCGTCGCGTAAGCGTTCGCTCCGTGGCGTTCGTGCGTCTAAGCTCGAAGGAAAAGACTTCGGGATTCGTGAAGAACGGCATTCGCAGATTGCAGAGCCGCAAGAGCTCTCACGGCAACGGACACGGTACACGAGCACTGCGCCTCGTCGTCGCCGCGCTGATTCTGCGTTCCGCGGAGAGCGGCGGCCAAGAGGTGCTCATTTGCCAACGCAAGCCCGACCAGCCCATGGCACTCAAGTGGGAGTTCCCCGGAGGCAAGATCGAAGCCGGTGAGTCGCCGGAGCAGGCGCTCAAGCGCGAGCTCGACGAAGAACTCGGCATCGTTGCGGAGATAGGCTCGCCCGTAACGCAGATACGGCACAACTATCGCAATGGTGGTGCGGTGGACCTGCAATTCTTTGTGGTGCGCAGCTTCGCGGGTGAGATCGACAACCGCATCTTTCAGGAGATCCGCTGGTCCGACTTCGCCTCGCTGCCGAACTTCGATTTTCTTGCAGCGGATGTCGGGCTGATTCGCGACCTTGCGGACGGCAAGCTTTCAATCCCTACAGACGAAGCTGCGACCTAGCCGAGGTCAAGATCTTCTGCGACGCGCTCGCGCTGGTTGCCGCGTTGCAGCAGCACCTGGACGCGGCCGTCTGCTGAGTCAAGCTGACGCTTGCACGCTTCTGACAAGGCGACGCCCTGCTCGAAGATCACCAGCGATTCCTCCAGCGGCAGGTCACCTCGCTCCAGGCGGTCGACGATGCCTTCCAACTGCTTCAACTGCTCTTCGAAAGTAGCGGCCATGGCTTTCTCCTATCTGCCCTGCAATGCGGGTTGAGGCAGCACCGCTTCGACTACCTGCACGGCCAGCTCATAACGCGCGAATGGCGCGCTCACCTGCACACCCTGCACACTGCCGCGAACTTCTGAAAGCATCTCCTGCGCGATCGCGACGCCCTCGGCGCGCGATGCTTCCGGTGTGGTTTGCCGGCCCATACGCTCCACGATCTCGTCCGGCATGCTGACCTTCAGGTCGTTGCGCATGAAGAGCGCGTTTTTGACGCTGGTGAGCGGCCAGATACCCGCGACGACGGGGATGCGAAACGACTCGACCCGCCGCAAGAAGTCTTCCAGCAGCTTTAGGTCGAAGACGGGCTGCGTGATGGCAAACTCCGCGCCCGCTTCCACCTTGGCGGCAAAGCGGCGCACCTCCGCATCCAGATCGGGCACACCCGGGTTGGCGGCGCAGGCCAGCACGAACGCGGGAGACTGACCGATCGGCTGCTTGCCGAGATCGAGCCCGTGGTTCATGTCGCGCACAATGCGGGTCAGGCCAACGGCATCCACATCGAAGACGGCAGTCGCGTCCGGGTACGTGCCCATTTTCGGGGGATCCCCGGTGAGGCAAAGGATGTTGTGCAGGCCAAGCGAGGCTGCGCCAAGCAAATCGCTCTGGATGCCGAGCAGGTTGCGGTCGCGGCAGGTGAAGTGCAGCACCGTTTCAATGCCGAGCTCACGCTCGATCTGCACGCACAGGCTGCCCGCGCTCATGCGGGCGCTGGCTCGCGGCGAGTCGGGCACGTTGATGGCGTGCACGCCGACCGACTGCAGCATACGCGCGCCTTCAATCTCGCGCCGTGCGTCGAAACCTTTTGGCGGCACGATCTCTACCATCGTGACGAACTCGCCCTCCGCAATGCGGCGGCCCACACCGGAGCGCTGTGACAGCGGAGGCGGCTCGATTGCTGGTGCCGGTGCGCTGGCCGTCTCGGCCTGCAGGCCTTCCGCCTGCGCCTGCACGGCGCGCAGTGAAGACCGCATCGCCCTGATGTGGGCAGGTGTCGTACCGCAGCAACCGCCGATCAGCATCGCACCGGAGCGCGCTGCCTTGCGCGCAAAGCTGCCCAGGTACTCCGGCGACGAAAGATAGATACTTCGGCCATCGACGCAGTTCGGCACGCCGGCGTTGGGCATGGCGGCTAGGGGTAGCGCGGTAGCAGCGTGCATGCGCTCAATGGTCTGCAGTACGAGGTTCGGCCCGTCGCTGCAATTGCAGCCCACAGCCGCAGCACCCGCCTGCTCCAGTTGCCGCACGGCTTCCTCCGGAGTCGTGCCGTCTGCGACATTACCGGTCTCGGTGACAGTGATCATGACCACGACAGGTACGGCGGGTGCGATCTGCCGGCACGCCTGAAGCGCTCCGTTCGCTTCGGCCATCGAGGTAACCGTCTCAATCAGGAAGAGATCGACGCCGCCCTCGTGAAGCGCCTGCACCTGTTTGGCATAAATTTCATGCACGTCGGAGCTCTGCAGATCCTCCGCTTTTAGACCGAGCGAACCGATGGAGCCCGCAACGAGTGCGTCATGCGCATGCTTTTCGCGCACGGCGTCCACCGCGGCACGTGCCAGCCGGACACCGGCTGCGTTGATCTCGACGACCTTCTCTTCCAAACCAAAGCGCTTCAGCCTTACCGCCGTGGCCCCGAAGGTGTTGGTCTCGATCAGCTCCGCACCGGCCAGGAGATACTCCTCGTGCAGCTCACGTACCAGCTGCGGCTCAGTGAGGTTCAGCTCGTCATAGCAGCGGTTGATGAACACACCGCGCGCGTAAAACATGGTGCCCATCGCGCCGTCGGCCAGCATGGGGCGGCCGGCATGGAGGCGCTCTAGGAAACCGTCGTGCTGTTGTGCGCGCTGCTGCATACCGTCTCCGCGGGCGTTGCCGCTCTCACCAACGCCCAATGCGTCCGTCTCACCATCGTATGCGACGGCAGCACGACGCCGCCGGATGCGAGCTCAAAGCCAACTAAGCCATGCCGTTACGATGGGTTCGCCTCGGGGTGCTTTGGTATACTTCGACCATCTGCGGGACCAGTTGTGCCGCGCTGTGAAGGATCTTTCTTTGAAGAATTTTGCGTCTGCGCGGACGAGTTTCGCCCTCGTGCTCCTCTCGGCTGCTTTCCTGCTTGCAGGCTGTGGCGACCGCCCCTATAAGACCACTGAGTTCCTGTTTGCAGGGCGCACGATTCCGCCCTCAAAGCTGACGCAGCGTGTGCTCGTGGCCATCGGCAACACGGGCCTTCTTGGCAACGCCAGCGCGCAGATTCTCGATGCGAAGCGTGACATCCGCTTCAACGTGTACCAGCCGAACAGCACCTTTCCAGTTTCCGGCTTCTCGGCGGGCGGATCGCCTATTCAGATCTTCAACTACCCGGAGCAGGAAGCCGGTGTTGTGTTTTCAAGCGACCGCTCCACCAACGTCATCAACTACGGCACCGAGGCGGCGGGGAATGCGGTGCTGGCGGCCAGTGCGCTTGCGGCTCAACCGACATCGCTGTTCGTCCCGTCAGACCGCGCCTTCGTCTATGCGGCTGAGGAAACGGCGGGGCTCTTCCTGGTGGCCGATGTCGCTGCCGGCATCAACTACAACTTCTCGCTGCCGGGTGCGTACCGCATTGCGGTGAACCCGGCGCACACCGTTGTGCTGGTGATGACCCGCAACAACAACAGCGTCTACCGTCTGTTGCGATTGAACACGGATCAGGCACCGCCCGCTGGCTCAATCGACTGCCAGCCGTTGAACAAGCCGGTGTACTGCATCCTGCCGGTTGGCTCCTCGCAGCCAAACGGCAGTGTGAGCGAACCCGCATTTCACCGGCCGCAAAATGCCTACTTCTCGCCGGACGGCTCGCAGGTCTACATCCTGAGCTGCGGCCGCGAATGCGGCGGCACGGGTACTGACGCGATCCCGGCAGTCCACTTTGCGAACACCGCGACGATCCGCACGGACGCCTATCCAACGTCGGCCACCTTTGTAACGCCGGTTGTCGCAACGACCCCGGTTGGCGGGGCGACCGTCGCCATGTCAGACGGCAACACGCTCTATGTCGCCGGACAGCAACTGCTCAGCGACGGCTACTTCTCCGGCCTGCTCACGGTCATTCCACTGGCGACACACACAGTCGCATCCACGGCCAACATCTCCGACGGCACTCATACCAAGATGTTGTTTGCCGACGACAACACGCTGTGGATCGGCTCGCAGAACTGCGCCAGCGGCGAGCGCGCGGTCAAGCGGCAGA
>CAXTJS010000017.1:23495-26877 GCA_964244605.1 uncultured Terriglobus sp. | reverse complement strand
GGCCACCGCTCCCCCCGTTCTGCGCCACATTCGTATTCGTCAGACACTACCTAGGCTGACTTACTTTGAAGCCTTGTCCTCGTGGTACTCCTGCTCGGTGTTGATTGCCCATATCGCATCTTTGTCGACCTTGCCGGCAACAATGCCATCCACAACCGCCATCGCGGTCAGCATCGAATGGTCCTGATTGTTGTACTTATGCATGCCGTTACGGCCGACTAAGTAAAGGTTCTCAAAGGTGTCGATCCATCGGCGCAATTCGGCGAAGCGGTCATAAGTGCCGAAGTAAGCTGGATAGGTTTTCGGCACGCGGACCACGTGTGCATCCACCACATCGGCTGACTGCAGAATGCCTATTTTCTCCAGCTCAGCCGCGCCAAACTGCTTCAACTCTTCATCCGACATCAGCCAGAGCGGGTCCGTGTCATAGCAGAAATATTCCAGCCCAAGCCAGACTTTGTCAGGATTGCTGACCATGTGCGGCGACCAGTTATTGAAGATCTGCAAGCGGCCCAACAGGACGTCAGGTTCCTGGATGTAGATCCATGTATCCCGCAGAAGACCGCCACCCTTCTCGGTAACACTGAGCTTGTTCGCGAGAATGCCAATGGTGATGAAATCGCGATACTGCAAGCCGTCGCTTACTTCGCGCACGTTTGCTGGAACGGCCGCGCTACCGGCTTCAAGCGCATTGGTGAGGTCGCGAAGCGGCATCGTGGAGATGAAGTGAGCACCCGCGAAGCGCTTCCTTTCACCGAGACTGTTCTCGGAATCAACTGCAATGACGCAATCGCCTTCGGTGATGACGGCGACCACACGCCAGCCCAGATGGATCTCACCGCCGGCTGCAGTGACCTTCTCGGCAACGTGCTCCCAGAGTTGCCCAGGGCCAAACTTTGGATAGAGGAACCGCTCAATTAACGATGTGTCCGTCGCCTTTTGCGCGATGTCTTCCGCGCACTTTACCTTTGCAGGTTTCCTGCATACGGCCTGCATAAGAAAGTGCTTGAGTGCAGCAGTAAGGCTCAACCCGCGGATGCGTTGCGCACCCCATGCGGCAGAGATTTCACTGCACGTGGTGCCCCAAACCTTCTCGGTATAGCTTTTGAAGAAGGTTCGATAGAGTTCCCGGCCGAAGCGGTTGATCAGGAAGTCTTCCAGGCTCTTCTCATTGCGCACCGGCCTGACCCACAACCATGCGTAGCTGCATGCGATGCGAATCATGCGGGTTGGGCCGAGATTACGCATCGTTTGCGCGTTGATGCGAATGGGGTAGTCGAAGAAGCGGCGCAGGTAATAAATACGGCTTTTACGAGGCCGTATGAGCATGACCAGATCTGTCTGCGCAGGTGGCGGCACCTGTACCAGCGTGTTGGCCTTCGCCGCCGTTCGGCTGACCTCGGCACATTCAGCCTCATCAGTAGCCGCTGGTCTCAAGGGGCCCATGCCGCGCAGTGGCGACTCCTGCCGGAGCTTTGCGGGCACAGCCACTGTTTGTGCCGCAACCTGCGACGTCGCGGCTTGTAGCGGCACGGTTTGTTGCTGGCCCTGATAGCTGACTGTCACTGCGGATGGGCTACCAGCGCTTGCCTCAGGGGGCATCAGGTCCATCCACCACTGCATCACGCGGTCGCTCTTCGAGAAAAAGCGATGGCCGCCGATGTCCATGCGGTTGCCCTTGTAACGCACCGTGCGCGAGATGCCGCCGATCTCGTGCGAGGCTTCCAGGATGATCGGCTTGATGTTGGTGCGGCGAGTCAGTTCCAATGCCGCGGTCAAGCCGGCAGGACCGGCTCCTATGATGATGAACTGCTCCATCCAACCAGATCCTGACTTCGTTGCGACCGACCTATCGCTGCTCTAGACGAGACTTCGCGGTGCGTGGCTTACGTGTGGCGCACTGGGTGAGAACAGCAACGTCAGGGCGTTTCGTTCTGCCGCGGCGTGGCCGTTTGCTGCGGTGCGAGAGTTTGTTGCGGAGAGGAGCCGTCGTGCGGCGTCGCAGTATGCTGCGGTGCCTGGCCTAGCGGGCTGTCCATTGTGCCAATCCGGCCGGTCGAGGCAACGCGCACAATGAAGCGTGCGCGCACTGCCTTGGCATCATGCGGCATGGTCAGCTTCAGGTCCATGCTGCGCTCCAGTCGGCCTGTGGGTGCCACGTCAGTTGGAGCGGCGACTTTTATGTCTTTCGCCACGCGCTGCAGTTCCTTGCCCTTCTTGTCAAAGCTGGTGGCCATCAGGATGACCTCGCAATGGCGCGGCTCCGTCTCAGTTGCGACCGTCCAGTTCAGGCCTTTGCTGTCCACGTGCACGGTGAAGGCGTCAGGGTTGGCCGGGTCTTGACGCAGGGTCAACGGCACACCGTCGTAGACCATGTTGCTGCTGTTCGCGGCGCCCAGATCAAAGGCTAGCCGGCGGTTGGGCGTCTTGGGGTCAACACGGTACGGCCCGTACTGCGGGTAGTAGCCCTCGCGTGTGACGGCGGTGTACTCGGGATTATCAAAGGTGATCTTGATCTTGCGGAACTTGCGTGGATCGGTGTTGGGGCCGGTTGGGCGGTAGACCAGCGTGTAGAAGCTGGCGCCGTCACGCAAGCTCGTGCCGATCTCCGCATCCACATCGTTGCGGCCGTAGAAGGTACGGCCGCCCGTGGCGCGCGCCAGCCGGTTGAACTCGTAGTTGCCGCCGAACGGATCGTAGTCGCCCGCGGCCTGGCCGTAGTTGTAAGGGTTCACCTGCACGCCTGCGGGGTCGATGGTGTAAAGCGTCACACGCGCATCGCGCAGCTTGTTGACGCACTGCTGTACTGCGGTCTCAACGCGGGTCTGCATGTCAATCGCGGCATTGGCAAAGTTCAGGCTGGGGAAACCGCGGCCGATCCAGATCATGTTCTTATGGCCCTGGTGGCCCTCGGTGGCCTCTGCAACGCGCAGCAGCGTGCCGAAGGCGATGCTGTACCGCTCCGCCAGCCAGCCGCCCTGGTGCACTTGCCACGGGTAGCTGACCAGGTGCTTGTCTAGCGCAGTCAGGATGGCGGCTTTGTCCTGCGTGTAGTCGTGCACCACACTGAAGCTCTGCAGTGACACGGCGATGAGCATCGTGGGCATGGTCAGCTTGTCAGGCTGCTTCTGCAGGTACTTTTTGAGCGAGTAGCGTGCAAACGCCATGTCCTCAAAGCGCGTGTTGAACTCGTCAAGCAGGATGATGTTGACGGGCGCACGCGGCGCTACGCGGTCGAGGTCCTGCGTGGAGTTAATGGACGCGTCGGCTGCCGGTGTGTGTGAGTTGGTCTTCTCGAAGTTGATGACCTGCTGCGGACTGCCATCTTCAGTGATGTGGAAGTCGCCGCGCTTCAGGTCGGTGACGACGTTGCCTTTCTTGT
>CAXTJS010000017.1:0-23485 GCA_964244605.1 uncultured Terriglobus sp. | reverse complement strand
TCGAGACCCTCGCCGTCGAGCACGACCGTGTCCAGAATGACGATGCGTGAGGTGGCGCGGATGGTGGGTGTACCATTTGGCCCGTTCTGGATCGTTTGACCATTGCCATTCGTGGACGTTGAGGGGGCCGGTTGCGATGGCACGGCGATTCCCGGTTGGATCACCGGTGTGTCTACAGGAGGCGGCTGGGACGGAGCAGGCGTAGTCTGCTGCGGCGTTGGCTGGGCTGCGGGTGGCGTTTGGCCAGGCTGCTGGGCAGGTTCCTGCGCCTGAAGCGAGACCATGAAACATACGGCTAGCAGAGCGGGTCGCAGTACCGGAAGAAGCTTCACGCGATTGATCCCCTCTTTCGGAGACGGTCCTGCCGCGCTTAAGTTGCGGAAATACAAGATGATTGCTGGAGTTTTCTCGCGGCGCACACGAGCGGATTAGAGCACTTCACATACAGGAGTAGGTGTGTCCCACGTCCCGCACTTCGGATATGGGTTCTCTGAAGGTGGCCCCATGTTCGAAAATCCGGACAAGGGGCACACGCCTTTTCGGTGCAGGGCGAGATGTAGCTATAGCTGGAGTGAAATGGTTTAGCTGCCCGTTGTTGCCGGTGCGACGGTGGGTGCCGCTGGCGCTGGCGCTGGGCTGGCCACTGGCGCAACCACGCGCATGGCAAGGCGCGGAAACGCATAAGCACCGCCCGCGTCATCCACCACGTTCACCTGGCAGATGTAATCGCCGGGCTTGAGCTGCTGCAATGGCACGTCGAAGGTGAAGCCCACGGCGTTGCGCCCGGGCTCGTTCAGCACGTCTGTCGCGACCAGCGGTGTCTCAAGCACCTTGGCACCGTTCTGCAGGAACTCGACGGATGTGAGCACGCGCACGCCACCCGCACCGCCGCGTGCTTTGAGACCGCTCTGTTTCGCAGCGGCCTCGGTAGCGGCGGCCGCGGCGGCCTCTTTCGAAAGCTTCGCAGGGTCGTAGAGCTCGTAGAGGAGGTACAGGTGCGCGTCCTGCCGGAAGACGTGCGGCACGTTTGGAATGAACTGCTGCGCATCGTGCACCAGCGGGTCGGGCTGCGCGTCGCGGACAGCCTTGGGTGCGGCGTTGCGCTGCGAGCTGACCACCACGCTCGAAAGCTTCATCGCTGCCTTTTTCTGGTCGGGCACAACGATGTCCGTCTCAAACGAGCCCAGATTGCCGGTCTCGTTCTCGCGCACGACGAACTTCACGTGGTAGTGGCCGGAGGCGAGTTGGAAGCTGGTGCCGTATTGGATGTTGCGGCGCGCCGCACCCGCTGTGCCGTCGACGCTGAGCTTCACCGTGTCGCGCGCGTTGCCGACCACGATGCCTTGCGCGTTCTTCACCTGCGCGGCGATGTCGAGCGTGGCCTTGTCCTGGTCCTTCGTGCGCGTGAAAGGGATCGCGGAGCCGGGCACGATCAGCGCCATGGGCACAGCGTAGCTGTTGCTGGTCTGGCGGAAGTAGAAGGCCTCGATGTACACGGGGACATCCACCGCAGGCAGGTCGCTGCGCAGCTGTTCGGTCAGCGCCTCTTCGCGGTCCTCAGTCTTCTGGTGCTGAAAGTCGGCGGGCGCGTAGTAGCCGGGCCGGTACTCCAATTTGGCGTCGGTGCGGTTCAGCTTGATGGTGAGCTTGCGGAAAGCACCGTCTTTGCGCGTGTCCGAAGAGCGGAAGCCGAGGATGTAGTAGGCCTCGGTGTCGTGCTGAATCTGCTGGAAGGCCGGGGAGAGATCGTTGCTGTCGCTAAAGAACTTGCCACCGGTATCGCTGGCGAGCGTGGCGAGCAGTTCCTGCGAGGCGGCGTTGCTGTCGAGCTTGCCTTGCATGGCCGCACCCGAGTAGGCGCTGGTGCCGCGCACCGAGCCGGACGACGCGTCGCCAAGCGGCGGCAGCGCCTGCAGGCCGCGCGTGTCCACCGTATAGATGGCCATGTTGGCCTTGGCAGCCGCGTTGGTGGCGGAGCGGATGCTGGCCTGGTTCTCAACGCCGCTGCGCGAGAGGCCGCCCGAGAAGTAGAGCATGCTCTTGCGCTGGTCCACGCGCTCCAGCGACTTGGCGATGGTCTGAATGGCGTAGAGCTCGCGGTCGGTGTTGAGGTCGTTGTACTCGGTGTCGTCCGCGACGAAGCTGCTGGAGTCGTCGGCAGTGCCTTCCGTCGTGCCCGTGGAGCCAGCGGCAAGACCCGCCGACGCATTGCTGCCGTTGAACTTGCCGACTGTGCGCAGCAGCGCATTCTTGTCAGCCGTGAAGTCATGGTCGAGCGAGAGCGACGTGCTCAGGCTCGCCACGGCGACCAGGTCCGCCGGTTGCATCTTCTTGTTGATGTAGTCGGTCGCGCCATCGACGGCGCGGTCGATGTCCTCGGGCTGCATGGAGGCGGTGTCGAAGAACAGCACGATCAGCCGGTGGTCGCGCAGTTGCTCCGGCTGTGCGCCGATGGAGCGCTCCAGCATCTGCGCGATGGTCGGCGCGGTGCCGCTCACGGTGGCCTCGTTGAGGCGGGCAGCTTCGTCTACGGTCTGAAAGTCGAACGAGGTGATGGACTGTGCCTTGCCGTTCTCGGTGACGGTGAAGTCGCCGGCCTTGAGGCCGCGCATCGGTTGGCCGGTCTTCTTGTCGCGCACGACGACGTTGGTGAGCACGATTTGTGACTGCACACGGAAGACCACGGCACCGGACTGATCCTGCTGCTGCGCGTGTAGATGCGAGGCGCTACCCAGAATCACGAGGGCGGCGCAGGCGGAGCGGAGGAGGCTCTTACCTGCCGTGAAAAGGGAGGGGGCGTGGGGCTTTAGCCCCACGACTTCAAAGCCTCCGGACAAGCCCTTCAGGGCTGGGCTGCGTCGCGAGGAGCCCGGGGCTGAAGCCCTTTTGGTACGCCCTGTAATCCGGGGCCTGAAGGCCCCTGCTCCCTCCAAGTCGTGAACTCGCACCCGCATCCATCTCCGTTTCACAAAACCCTGCGGCGCCATTTCGACCGAAGCGCAGCGGAGCGGAGAAACCTGCTGTTTGCTCGCAGAGCAGAGGCCCTCAAAGGGAAAAGCAGGTTTCTCCGCTCCAGCCGCAAAGAGCGCGGCTTCCGGTCGAAATGACGCTGCATGGGTTGCACTTCGAACTGAACTCACTCTGCTTTCCGCTATCAACAACGGTACCTTGCTGTCTTTTGTCAAAACCGGTACCTCGCCTGGAAGCTGAGCTTGCGCGCGTTCGCCACACTGGTGACCTGGCCGAAGGTGGAGGAGTTCAGCACTGTGTCGACACCGCTGTACTGCACCGTATTGAAGACGTTGTTGGCCGTCGCGCGCGCCTCCAGATTCTTCAGGTCGCCGAAGGCAAACGAGCGTGAAAGCGACATGTCGACGCTCACGGTGCCGGGCAGGCGTATCGAATTGCGTGAGGCATTGCCGAAACTGTTGGCATCGGGTGCGGCGAAGGCTGCGGCGTTGAACCAGCTGCGCAACGTACCCGCGCCGGCAATCGGTTGTGAAAAGACCCGGTTCGGGCGCAGCGTGTAGTTGCCGCCGGTGGCAAGCTGGGCCGCGGTGTTCTGGTACTGCGGCGTGGCGTAGCCGCCGGTCGCAAAGGTGTAGTTGCCGCTCAGGTTGAAGCCGTCCAGCGCCTTGGCGAGAAAGCCGCCGCTGTGCAGAAACGCGCGGTTGGGGCCGAAGGGCAGCTCCGCGACGAAGTTGCCATTGAGGCGGTGGCGCACGTCGAACGAGCTGTTGCCAAACTCCAGATCGAGCCGCTGGTCGTTCTGCACGATGGTGCCGCTGCCGCCGCCGATGGAGCTGGCGTTGTCGATGGAGTGGCCGTAGGTGTACGTCGCCTGCACGGCAACGCCGTTTTGCAGGCGCTTGCGCAGGTTCACGGCGAGCGCGTTGAAGCGCGATTCGGCAACGGAATCCTCGAAGATGTACGCCTGCGAGTTACTGGTGAGCACATTGGTGGTGTGCCCCGGCGAGCGCTGAATGTCCAGGTTGCCACCGAATGAGCCGTTGTAGTCCACGTTGAGCAGCACGCCAAGACCGAAGGTGTGCTGCACGCCGGCGTTGATGACCTGCACGCGGCCCAGCCGGTAGTCGCGGTTGATGGCGAAGTTATTGGTGATCGTCGGCTGGATGTTGCTGGCAGCAGTAACGCAGTTGAAGGCGCTGGTCAGCGTGTAGGGCGTGCCGCTGCGAGAGGCCTGCGTCAGGGATCCGCAGCCCTGTTGATTCGCGACGTTGGTTTGCGTCACGGCGAACGGCTGCTGGTAGCTGAGCGAGTTGGCAAAGTTGCTGAACTGCGAAGTGTTGTAGCTGATGCCATAGCCTGCGCGCAGCACGGTGTTCTTCACAAACTTGGGCCGGTACGCAAGGCCGATACGAGGCGAGATCAAAGTGTGATCGGCGTTGACGAGCGAGCGCGGAAACTTGCCTGAAAACGTCCCGGTGCCATCTGGAAGAACCGGCACAACGGTTAAAAAGTCCGCGCTGTGGTCCAGGTTCACAAGCTGGTTGTTCGTCTCGGTATACGGGCCGAAGTACTCATAGCGAAGGCCGCTGTTGATGGTGAGGTTCGGCAGCGCGCGCCAGTCGTCATTGGCGTAGATCGTGTAAACCGTCTCGCGCAGATGGATTTTGTTTAACCCGGCCTGGATCTTCGACTGCTGCGGCGCGCCGAGCAGGTAGTCGGCAAAGCTGGAACCCGTGGGCGTCGATGTGGAACCTCTGGTGTCTGTGCCCGCGGTCGGTGACTGCGTAAAGAGGCCCGAGAAGGTGAAGGCACCCACCACGTTTGTGCTGCCGATCACGTTGTTCTCGACACGCCGGACGTCGAAGCCGAAATTGTAGTTGTGCTTGGCATGGTTCCAGCGAAGCTGGTCACCCCACGCGATTGTCTGCTGTACGCGGTCGGCCGGGTTGGTCTCGGTGAGGCTCGAGAAGTTCGTCAGGCCGATGTCAGGCACGCCGTTGTAGAAACCCGGCGTGATGGACGCAGGCTTGGGGATGTTGAAGCCGGCACCGGGGTCGATGAGGCCGCGGGTGAACAGGTTGGTCGTCGCGGCATGTGAGCGGTTCCACGTGATGGATGCGTTGTCGTTTAGCCGTCCGTAGCCGATGGAGTAGCCCACGCCCGCGTTGAAGCCGTCGCTCAGGCTCTTGCCGTCAAGCTGCGGTGCGAAGTTGCGCAGGTCGCTCGCGTTGTGCGAGTAGCTGAAGTTTGAATTGATGTTCTGCCGCAGCGTCTTCTGCGTGGACTGCTGCCGGTTACTGCGCCCACCACCGCCGCCACCGCCGAACATGCCGCCAAAGCCGCCGCGTCCGTTGTCCGCACCGAAGTTGCGCACAAAGCGCGCGGCCACTTGCGTGCTGTTCTGCCCTGCCGTGGCGATGCGCTGGTAGTTGTAGTTCTGCGCGGTGGGCGTGGCACCGGTCACGCCCTGGTTCGCATGCGGGTAGTAGTTGAGTAGCGCAAGCGCCTGTGCGCTGAGCCGGTTGCCCGGAATGATGTTGCCTGCGAAGGGCAGCCCGGTGAGCGGGTCGTAGATGGCGACAGCGGTGGGCACGCCGTTGACCGTGCGCGTGAAGCCGCTGAAGTCACCCGTACGCTGCGCATCCGTCGGCACCGTGCCGTAGAGGTTCACCGGATTCTGATTGCGCGAGCCCGTAACGTTGATGAAGGCGAACTGCTTGGTGCTCGGCTTGAACAGGCCAGGGATGTAGGGCGAACCGGTAAGGTTCAGGCCGAAGCGGTTGGTGCTGTAGGCCGGCTGCACCGGGTTGCCGGTGAGCGAGAACTTCGTCGCGTCCAGCGCGCCGTTGCCGCCCGCGTAGAACAGGTTGCCGTGTACCTGCGTCGGATTGAAGTTGCGGAAACTGCCTCGGCCACCACCTGCGCCACCGCGGCCTCCACCACCACCCGGACCACCGCGGCCGCCGCCACCACCGGGTCCACCAAAGCCGCCGCCCGGGCCGCCCATCATGCCGCCGATCAGGCCCACCACGGCGTTGGCGATCTCGGCCTGCTGGCCACCGTTGCGCTGCGCCTCGGCAATGGCACCCTGCACGCGATCGCGAATCTCGTCCTCGTTGAAGCCGGCAAGGCCGTTGGTCTGCCCCGCCTGGCCGCTCACCGCAACGGAGTCGCTGGCGCTGGCCTCGCTATTGCTCAGGCCGCCCACCGTAGGCAGTGCCGCGCCAGTGCTGCCGGTGCTGTCGGAAGAACTCTCCGCGTCGGTACCGCTGCCGCGCAAGGACTGCAAACCGCGTTGCAGACTCTGCACCTGTGCGCCACTCAGGCCGAGCGCGGACGCGACCTCTGAGGTTGCGCCGCTGGCAGCCGTGCGTGCCGCTACGCGCGAGGCCAGCTCCATGCTGAAGTTTGCCGTGCCCGCGTGCTGCGTCGCGTTCAGCAGAACCTCAGCCGTGAGCGGTGCAAAGGCCGCAAACTCCGCACGAATGACGTAGCGGCCGTTCCTGGGAATGAGCAGGCGAAAGCTGCCGTTGACATCGGTCGCCGCGGCGTACTTCTTGCCAGTGAGGCTGTTGGTCGCGGTCACGGTGACGCCGGGCAGCGGTGTAGCCGCTACGGCCTTAACGTTCGCCTGCGCAGCGGTCGCCGCGCTTACGCTGCCCGTGATGGTGCCACCCTGCTGCTCCGCGGGTGCCGCTACTACCGGCGCTGCCGCAGGCGCGTCTGCCGGGGCCGTCTGCGCCATAGAAGGCATTGCCGCTATGACAACGGAAGCAGTAAAGATGGCAGGCAGGGTTCCGCGACGGAGCAAAGAGGCCTCAGGCAAATCGGTCTTAGCGCTATAGACGAAAGGCATATTGCGACAGTTTCGTCACGCGAGGCACTGCTACGGTCGCATTGCCTCGATTGTTACGACAGAGACAGGCGGCTGCGCTTTTGCAGCGCTGGCAACCAGAGCATCCACCAGGGCGCGCGCCTCACCCGCGCCCGTAGCCAGCAGGTTGCGGAACGACGGAATGCGCGACATCGACCAGAGCATCGCGCCGGCAACCCACGCCGGGCTGCTGTGCAGCAGACGCTTACCCGACGGATAGAGCTCGTGGCCAAGCCGTGTAATGAGCGTGAAACTCTCCTGCATGCCGCGCGCGATCCTCATCGCTTCTGCCCACGTTGCGCCGCCACCGCGCAACACACCTGCGACACTGACGCTTTCAAACGCGATACAGAGCGGTGCATGGCAACGCAGCCAGAGCAGCATGTCGGGCTCAAGCACTGACGGCAGGCCGGCGGCGTTGAACATGTCCACGATTCCCGGGTCACCCACTTTGGTCTTTTGCCCTCCCGCGCCGATGCTCGCCTGCAAGCTCCCGTCGCCCTTCAAGCTTGCCTGCACAAAGGGCATGCCGAAGGTGCAGCGGTCCGCGCCCAAAGCCTGTTGCAGACGCTCCGGCTGGTAGTTGTTGAACAGGAAGAGAAAACGCTGTCCGTTGCTGCGTTGCAGGGAAGGCAACACGGCTTCAATCTGATGCGCAAGCGCCGTGACCAGCACCAGATCGTATGGAATGGACTCGTCCAGTGCGTCCCCGACCAGCACGGACTGCCGGTTGCCTCCAGGCTTTATGATCGCGCGATCGCGTTGCAGCTGTGCCGCCCGCTCAGACCCGGGACGCGCGATTGCGGTGACCTCGTGTCCGGCACTGGCGAGTTGGAAAGCGAACGTGCTGCCAATGCTGCCTGCACCCACAACTGCAATGCGCTGCTGCGGGTAAGTTGCGGAAGTTGCCATTGTCGTGAACCCATCCTGCTGCCATGGTAACGGCCAGCATCATCGCTCTCTTAACGCCGGCAACTCCAACGCCGCTACTGTTGTGGTGGCGCACCCGGGCCACGCTCGCCACGCGGTCGCGGCGTTGCCACCTGCAAATCGGTCGGCACAAAGACGCCGCCCTTCAACGAGCCGGTGCCGCCGATGTTGTCGCCCACCTTGACATCGGCCAGCGTGATCGATTCACCCTGGTCGGAGGCTGGGTCGCCACCGCTGGTCGCATTGGGCGTGCCGCCCTCGCCGCGACGTCGTCCGCCACCGCCGCCCTGTCCACCGCCGAAGCCGCCTCCGCCAGGACCACCCATCATGCCGCTCATCATCGCCTCGCCACCCATGCGACCGCCGCGGTGCAGTGACGTGGAATCGTCCAGCGTGATCGTCTGCGAGATCTTGTCGGCACGCATGACGGTGAGCTTCGTGTCGTTGATGGCGGTGATCTTGCCGACGATGTAGGTCTTGCCCATGTCCGCCTTCAGCTTGGCGGCCTGCGCGGCACTGGCACCGATCAGCATCATCGCGTGGATCTCATGCTTGTCGTTGTCGGGCATACCCATCGCCGCGACCTCGTCGCCGGCCTTGATCTCGGCCACCTTTACGGTCTGGCGATCAATGTTGACGCGGGTGTTGTCGGTAGTGACCACCGTCCAGGTCTCGCCTGTCTCGGTCTTGATGGTGACGTTCGCACCTGATGTGGAGAGCACCGTGCCGCGCACACCTCGTCCGCGGCCACGACCCGCACCGCCGCCTTGTCCGCGGCCCGCTTCCTGCGGCGGTGCGTCGTCCTGCGCATGGAGCGCCGTGGTGATGCCGGTGGTGAGCAGAAGGCAGAGAGCAGCCTGAGCAAGGGTGCGTGTGGCACGGTTCATGCGGATCCTCGTGGAACGGTCAGTCAACGATTAACGTCGTCATAGATGCAGACGTAATCGCCATGCAAAAGATGCGGTGTTGGCTTTAACCCCTATGCCATCGTGCGCATAGTTCCCTGTAAACAGAGCGGCGCGTGAGACGATGCGATGCCTGACCGCAGAACGAGGCATGCTTCAGAAATCTTTCGTGCGGGGCGTAAGCCTCAGGCAATTGCCTGCGTCGATAGAGTGAGAGATGGTGGACCACGCATTGAAGGCTGGAGAAGGATCGCTGGTGCCGCAGAGCGCCCAGGTTACGGATCCCACGCTTCCGATCGCTCGATTGGGCGATATGGAGGCGTTGCACGCAGCCCACGAGCAACGGCTCTTTCGCTACTTCCTGATGAACCTGCGCGATGCGGATGCAGCGCACTCGCTCACGCAGGACACCTTTGTAAAGGCGTGGCGTTCGCAGGCGAGCTTTCGCGGCGAGTGTGCACCGTCCACCTGGCTGATGCGCATTGCTATCAACCTCTTGCGCGATCATGTGCGCGGCGGCAAGTACAAGTTCTGGCGCAGCGCTTCTTCCACCACGGTGGACGCGCAGGCTGTCGCCGAGGTGCTGCCGCACAAGATCACGTCTGCCGAGGGGTCGCTTATCGCCCGTGAGCGCGTGGCGACACTCTGGCGTGTGGTGGACACCTTGAGCGAACGGCAGCGCGCGGTCTTTTTGCTGCGCTACGTGGAAGAGCTGGAACTGCCGGAGATTGCCGAAGCGGTGCAACTGCCGCTCGCGACCGTGAAGACACACCTGTATCGAGGCCTGCAGCGCGTGCGCGCAGGCATGAAGGAGAACGCATGAATCGCTGGAGCGAAACGGACGAACGGGCGCTGGGCGCGCTGGAATCAGAGATGAAGCAGGACCTGCTGAGTCTGCGCATGTCCTCCGCCATCTACGCGGAACGCGCATGGCAGCGAGGGTCTTCCACACGGGCTTCGAAGCGCACCGTTGCACGACCCGCAATGCGCTGGTTTGCCGTGAGCACGGTTGCCGCCGCAATCGTCTTTGGCTCTGCGGGCTGGCGCGTCACACATCGCCCCGCTGCGTCCATGAACGCCGGTCAGGCCGTGACACTGAGTGATGAAGCGCTGTTGGAACAGGTGGACAGCGATCTTTCCACAGCGCTGCCGGCCGCGATGGAGCCGCTTGCGGTGGCAGAGACGCACCCCATCGCAAGTGAGAACACTGCGGCAAAGAAGTCCGAGTAGCGCTTCGCAATCGCGGCAGTACCGCTTGGCCAAAGAGGGAGATTTAAGGAGACCTATGAAGCACCTTTTACACAGCTGGATGGCGGGGGCACTGCTGCTTACGGCGGCTTCTGCACCAGCGCTCGCCGCGCAGACTTCGCCTGCGCCTCCGAGTACGCCGCGGCCGGATGGCCGCCCCGGCATGATGCGTCCACCGGGCGGCTTCGGCAGGGGAGAGGGTCGCCGCGAAGGTGAAACGGCGCGAATTTTGCCGCCCGGCACCTGGTGGAAAGACCCGGAGCTGGCGAAGCGCATCGACCTTTCGCCCGACCAGATCAAGCGCATTGACGACCTGTTTCTGCAGAGCAGAATCGACCTTGTCCGCATGCATGCAAGCCTGGAAGAGGCGGAGCTGTTGCTGGAACCCATGCTGAATGCGAACCCGCCCGACCAGGCGAGGACACTTGCGCAGATCGGCAAGATCGCCGACCAGCGTGCCGAGCTGGAAAAGGCGAACGCGAAGATGCTGTTGAGCATCCGCGGCGTGCTGAACCAGCAGCAGTGGACGAAGCTGCAGGGCGAGCGGCCCGGCATGCGACAGCACTTCATGCGCATGCCGAACGGTCCGCAAGGCATGAACGGCGGCGCAGGTGACAGACCCGACATGAGCCAGCGCCCCGGCCAGTAGCCCTCAGCCACCTAGTCGCTGGTACACTCGCTCCACTTCTCACAGATGCCGCAGGCCTGCCCTGCGGCATCTGCGTGCAGCGAGGACACCGACACGCATGGCAACCAGCACCGCACCCACACCCGCCTCTACCTTCAAGCCATTCATCCCGGCGGATCAGTCGCGGCCGGAGTTTACCTTCCGCGCCATCCTTATCGGTGCGGTCTTCGGGATTCTGTTTGGCGCGGTGACGGTCTACGTTGGGCTGCGAGCGGGGCTGACGGTGGCGGCGTCCATTCCGATCTCGGTGCTATCGATCTCGATTCTGCGCGTGCTCGGCCGTGCTTCCATCCTTGAAAACAACATCGTGCAGACCACCGGCAACGCCGGCCAGTCGATCGCCTCGGGCGTGATCTTCACGCTGCCGGCGCTGATCTTTCTCGGCTTTGATCTGGAGTACGCGCGCATCTTCGCGCTTGCGCTCTTCGGCGGCTGGCTTGGTGTGCTGTTCATGATTCCGCTGCGGCGGCAGCTCATCGTGGAGGAGCACGGCACGCTGCTCTACCCAGAAGGCACGGCCTGCGCCGACGTGCTAATGGCCGGCGAGCACGGCGGCTCGTTCGCCTCACGCGTCTTCCTCGGCCTCGGTCTCGGCTCGCTCTACACGCTCTTTCAGAACGACAACCTCTTCGGCCTGTGGCCGTCCACGCCGAACTACCAGCCGGACCTCGGCCCGCAGCACCTGCTCAAAGGTGCGGCTATCCGCGCCGACGCCACGCCGGAGTACCTGGGTGTGGGCTACATCATCGGCATGCGCGTCTCCGGCGTGCTGCTTGCCGGTGGCGCCTTCTCCTGGCTGGTGCTGATGCCGGCCATCTACTTCTTCGGCTCGCATCTGCCCACCGCGCTTTACCCCGGCACCGTGCCCATCCACGAGATGAGCCCCAGCGACCTTTGGCGCACCTACGTTCGCCCCATGGGCGCGGGCGCGGTAGCCGCCGCAGGCCTGCTGACGCTGCTGCGCACCTTGCCGACCATTGTGAGCGCACTGACCGGCTCACTACGCGCGAAGAAGAACGCGGGCCCAGCCGCAGAAGCGTCATTCCAACCGGAGCGAAGCGCAGTGGAGGAACCTGCTTCACCAGGCAGCGCCACAGACTTCACCCTCGCCCCCGACCTCGCCGCCCGTTCCGGCCTGCCGACACCCGCCGTCGACGCCTTGCACCCGGAGACGCCGCGCCAAGGCGTGTGGGACCGCATCCCGCGCACCGCGCATGACCTGCCCAACTCCGTCGTCTTCGGCGGCTCGGCGCTACTGATCGTGCTGATGTGGGCCTTTCTTGAGTTTAAGCCGGTACCCGGTGCGCAGGTGGGTGCCTTTGCCAACTTTGCGGCGGCGCTGCTCATCGTGGTCTTCGGCTTCCTGTTCGTCACGGTGTCGGCGCGCATTGTAGGCATTGTCGGCTCCTCCGCCAGCCCGGTCAGCGGCATGACCATTGCCACGCTCATGGCGACGACGGCGATCTTTCTCGTCAAGGGCTGGACGGCACCCAGCTTTGGCGCGCTCGCCATCACGATTGGCGGTGTGGTGTGCATTGCCGCCTCCAACGCGGGCGATTGTGCGCAGGACCTGAAGACCGGCTACCTGATCGGCGCAACGCCATGGAAGACGCAGCTTGCCATCATGGTCGGCGTGATCGTGTCGGTCTTCTCCATCGGCTTCACGCTCAAGCTGATGAACACAGGGCTTGAAGAGTTCCGGCCCATGGCGCATCCGATGACACTGAACGCCGCGGCCATGCCCGACGGGGTACATGACATGGGCAGCTTCACGCGTCCGCACGTACGGCTGACGGCGGCCAAGGGCAGCGCGCCCGTTGCGGGCATGCCCTCTGAGATCAACGACGCCACGCGCTATCACCTGGTAAACGCCATCGGCTCCGCTACGCTTGAAGATGGCAAATACCTGCTCAACCCGGCCACGGGCAAGCTCGAGGTGCAATGGATTCAGGGCATCGGCAGCGAGAAGGCTGCGGCACCGCAGGGCCGTTTGATGGCCACGGTGATCAACGGCATTCTTTCGCGCAAGCTGCCGTGGTCGCTGGTGCTGCTGGGCGTCGCACTGGTCATTGCGGTGGAGCTGCTGGGCGTGCGCTCGCTCACCTTTGCCGTGGGCGCGTACCTCTCCATCGCGACGACGCTGGCCATCTTCACCGGCGGCCTGGTGCGCTGGATCGCCGACCGCGCTATCGCCAAGGCACGCGCTCGCGATGCTGCAAAGCGTGAAGCGGCCGTGATCGCGCGGCGCATCGCGGCAGCGTCCCCGGCTGGCACGGGTGTCGTCGTCATCCCTGCGGACGTGGACGTGCCACTGACGCCTGCCTACACCGCGGACGAACTGGAAGCCGGCGTGACCGGCAACGAAGCCCTGACCGACCTGGACAACGAGGAGATCTCCCCCGGCTCGCTCTTCGCCTCGGGCCTGATCGCGGCGGGCGGCATCGTCGGCCTGCTGGGCGTCGGCGTCAAGCTGCTGGAAGGTCTTTCAGAGCAGCGCGGCGGCCACTGGCAGCTGCCACGCTTCAGCGACGGCAATCCGCTGCACCACGATCCCGTGTCGGTGCTGATGTTCGCGTTGCTGGCTGGGTCGCTATATTACTTCGCGCGCACGCCGCTCGAGAACAAGCAGGGATGACCGCGTACCGAAGGCACCTTGCCATCAGTCTCCTGCTCTTCGCATCGTGCACAGCTGTATGTGCAACCGCGCAGGAAATCGACCTCGCACCGACACGCCCAACCATCGCGAACGGCGCAAACATCCAGAGCAAAGGTGTGCTGCAGGTCGAGGCGGGTTACGACGCCTTTCCGCAACGCGTGCCGGGCAATCAGCAAACCGTTTCGACGCTGTTCACCTACACGCCGCTCGATCGCTTGCGGCTTGACTTGAACTGGTCACCCTTCGCACATGAGGGCGACAGCACCGGTGGTGTCAACGGTGTGGGAACGATCTCCATCGGCGGCAAGGTCGAGATCGTGAAGGAGCAGTACTATCGCGCCGCGCCCGGCATCGCCGTGCAATATGAGGCGGAACTGCCCACCGCTTCAAGCCACGCACTGCAGGGCTACGGCCAACAGGTAACCTTCCTGATCAATCACCATTACGGCCGCAAGGGCATCGTGGACGTGATCGCGAACGGCTCCATTGTGCAGGACTGCGAAGGGCCGGGCGGCTGTAGCTACGGCGGCCAGCAGTCGTTCGCGCTGAGCTACCACCTGCAGGAGCAATCGCGACTTTACGCCGAGGTCTTCGGGCAGAACGTCTCCGAGTCGAACGCACCGCCGGGCACCTACGTCTTCAGCGGCTTCTATCGCCAGCTACGTTCCAGCTTCGGCATCGATGGCGGTGTTCGCTTCGGCGTTACCGATCATTCCGCGAGCGTCGGCACGACCTTTGGCGTCGTCTTCGGCAAGCGGCTGGGGCGAACGCCGGTGCAGACCGGCCACCAACGCTAGCTCGCCTTTTCATATCCTGGGAGCGCTAGGTATTGTTCACCGGCCTACAATGACGAAGGCTTGGCCGCGTACTATCGCGGGACCGCAAACGTCCAACCGCGAGGCTTGTATCGTGCCGCTGCACCGCGCGCACATCGAATGCACTTACCGGAGATCGAATGATTCGTAACTTGTCCATAAAGATGTTTGCCGCCGGCCCCGTGCTGGCCGTTGCGCTGTTGGCTGTGCCGGGCGCTGCCCGGGCTGACGACGCCACAAAGCGTGCCAAGGCCGAGGAGATGCTGAAGCTGACCAAGGCCGATGTCGGTGCGCAGGCAATGCTCGCCGGCTTCCCGGAACGCGTGAAGACCGTCGCCTCACGCCAGGTCGTGGCGCAGGCCGCGACCACGCCCGAGCAGAAGAAGCTGACGAACGACTACCTGGACCAGATGGCCAGCATCGCGCGTAGCGGCGCAAATTGGGAAGCAGTTCACCCCAAGATCGTTGACCTGTATGTCGCCACCTTCACCGAGGCTGACCTTGACGGCATCATCGCCTTCTACAAGACGCCCGCGGGCCAGGACTACATCACGAAGACCACGGGTGTATCGTCCAAGACGATCGAGATTTTGCAGGCACCCATCAACGCACTCAGCCCGCAGTTCGAAGCCGCCACGAAGGCTTACGAGACAAACATCGAGAAGACTTCGCCGGTTGGTGCTGCACCTGCTGCGACAAAGCCGCCAACGCTCGGCGCGGACACACCCGCCGCCAAGCCGGCACCGAAGAAGTAGCGCGTGTCCTGCGTGTTGACGCTGGCTCTCGACGACGAGAGCCAGCAGCGCTTTGAAGATCTTCGGCAGCAACACTTCCCGCCGGAGCTTAACCGCATCCCCGCGCATCTAACGCTCTTCCATTCCCTGCCGGAAGGTGACGAGGTCACGCACAGCCTGCATGCAGTCGCAACCGGACAGGCGAGGTTTGCGATGCGTGTTGCAGAGCTGCGGTCGATCGGCAGAGGTGTCGCGTTCTTCCTGGACGCGCCACCCGCAAAGCGTCTGCATCGCGAATTGAGTGCACAGTTCGATGCTCATCTAAGCAGCCAGGATAGGCAGGGCTTCCGGCCTCACGTGGTCGCGCAGAACAAGGTCACGCCACAGAAGGCGAAAGAGACGCTCGCTCTGCTGCACGCCGGCTTTCAGCCGTGGACCTGCGAGGCCGTCGGCCTGGACCTCTGGCGATACATGGGCGGACCCTGGCACTTTCTCCAGCGCTTCCCGTTCGCGGGTTGAGAGGCGATACATAGGCCCGTGTGCCCCATGTCAGGATTCTCGGACATGGGATATCTTCAGGACCCATCTCCCCAAGTGCGCAACATGGGCACACCTGCACCTGAGTTGAGAAGAGAAACTCGTCGCTATAGCCGGAGTACAACGGACAGGCAAGGAGTGTAAACCGCGTGAGACGCTTCTACCCGCCAGCAGCCTTACGCGCCGCCTCACGGCCGTCACGCACAAGTTCGGGCAATCCAACTCCCCGGTAGGCGTTGCCAAGCAGGTAAAGACCACCAAGAGCCTCGACACGTTTCTGCAGCGTATCCATGCGCTCGCCGTGCCCGACACCGTACTGCGGCAGCGCTTCGGGCCAACGGCGAACGACGCTTAACGCGGCAGGAGGCAGTGGTCCCAGGATGCGCTCCAACTCCTGCCGTGCGACAGCGGCAATGGCTTCATCGCTCTGCGGGATGAGTGCATCTGCCTCTGCACCTCCAAAGTAGGCCCGCACCATGCGGCCACCCGGCGGTACGCGGTCCGGGTACTTCTGGTCGCTGAAGGTAGCGGCCAACAGGCGCGACCCCTCACCCGCAGGAGCCAGGAAGCCGAAGCCTTTCGGCCACGGAACCGCCTGCTCTGCCGTGAAGCAAAGCGCCGCGATCACGGCGGAACTGGTCGGCATCTCCAACAGCTTTGCCGCCTCATCGTCGATGCCGCGCAGCCACTCGCGCGTCAAGCGCACAGGCGAGGCAAGCAGCAGAACGTCTGCCTGCAACGCATCGTCTTGCGTCTGGACCTGCCAGCCTTCAGCATCACGAGAGATCCCCGTAACGCTGCAGTTCAGCCGGACGGAACCCTCCGGCAGCGCCGACGCCATCGCCTCGGCCAGCGCTCCCGTGCCGTTCCGCAGCGAAGTGAAGATGGGCGGGCGCTGCTTGCCCTCACGGCGATGTTGCTCGTTGCGGGCCTGCACGGCGGCGATCAGCGAGCCGTGCTCGCGTTCCATCTCGACGAACGGCTTCATCACGGCGCGCACGCTTAGTTGCCGCACGTCACCACCGAAGACCCCCCCCAGCAGCGGCGCACCGATGACGCGCAGTACCTCTTCGCCGAAATGCCGCTGCACGAAGTCGGCGACGGACTCATCGTGATCCGGTGCGCTTTGCTTCAACTCGTCCGCACGCGCAAGCTCACCCGCATAGGCGCCACGCGCGGCATCGCTGAACAGCGGTGTGCCCTCAAGCGATGTGAGTGAAGCCGGTACCATCATGCGCATGCCATCTGGCATGGGCTGCAACGTGCCGTCGCGGAGCACATAGGTGACGCGTTCCGCGTCGTTGCTGTGCAGCAGATCAGCTTCAAGGCCAAGCTCCTTGGCCAGGTCGGCTGCCCACGGCTTTTCGGAAACCCAGCCGTCCGGCCCGCACTCCACGACGAAGCCGTCGTGCCGCACCGTTTCAAGAATGCCACCAAGACGATTCGATATTTCGACAAGCGTCAAACTGAGGTCAGCACCTTCGCGCTGCAGCTTCGCGACTTCATACGCCGCACTCAGCCCGGCGACACCGCCGCCGACAATCACGATTGAGCGGGCCATTGTTAGGCCATGACCGGGGCGGAAGCGGCCTCTTCGAGCGGTGCGAGCACTTGCACAATCTCGATCTGGTCGTTCTGCTGCTCCGGCCTCTGCGGCGCTGTGTAGCCGTTCAGCACGACGTCCTCAAGGGCAGCAATCAGCGTTGGCGAATCATTCAAGCTCGCCGCGCGGCTGACAACGATGCCAACTTCCTTCGCGGTCTGCTGGAAGGCAATATCGATGTCGTAGAGAATCTCTACGTGGTCGCAGAGGAAGCCCACCGGCTGCATGACGACGTGCTCGTAGCCTTGCTGCTTCAGCGCGGCCAACGAATCCTCAACACTTGGGCCGATCCAAGGGCCGCCGCTCAGGCCCTGACTCTGGAAGCAGAAGTACCAGTCCTCTTCGGCCAGCGGTGCACCGTTTGCTAGCGCGCCGTCCGTGCCCAACTCTGCCGCAATGCGCATTGCGGTGCGCTTGCATTCGGAGTTGTACGTGTCCGGCTCGGTGGCCAGCACTATGCCGTGGTGCTCCACCGGCTTGACCGACGCCTGCACGGTGCGGCAAGGCACGGAGTGAGCGGTAAAGAGCACCGCCGTTCTTGCACCCGTCGCGCGAGCTCTGTCGAGCGCTACGCGCATGGTTTCGGCGAAGGCCCGCGCAAGCAGCGGATGCTCCGCCCAGCCGGCTAGAAAGTCGATCTTCAGATCGTCGCCCGCAGCCGTCTCCACCGCGCGCTTGTAGAGCCCCACGCTGGTGCGGCTGTTCTGCGGAGCCAGGCACACGGTGCGCGCCGTGGTGATGCCGGCAGCCTTCATATCCGCGACAACATCGGCGATGAACGGCTTCCAATTGCGCATGCCGACATACACGGGCACGCCCAGCTTCTCCGCCAGCAGGCGGCCCTGCAGCAACGTCCACCGGGTGAGGTGCGGGCCTTCGGCGGTCGGTTCTTCGCGCAGGCCAATCTCCGCGTATCGCTCCTGCAATTCATGCACCACGTGCGGCGGAACACCGCGCCCACCCGTTACCAGCTTTAAATAGGCGTCCATCTCGCCGAGCGTGTCAGGCGTGCCGTGTGCGAGCAACAGCACAGCCTCCGGCTTCTTCACCGCTGCATTCTTCTCCGCCGCAAGCGAGGCGAAGGCAGTATCGATCTCAGCGGCGCTGCTACGCTCCAGCGCGGCGTAATCTGCCGCTGGCCGGGCCCGCAGAGCCTGCGCCTGCCCCGCAATCTGGTCATGCAGCGGTCGCAGCTTCTCAGAGAGCTGCAGCTTGTCCGCGAGAACGCCTATGAATAAGTAGAAGAGGTTCATTGACCCTCATTGGATGCGTTTGCGGAAAAAATGCTCAAGCGGAGAAGCCGCCATCCACCTTGAGCAGTTGTCCGTTAATCCAGTTCCCCTTCTCGGATAACAGAAAAGCGACAACGTTGCCGATGTCGGCTGGCGTCCCCAGACGACCGGTGGGTTGACGGCTAATGCAGGCACTTCGCATCGCCTCGTCCATCCACCCCGTGTCAATAGGGCCAGGATTAATTACGTTGGCAAGGATGTTGAGGTGCGCCAGTTCTCTTGCAGCAGACAGAACGATGCGATCCAGCCCTGCCTTGCTCGCACCATACGGGATGTTGCCGATGGTAGCGTCGCTCGTTAGTGCAAGGATGCGTCCGCCGGAAGCTGGCACCTGCAGAGCAAACTCGCGAATAAGCTGCCAGCTTGCTCTTGCGTTCACTGCAAAGTGCCGGTCAAAGCTTTCGACATCTGTACTGAGGATGTCTGTATTTACCGACTCGCAATGCGATAGAACGAGCGCGGAGAGAGACATGCCCGATGCAGCAATGGCTTTGAAAAGCTTTGGCGGCGCATCCGGCTGGTTGAAATCAGCAGGCAGGTTGATCACTTGCGCGCCTGCATCGTTCAGTTCCTCAACCAGAGACTCCAGTCCGGACGGTCTGTCGCACCGAGGCATCTTCTCGTCGTAAGGCGCCCAGGAACTCAGTACGAGACTCCAGCCGTCGGATGCTAGTTGTCTGGCGATGCCGGCTCCGATGCCAACTGCCCGACCGACCCCGGTGATCAACGCGACTTGTTGACTCACCGAGTGCTCAGTTCTCGCACCCATCGCGCAACGGCGATGACGTTCTCAACCGGCGTGCCCGGCACGATACCGTGGCCCAGGTTGAAGATGTGTCCGTTCCGATTCCCTGCTGCATCCAGCACGGCCTTTACGCGGGTGTATAAAACATCCTGCGGCGCGAACAGAGCGATAGGGTCAAGGTTCCCCTGCACGGCAACGTGCTTTCCGGCGAGCCGCCAGCCCTCATCCAGCGGCACACGCCAGTCAAGGCCCAACACATCTGCGCCGGTCTCGCGCATCGTCTCCAGCAGGGATGCCGTGTCGACCCCGAAGTAGATCACCGGTACGCCCAGCGCCTGCACGCGCTGCACCAGTTCCTTCGTTGCGGGCAGCACGTATTCGCGATAGTCGTTCACCGCAAGGGCGCCAGCCCAGCTGTCGAAAATTTGGATGACATCCGCGCCTGCGTCGACCTGTTGCGCGGCGTACTCCACCAGCACAGTGACTAGTTTCTCGGTCAGCAGCTGCCATGAGCTTCGGTCGCCATACATCAGCTTCTTTGTCTCGATGTAGTTGCGCGAGCTGCCGCCCTCAATCATGTAGCTGGCGAGCGTAAACGGTGCACCGCAGAAGCCGATGATGCCGAGTTGATCGCCATCAGCACGCGGCGGCGCGAAGTGCTTCGCGACCTTCTCGATTGCCTGTGCGACGTAGCGAAGATCTTCAGTGCGGTCGGTGCGCAGCGACTCAATGTGTTCGCGGGTACGCACCGGCTGATGTACCACCGGGCCTTCGCCGTTGACGAACTCGAAGTCGAGCCCCATGGGCGTGAACGGCAGCAAAAGGTCGGCAAAGATGATGGCGGCATCGACCCCGAGCCGCTCGGCCGCCGTGATCGTCACCTCGGCCGCGATCTCCGGCGTGCGGCAGATCTCAAGCAGGCTGTGGTGCTTGCGGACCGCCATGTACTCCGGCATGTAGCGGCCGGCCTGCCGTAGAAACCATACGGGCGTGCGGTCCACGGGCTGGCGAAAGCAGGCGCGCACGAAGCGGCTGCCGTCCGTCGTTGGCGACACCTGCGGCTGCCCGTCGCCAAGGGCGCTCGCCAGGATAGCTGAGGTCTGTGTCATGGCTACGCCGTCGGCGCGACGTATTCCTTCGGCAGCTCGCCGCCGGAGCCATAGAAAAAGTCGTTCATCTGCTCCACCAGGAACTCCTGCGCCTGCGGCGTCCAGGGTTGCAGCCGGTACTCGTTGAGCAGCATCTTCTGCCGCTCGACCCACTCGTTCCAAGCCTTCTTGCTGATGGTCTTGTAGACCTTCTGGCCAAGCTCGCTGTCGAAGGGCGGCTCGTCCAGCCCCTCCAGCTCCTGCTTGTATTTCGCGCAAAACACCATGTGTGCCATTCGGTTCAGGCTCCTTCTCGCACTTCCGATTGTATGCGGCGAAGCCGACGGCGTTCGATCGTCACGCCTTGGCGGCGCTAATCGCCTTTTGCGTTCATCGTCGCCACGCCCTCAATGCCCTTCTGCTTCTCAATGCGCAGCATGGCGGCGTTCGCGGCATCGCAGGTCGCTTTCGGCTGCGTTCCGGCTGCCTGCATGTTGCAGTCGCGTGCAGTGTGGAACTGCCGGTAGTACTCAGGGTCGCTCAGCAGCACGGCCATGGGCCGCATGTGTTTCGCAAAGTCCTGCTTCGTCGTGGCGATGGCCGGTAGCACCTTTGATGCCGGTACTGGGTGCGAGCTCTTCCAGGCCGGCTTGAAGCCGGGCGCAACGACGGGCGACCAGGCGTCGTACCGGTCAAGCGCGCGGCCCATCTCCTGCGGATGATCGAAGGCGACCTTGTTGAGCGTGCTGCCAAGCTCGTACTGCAGCGCATACACGCCCTCGCTCTCGTCGCCTTCGTTGTCCGGCGGAAACAGACCCATCTCAAGCCGCCGGCGCAACTGCCCGGCGTAGAAGTCAAAGACGGCATCCTCAACATGGTTCGCCTTCAGCGCAGCGGCGGAAGCAAGCAGAAGGTCGTAGGCCGACATGGTGCGCGCATCCTGCTGTGCGTGAGCGGTGAAAGGCAGAATCGTAATCGCGAGCAACGCAAGCAGCAGACGACGAAAGAAAAGCATGCGAGAGCAGAGCGCCTCGTGCCATAAGTGGTTGCCTACGCCCGGATGAGCGTATGCGGTCGCAAAGAAGAAGCGAGGCCACATAAGCGGCCTCGCCTTAAGTCATGGCCTAGATCGAATGTTAGAAGAGCACCTTCAAACCGAACTGCACGATCCGCGGATCAAGCGTGGACGTAATGGCACCGCCGCTGCCTGCCGCGATGGATGCCGCACCCTGCACGCCGGCCACGGTCGTACCCGGCAGACTGAAGTTCACCTGGTTAAAGACGTTGTAGAGCTCGCCACGAAACTCCACGTTGAGCCGCTCAACCGGCGTGGTGAAACGCTTGTTGAACGCCACATTGGTGTAGTAAACGCTTGGGCTGCGCAACGCGTTGCGTGCCAGATTGCCGAATGGCCCGGCGGCCGGAGCCGGTATGGACAAAGCTGAGAGGTTCACATACTGACGCGCGATGCCGTTAGTCACGCGCGGTGCAATCAGCGGCACCCCGGGTACGACATTTGGGCGGTAAAGGTTGGAACCGCGAAAGCTCGACGTGATGCCCGACACCTGCTGCGCCGCGGGCGGGTTGTAAGTGAGGTTGAATTGAAACCCGCTTTCTGCCTGGTTTACAGCAGAGACCTGCCACTGACCCAGCAGTGCGTTCAAGATGCCGCCCTGGTTCAGGTAGCGGCGGCCAAGACCCACAGGAATCTCATAGACGACGCTGGTGGTATTGACGAGTGGCTGGTTGTAATCGCTGTTGCCGTAGTCAGCACGCAGGTTGCGTGCGTCCTGCGGAGAGGGTGTGGCGCTCTCAAGAGAGGCACCGGCGTTGTCGAGCGAGTGCCCATAGGTAAAGCTGTTGAGCAGGGTCAGACCGCCCGCCATCTGCTGCTCATACTTGACCTGGATGCTGTTGTAGTTCGCGTAAGCCTCGTGAATCGCCTGCGTGATGTCGCCGAAAAGCGGGAAAGGCCGTGCGTAGCCGTTGAGCGGATCGCGCTGGTTAGCGTTGATGAATTGCAAGAGCTTCAGCGCATGATTGCCCACGTACGCCACATCAATGAGCGAGTTCTTGAAGATCTGCCGTTGCGCGCTCACGTAGTAACTGTGCACGTAAGTGTCGCGGTAGCGATTACCGTCGATGTAAGTGGTGTTTACCGTGAGCGGGTTGAAGGTAAGCGTGTTTGCTGGAAAGCCGCTGTCAAGCCGTGCGTAAGCAGCCGTAGGTGTAGGGTTCGGTGCACCCGCAGGTACCTGCCCTTGTGTCACGCTAAACAGCGCCTGGGGCGCATTAATCGCCAGCACATTACCCGAGCCAGCACGATCATAATGCGAAAAGCTGATGCCGTAACCGCCGCGTATGCTCATGTTGCTATTGGGCGCGAAGGCAAATCCGAAACGCGGTGCAAGGTCATTGCGGTCCGGGTTGTAGCCGTACTTGTTGCCTGTGCTGGTGACGGGGATGAAGGCTGCCGCGGCTTGCGTTGCGTTCGTCGCTGCGAGGCCAAGCGCGGAGTTGAAGTTTGACTGCAGGTTTTTCTGTTCGTAGTACGGCGTCACATACTCATAACGCAAACCGGCATTCAACGTAAACGTGGGTGTGACCTTCCAGTCGTCCTGCACGTAAGCAAAATGTGCCTGGTTGCGCAGGTGAGCCACGAAGTAACTGGCGAGCTGATAACTGTTCGTTGCGCCGAAAAGAAAGTCGGCGACATAGTTGTCGCTCGTAGCGGCGTTGCGACGAACACCATTCTGGTAAGCACTAAACCCGCCACCAAAGTTGAACTGACCGTAAAGCGGATTTACGTCTTCCACGGCCATCCAGATGTGCTGGTACTCATAACCGAACTTGAGCGAGTGATTCCGCAGGAGGTAGGAGTAGTTGATCTTTGGGTTCATCACCGCAGGGTTTTGAAACTGCGGATTCGTGCTCTGGCGGCCAAGCTGCGAAAAACCTGTAATCGCGATCGCGGGTATGCCACCGGCAACCACCGGATCACTCGGCAGTCCGGGAATGGTGAAGCCGGGGTTCGTACCAATGCTCAGCGAGAACTTGCCGGCCTTGGTGCGTGAGAGTCCGAGACGTGCCTCAAGCAATTGGTTCGCACCGATCGTACGTGTGTAACCCACGGCAATCTGCTGGTCCAGAATGCGCTGCTTGCCGTTGGAGTTGCCGTCGAGCGGCAGACCGAAGATCGGACTGTCTGTGGCATTCTGCTTCAGATCGCTGATACGCAGAAAGGCAGAGTTGTTGCCGTTGAAGTTGTAATCAAGCCGCAGGTCGCCCTTGTCGGAGTAGTTCCGCGAAGGCACTAGCGTGGCAAAGTTGTTGGAAATGGCTGAGTTCAGGCCCGGCAGCGCGGCGGCAAGCTGTGCGACACGCTTTGCCGTTGCAGAGC
>CAXTJS010000016.1:14714-27843 GCA_964244605.1 uncultured Terriglobus sp. | reverse complement strand
CCGGCGGCGGAGATGAGTGACGTAGCGGCAAAGGTGGCGGCGTTTACCGGGCTGAGTGGCAGGCCTTCGAAGGCGCAGCGCAACTTCACCTCGCCCGTGATCGAGCGCGCGATCGAGCAGATGCGCTCGGCGGCAGGCAGCCCGGAGCTGCAGCAGATCTTCGAGAACTGCTTTCCGAACACGCTGGATACGACCGTGTTTGCGTCCACGCGCGACGGCCACCCGGACACCTACGTGATCACCGGCGACATCGACGCCATGTGGCTGCGTGACTCCGCCGCGCAGGTGTGGCCGTACCTGCCCTTTGCCAGGCAGGATGGTGCGTTGCGCGAGTTGCTAGAGGGCGTCGTGCGCCGGCAGGCAAGGCTGATCCTGCTCGACAGCTATGCGAACGCCTTTACGCGCAACACAAGCGACCCGGCGCTGCCGTGGGCCGTGCAGGACAAGACGGACATGCGGCCCGGTGTGGCCGAGCGCAAGTGGGAGATCGACTCACTCTGCTACCCGGTGCGGCTTGCGCATGGCCTGTGGAAGGCGACGGGCTCAACGGCGCCCTTCGACGACACATGGCGTGCAGCGGCAAAGCGCATCGTTGCGACGTTCCGTGAACAGCAGCGCACGACGAATCAGGGGCCGTACCACTTTCAGCGCAGCGCGGCGAACCCGACCGACACGCTGCCGCTGGCCGGCTACGGCAATCCGGCGCGGCCGAACGGGTTGATCTGCTCCGGCTTTCGGCCTTCCGATGATGCCTGCATCTACCCGCAGTTCATCCCGGCAAACCTGTTCGCGGCGGTCACGCTTGAGCGCATTGCGGAGATCTCAACGGCCGTGTTGCACGACGCGCAGCTTGCGCAGGAGGCGAAGCGCTTCGCAGCAGAGGTGCGTGCGGCCGTGCAGACAAATGGCGTGGTGCACCACGCCACACGCGGCGAGCTCTACGCCTATGAGGTAGATGGCTACGGCAATACGCTGCTGATGGATGATGCCAATGCGCCGGGCCTACTGTCGCTGGCGTACCTCGATTTGGTGCCGCAGGCCGACCCGCTTTACCAGCGGACGCGCGCTTTTGCGCTGAGCCTGGATAACCCTTACTTCTTTCAGGGCAAGGCAGGCGAGGGCGTCGGGGGGCCGCATATCGGCCGCGACTTCATCTGGCCCATGTCGGTGCTGATGCGCGCGATGACGAGCACGGCTGACGCGGAGATCGTGCAGTGCCTGCACACGCTCTGCACCACGACTGCGGGCACCAGCTTCATGCATGAGGCGTTCCACAAGGACGATGCGACGAACTACACGCGCCCCTGGTTTGCCTGGGCGAATGGGCTCTTCGGCGAGCTGTTGTTGAAGCTAAGTAAGGAACGGCCTGCGCTTTTGCGAGACTTCCGCGTTGCGTAACGAGCATTTCCGTCAGTTGTAACTTCAACCTACCTCGAAATCGTCATTTCGACCGGAGTGAAGTGGAGCGGAGAAACCTGCTGTTTCTTTCAGAGCCCTTGCCGCTCCGGGCAAACAGCAGGTTTCTCCACTCCGCGACGATAAAGCCGTCGCTCCGGTCGAAATGACGCCATCAATGCAAGACAGCAAGAGGGCTAAACCTCTTCGAATGCTCGAGCGAACCTGCATCGTAGGGCTGGCGGCCGCCTACCGCTCCAGTTGCACCTGCAGTTGCTCCAGCGTCTTGCCCTTGGTCTCGGGGTACATCAGCAGCACGACGATGAACTGCAGCACCATCATGGCCGCAAAGAAGTAGAACGGCACGGCGCGCGACAGCTTGACGGCTGCAATCTCAAACAGCGCAGCGATGATGGCGTTCATGACCCAGTGCGTCGTCGCGCCAAGGCTCTGGCCCTTGTTGCGCACTCGGGTCGGAAAGACTTCCGACAGGTAGACCCAGATGACCGCGCCCTGCGAGACGGCGAAGAAGCCGATAAAGCCGACCAGGCACCACACCAGCAGCTCCGCATGCGAGTGCGAGGAATAGATGAAGCCGACGCATGCCAGCGCAATGCCCGTGCCGACCGCGCCGATCAGCAAGAGCGTTTTGCGGCCCAGCATATCGATCAGCGCCATGCCCAGCACTGTGCCGACAAGGTTCGCAAGGCCGATGTAGATCGACTGCGAGAAGCCTGACATGCGGCTGAAGCCCGCCGCCGTGAAGATGGAGTTCGTGTAGTAGAGGATCGCGTTGATGCCGGAGAGCTGGTTGAACATGCCGATGCTGATGGCGAGAAAGATCGGCACGCGGTACTTCGATTGGAAGAGCGGCTCGTTCCTCTCCTGGCTCTCCATGTGGATGGAGCGGCGAATGTCTTCGAGCTCGCCCTCAGGGTTCAGCGCGCCCATCTGGCGCAGCACGGTGAGCGCATCGCCCAGGCTGTTCTGCGTGATGAGAAAACGCGAGCTCTGCGGCACAGTGTAGAGCAGTAACAGGAAGGCCAGCGCGGGTATGACCGCAAGACCAAGCTGCCACTGCCACTCGCGCGCGCCGAGCGAGAGCCGGTCGATGTACCAGTTGGAGACGTACGCGATCAGGATGCCGACCACGATCATGATCTGGAAGGTGCCGACGAGGCGTCCGCGCCACGCTGCGGGTGCGAGTTCCGCGATGTAGACGGGGCCGAGTACGCTGGAGCCGCCGATGCCGAGGCCGCCGATGAAGCGGAAGATCATGAGCATGGGCCAGTTCAGCGCAAGCGCGCAGCCCAGCGCGCTGATGACGTAGAGCGCAGCCATCACGCGCAACGCGTTGCGTCCGCCAAGCCGGCTGCCCAACGGTCCCGCGCCCAGCGCGCCGGCCACCGTACCCCAGAGTGCGATGGAGACCGTCTGCCCCCACGCAAAAGGCGACAGGTGAAACAGGTGCATCAGCTGCTCCTGCGTGCCGCTGATCACCACCGTGTCAAAGCCGAAGAGCAAGCCGCCCAGCGCGCCCACAGCGGTGCTGAGCAGCAGTTTGCCGGTGATGGTCATGAGGTTCTCCTGGAAAGCGTTGCCGCTCTAGCAGTGTCGCTGCCAAGCAGTGTTGCTGCGGGAGAAGTGTAGAGCGGAACGCGTACTTCTGGCGAGGAGCCGCTTCGTGGAGGTGCTGAGACGCTCAGTTCTGCTCAAGGCGTTCGTTCCAGAAGTCTTGTGCGCCATCGGCGGCGCACCGCTCGGAACTCTGCTGCACAAAGCGCTCCACCTCGCCTTGCGGGAGCGGATTCGCTTCCATCTTGACCGGGTTCTCACGGCCTTGGCCAAGGGCTGCAAAGGCGGGCAGACAATCCAGGAAAGCGCGGCACGATGCTGCGATGGGCTCCGCGTTCCAACTTCCTTCGCCGTGCGCCGCCGTGAGCACAGGAAGCCCTGGTGCCGCGGTGTCGATCATGATGGGGTCGTTGATGCAGGTGTCGTGACCGATCACGAGCCAGCTGGCGTCCCAATCTCCTGCCTTGCCGGTGCACAGCCAAGTACCCTGTGCTGTGAATGCATAGCCCACCTGCTCTGCTGCGATCTCGTCCGCTTCGAACAACCGTATGCCGTTGTAACCAACCTGGATTTCTTTCTGGGGTACTGTGCCAGCATCGCCAGGTAAGCGGGAGGGATCGCAATCTCGTGCATGTTGCTGATGGTACGGGGAGCGCGTCATGCAAACGGACAGCAGCGGGCTGCTAATACCCGGCGGCCTTGCCGAAGGTATGCCGCGAGTCGTGGCCGCCCAAGAGGTCGCCTGTTGCCGGGTCGACGGCGATCAGCTCGCTGTCGCCCCACACGCCGGGGGTCTTCGCGTCGAAGCCCTCGGTGCGCTTGATGGTATAGCCACGCGTCTTCAACACGTCCGTCACAGCGGTAGGAAAGCGACCTTCCACCTGCAGGATGTCGGGCAGGTACTGGTGGTGGAATCGTGGCGCGTCTGCCGCCTGCTGAATGTTCAGGCCGTTGTCGACGACGCTGACCATGTCGTTGATGACGGTGGTCGGGATGGTGGAGCCACCCGGCGTGCCCAGCACCAGCCGCAGCTTGCCCTTCTCCGTAACGATGGTCGGGGTCATGCTTGAGAGCGGCCGCTTGCCCGGCGCGATGGCGTTTGCCGGGCCCTGGATGAGGCCGAAGCCGTTAGGCACGCCGACCTTGCTGGTGAAGTCGTCCATCTCGTCGTTCATCACCAGGCCGAGGCCCTTGATCGTGACGCCGCTGCCGAAGAAGAAGTTGAGCGTATAGGTGCTGCTCACGGCATTGCCGTCCGCATCCACCACGCTGAAGTGCGTCGTCTGCGGGGACTCATGCGGGTCGCGCGCGTTCTTCGGCGGCTCGGGCATGTAGCCCGCGGGCCGCTGCAGTGTGGCGCTCGGCGTTGCGTTCACTGGGTCGATGGTCTCGCGCCACGCGTCCGCGTACTTCGCATCGGCCATCTGCTTCAGTGGCATGGTGGTGAAGTCCGGGTCGCCAAGGTAGTCGCCGCGATCCATGTAGGCGCGGCGGAAGGCCTCGGTCAGCACGTGCACCTGCTCCGGCGAGCGGTCCGCGCCAAGCTTCTTCAGGTCGTAGCCGCTAAGGATATTGAGCGTCTCAAGCAGCACAATGCCGCCGGACGAGGGCGGCGGCGACGTCATCACGTCGTAGCCGCGATAGTGGCCGTAGAGCGGCTCGCGATCCTTCACCTCGTACGCGGCCATGTCCTTCTGCGTGATGAGGCCGCCGTTTGCCTGCATGTCATCGGCGATCTGCTTGGCCATCGCGCCCTTGTAGAAGTCATCGGGATCGGCGGCGATGCGTTCGAGTGTCGCGGCAAGGTCCGGCAGCTTGACCAGATCGCCTGCGTTGTAGAAGTTGCTGTCGCGCTGGTAGATGCGGCGTGACTCGGGGTACAATGCGACCGTCTTGGAGCGCCAGGAGGCGACGTCCTCAGCGTCGGCGATGAAGCCGTCCTTTGCAAGACGGATGGCGGGTGCCATTGCGGCTTTCAGGCCGAGTTTGCCGAAGTGCTTTTCCGCGTAGACCAGCCCAGCCACCGTGCCCGGCACACCGCTGGCCTTGTAGCCGACCATGCTCATGCCCTTGGTCACGTTGCCGGCAGCGTCGAGGTACATGTCGCGCGAGGCAGCGGCGGGCGCTTTCTCGCGGTAGTCGAGGAAGTGGCCTTTGCCGTCGGCCAGGCGCTTCGGCCCTGTAGCGTGGCCGGGGCGGATGAGCATGAAGCCTCCGCCACCGATATTGCCCGCCTGCGGGTACACCACGGCCAACGCGAAGCCCACGGCGACTGCCGCGTCCACGGCATTGCCGCCTTGTTTCAGGATGGCTAGGCCTGCGTCTGTTGCGTCGTGGTGGATGGTCACGACCATCGCGTGCGACGCGCGAATGGGATCAGGCGTAGGCGTGACCTGGGCCACAAGCGGCAGGGCAGCGGTGCAGAGCAGAGCGCCAGCGACGATGGGTCGGTGCATGCGAAAGCCTCTTTGCAGGAGCAGGATGGTGGCAGGATACATGCCGCGTTGTCGGCCTCCGTCGTGGAAGAGGTGTCGTGGTGAACTTCAGCAGCGCTTTCCTGTGCCGGTGCTCGGAGGGAATCCAGGTCAGCATCGCACCCCGCATGTGACGAAAGCTTCCTCACTTAGCATTTCGAAGGGGCACGGCTTTAGCCGTGCCGTACGCTGCGCGTCACGGGACTGGCGCGGCCACAGCTTTCAAGAGGAGTCCTAATCTAATCCCGCGCCCATCTGGGGACGCACGCGGCTGGCCGCAGCGGCATTTCTAGGCCAGCCGCTCGCCTCCTAGACTGCGCGCGGACTGAGTGCATGCTCCTGCTTACCGGCGTGGCCGCGCGCTGTTGCTTACACGCCGATGTTGGCACGGCTGAAGCCGTGCCCCTCCGAAGCGAAGAGGAAAGGGCGTACGTACCTTCAGACCGGGTGCCGCGCGCTTCGAATCACCACGCTGGGTATTGGCCGGCTGAAGCTGTGCCCTCTCAAGGGACGGGAAAAGGCGTACGCATCTTAAACCGGGGTTGCCGCGCGCTTCTGAATCACCACGCTGGTATTGGCCGGCTGAAGCCGTGCCCCCTCCGAAGCGAAGAGGAAAAGGCGTACGCACCTCAGGAGCAGGATGTCTAGAAGCGCAGCAGGTACGACGCCTTGATGAAGAACTCGCGCCCGTCGCCCAGGTATTGCGACGATCGCGGCACGCTCGGGTTGTCCGCATCGCATTGGCCGCTGGGTGTGCGGTTGCAGAGGGTGCGGTCGAGGTTCTGCAGGTCGTTGTTGTAGCCCGCGTAGATGGCCGTGCCGGGATGCGGCAGCCAGGTGAGCAGCACCTGCGTGGCCACCTGCTTGGTGCGGTCGAGCGAGCTCTGCAGGGCGTTGCGGCCGACCGAGTCGTACTCCACAATGGCGCGGGCGGAGAAGGCGCGCGTGAACTGGTAGTTGATCTTGGTGCGCAGCGTCTGACTCTCGTAGGTGTGCGCGCCGGTCTCGGCATTTGCGGTGCGGTCGAGCAGGTAAGTGTTGTCAATCGTCAGTGAGCCGATTGGCTGCAGCGTGAGGTACGCCCGCACCTGATCCTGATTCAGCAGATTTGGTGGCGCAGAACCCGCTGGGCTGTAGTTCACGGTGCCGCCATGCGTGGCCACAATGTTCATCGAGAATTGCGGTTTGGGTGCGGAGCGGAAGACGAAGCCGCCATAGTTCTCCGTGAAGTTAAGCCGCTGCGCGATCTGCGGAAAGTCCGCGGGACCGACCGTGTCGGAGTTCTGGCCGAAGAGCGGCGAGATGACGGTGTTGCGCGCGAAGGCGAAGAAAACGTCGCCCGAGCTGTAGCGGAAGACGCGGTCGCCCGCGCGGCTGAAGGCGATGCGGTTGTTCGTCTCAACGCCATAGGTCTGCAGCGTAAGCCGCTTCGCTGTGGGGCCTGCCGGGTACCACTGGTAGTTTAACGTCGTGTTTGACTGGCGGACGCTGGGTACGCTGGTGAAGCCCGCGTCCGTCTCGTAGCCGCCGGTGAAATCGCGATACTGCTGGTTAAAGTAGAGGCTGTGGCCCTGGCGCTGAAGGGTGAAGCGCGAGGCCGGTCCGGCGTTGTAGCTGCCGTCAAGCTGATGTGTGGAACTCTCAACCATCGCGGCGCGCAGATTCCAGTGCTGGTCGATCCGCGCAAAAAAGTCTGCGCCGCCCACACGGTTTGCACTGCCTGCGAAGGTGCGCTGGGCGTAGATGACGCCGACGTTCGAGAACTTGCCGATGTCCTGCGAGACGCGTGCGACGGTGGTGAGGGCGCGCTTGCCGTGCAGCGGGTCGTCCTCTGCGACGAAGGTGCCGGGTGCGCGGTCGTCAATGGTGAGGAAGCCGATGTTGGTGTGGCCGATCTTGCCGGTAGCGCGTGCGCCGAACTCCGGATTGATGATGGAGCGGGTGTAGAGCAGCGTGATCGGCGTGTCGAAGTAGCTGGAGTTCTCCAGAAAGAACGGTCGCAGCTCCGGATAAAAGATAGCGTAGCGCTGGTTGACGCGGAACTGCGGCTGGTCCGACTCGATTTGGCTGAAGTCAGGGTTGATGGTGCCGTCGAGCACGATTGTGTCCTTGATGACGGCCTTGATGTCGCCGCCCACCGTGCCGGCAAAGTTGCGCTTGCTGAAGAAGGGGTTCAGCGGGTTGTCGGTGTCCAGCTCCTTGATGCGGTGTACCAGGCCATAGGGGTTGATCTGGATGTTGTGCGAGGTCGCGCCCTCCATGCCCAGCAGCGTGCCCTCCTGCGTGAGCGTGCCGCTGATGGACTGCGAGATGCGCGGCCAGTAGTCGGTTTCGCTGTTGCGCGGCAGGCTGCGTGACAGCACCACACCCCACTCCGGCGCGGTGCTGCGTGAGCGGATGCTGCGGAACGGGATGGCCATGATGGCGATCCAGCCCTCGGGTGTGCGGCGCGCGGCGCTGTTCCATACCTGGTCGTAGCTGTAGTCGGGATCGTCGTTGTCGACGTAGTTCGCGTCGGCCTGCACGCCCTCAGGGTTGAGCTGAAAAAGCACGCCGCGCCGGCGGTCCTGGAAGGGGTCAAGCAAGAGGCCGACAGAGTCGTCCGCGCCGATGTTCTCGCGGCGCGAGAGATGGCCGCGAATGGTGGAGACGCGGCTGTCGTAGCAGACAAACGCCGCGAAGAAGGTGGTCGCGGTGCGGCCAAGATAGGCCTCGGTACGCTCGGTGGGCGGCTTGCCGTCCGCGGGCTGGTTCTGCACGAACTCGCTGGCAAAGGCGAGCTTGTCGCGCAAGGCCGCCTTCGGCTTCATGCCGTCGAAGTCGGCAAGCGATAGGTCGTGATCGATCTGCGGCACGGTCAGGCGCAGGCCCTGTCCACCGGTCTGCGGAATACCGATGTTGCGTGCGGCCTGGGGCTGTGGCTGGGTGGTCTGCTGAGAAACAGGTTCTGCAAAGGCCGCGGTAACGGCTGCGAGGCACGGCAAGAAGAGCAGTTGCGAGCGTTTCAAAAGAGGTCCTGCATGGCTATACGCAAGTGCGGAAAGATTAGCCCACACTTTGTTGTGAAACGTTCGACTCGCTCAGGGCTGCGTTCGTCCGTGTTGAAAATTCAAGATACTGAGCGCAGGCATCGCCCATGTTACGGGATGCTGGCAAGCGACGCGCTCTACACTGGGGCACATGGCCGCGACCGTCGTCCGTTCCCATTGCAAGATCAACCTCGGACTGCGCATCGGGCCGCCGCGGCCTGACGGCTTTCATCACCTGACGACATTGTTCCAGACGCTTGCCCTGCATGACTGCGTGACCGTGGAGGCAGAGCCTGCTCCAGCAACAGAGATCACGCTGACCTCGAACGAACCGCGTGTGCCGACGGACAGCCGCAACACCGCCTACCGCATCGTGGCGGCAGCGCTTGCGCAGTTAGGCGTCGATGCACGCGTGCGTATCCACCTTGAGAAGAAGCTGCCGCCGCAGGGCGGCATGGGTGCCGGCTCGGCCAACGCCGCCGCGGCGCTGCTCGGGCTGGAGCGGCAGCTTGGCCTGTCGCTCGCTCCCGTGGAGCGGCTGCGCATCGCGGAGCGCGTTGGGTCAGACGTGCCGCTGTTCCTGATCGGCGGCACGGTTTACGCGCACAATCGCGGCGAGCTGGTGCTGCCCTACCCGGACCTGCCGTCGTTGCCGTGCCTCATCGTCGCGCCGGGCGTTGGGTCGTCAACGCCTGCTGCCTTTCGCGCATGGGACGCGCAGATCACGCAATTGACCCCGGAAGCCGCGCACAGTAGACTTAACGAGTCGAGCCGCGTCTACGCCTCCGCCTTCACACCGGCAGGGCAGGCCATCCCGGGCAAGCAGCCTGGGTCTGGTCAGACCGGCGCCTCCGGTGTCCCCGGGGCAGGCGGTGACGGCAATGTGTCATCGATGACCGCTGGGGACCTGGCCGGGAGTTCTCTTCTCGCGCTTGTCCGCACCGGGATCGAAAACGACTTTGAAGAGGTCGTCTTTCAGCAGCACCCCTCCCTGCGCGCAATCAAGCACGCCCTTCAGGGCGACGAGTCGGTTCCTCCCGGGGAAAGCCGCACCATTGAACTGCGCACCGGCGAACCGCGTGCCGGTTCCGCGCTGGTGGCGATGCTTTCCGGCTCCGGGTCTTCGCTCTTTGGCCTTTACCGGACCGAAGCGGACGCAGAAGCGGCCCGGCAGCGCATCCAGTCGCTCCGCAGCGGTGCACGGTGTTTTCTTACGGGCACCGTCGGTCGCGAGGCGTACTGGTCGTCGATGTTCGACGAATCCTAGAGATTACGTCGGCACGGCGCGAGAGTTTCGTACACTGGTTTTGGCAGTCTTCCGCCGGAGAACCGTCCGGGCGGGAAGTTGGGCGATCGACTAACGGTAGGTCAAGTGCCTTTGGAGCACTTTGTCCAGGTTCGAATCCTGGTCGCCCAGCCAACACATTGCGGTTTCGGCGGCTTTCTTGCCGAGACTTGCAGGGTGCCGATTCGCTCGCTGGCGCAGTGTTTCAGCTTTGGCGAAAGGGGATCGGCAGGACATCACGGCAGCAGCTTTCACCAACGCTAACCAGCTTGGAAGGACGCACCGCACATGACTCCGCAGCAAGACATGCCCACGCTTTTTGCCACAGAACCGACTGCCGCACCGCCGGCACCCGCCGCTCCGGCCCCGCCCGCGCCGCCGGCCCAGCAGCCAAAGAACGCCGCGCCCGCACCAGAGCGTAAGCGTTCGTCGCGACTGGCGGACGACAAGCGCTTCAAGATCTTCTGCGGTTCCGCCAACCGTCCGCTTTGTGAAGAGGTCTGCGCCTTCCTCGGCGTACCGCTCGGCCAGACCAAGCTGCAGAGCTTCTCAGACGGCGAGATCCACTTCCAACTGCTTGAGAACGTGCGTGGTGCCGACGTCTTTGTGCTGCAGCCGACCAGCGCTCCCGTTGAGAAAAACCTGATCGAACTGCTCATCATGATCGATGCGCTCAAGCGCGCCTCAGCCGGGCGCATCACCGTCGTGATGCCGTACTACGGCTACGCGCGGCAGGATCGCAAAGACCGCCCTCGCGTCGCCATCACCTCAAAGCTCATCGCCGACATCCTGCAGACCGCCGGCGCAAACCGCGCACTGCTGGTGGACCTGCACGCCGCGCAGATCCAGGGTTTCTTCAACATCCCGGTTGACCACCTTTTCGCCTCGCCGGTGCTGGTCGGCTACTTCCGCGACCTGAACCTGCCTAACCTCACCGTGGTTTCGCCGGACGCGGGCGGCGTGGAGCGTGCCCGCTTCTTCGCGCAAAAACTCGGCGTGCCGCTGGCCATCGTGGACAAGCGCCGCACCGACATCAACGTGACCGAAGTGATGAACGTCATCGGCGATGTACGCGGCCGCACCTGCATCATCCTCGATGACATCGTGGACACGGCAGGAACGCTTACCAAGACAGTCGATGCGCTGCTCGCAAACGGGGCAGATCAGGTCTACGCCTGTGCCTCGCACGCCGTGCTCTCGGGGCCCGCGGTAGAGCGCATCGCAGCCAGCAACCTGAAAGAGCTGGTCGTCACCAACACCATCCCGTTACGGCCCGAAGCCGCCGCCACGGGCAGAATTAAAGTTCTTTCGGTGGCCGGTCTGCTTGGCCGCGCCATTGAAAGCATTCACATGGAGACGAGTGTTAGTACACTCTTCTCGTAAGTGGAAAGTAGAAAGTGATAAGTGGAAGGTGCCGTTGGCCTTCTTAATAAGACGCAACACAACCGCAGTAAACCGCAAAGGGAGTGCGTAGGTTCTCGGTAAGGTTCAAGACTTTCTACTTTTGAACTTTTTACCTTGAACTCGCATGCCCGAAAGGAAAGTAAATGGCAATTCCAGAAGCAGTAAAAGCAACAGTACGCACCGGCAAGTTCAACAAGAATGCGGCACGCCGCGTTCGCGTCTCCGGACTCATCCCCGCCGTGCTTTACGGTGCAGGTCAGGAGTCGGTCGCTATTACGCTCGACCCGAAGACGATCCTCAAGATTCTTCACTCCGAGACCGGTCACAACACCATCTTCGACATGGACATCGCGGATTCTGCCGCGACCAAGGCCATGATTGTGGATTGGCAGTACGAGCCGATCAAGGGCAAGCTCTTGCACATCGACCTGAAGCGCATCGCGATGGACAAGGCCATGCGTGTCTCCGTGCCGGTCTTCCTCACGGGTTCCGCCAAGGGTGTCCGGCTTGAGGGTGGCGTGCTCGAGCAGACGCTGCGCGAAGTGCAGATTGAGTGCCTGCCGGGCGATATCCCGAGCTCGCTCGAACTCGACGTGACCGAGCTTGCGCTCAACGACTCCATCCACATCAAGGACCTGCCGCACTCCGGCTCGATCAAGTTCCTTGAAGACGAGAACGCGACCGTGGCGCACATCGCCAGCATCAAGGAAGACGCAACGCTTGAGAGCGCAACGCCCGCCGCAGCCGAGCCCGAAGTGACCAAGGGCAAGGGCAAGCCTGAGGCACAGGCAGCCGCGCCCAAAAAGTAGAAAGTTCAAGGTAGAAAGTGGAAGGCTAATTGGAGGCGGTTCTCTTCGTACTCCTTTCCACTTTTCACTTTCTACTTTGCGGAGCACCCTTGTGAAGCTGATCGTCGGTCTTGGCAATCCGGGTCCGGAGTACACCTTCACACCGCACAATGCCGGCTTTCTTGCCATCGACCGCATCGCAGAAGACCGCGGTGCGGCCATGGCAAACCGCCGGAGCCGTGCACTTACCGGCAAAGCCGTGATCGCAGGCGAAGAGTGCCTGCTGGCCAAGCCGGAGACGTTTATGAACCTGAGCGGCATCGCAGTCGCCGCGCTGGCTGGGGAATACGGGCTCGACCCGAAGAGCGACGTGATCGTGCTCTACGACGAGCTGGCCTTTGAACTGGGCAGGATCAAGCTCAGCGCAAACGGCAGCAGCAACGGGCACAACGGTGTGAAGTCCATCACCGGTGCGCTCGGTACCGAGGATTGGATCCGCGTGCGGATCGGAGTGGGGCGAGGCTCCGCACCGGACGGACGCGAGATCAGAGCAGGCGGTTCCGACTACCTGCTGCAACCGCTTCGCAAGGCTGATCTTGCGAGGTTAGACGAGGCTCTCGACCGTGCCGCAGAGGCGGTCGAAACGATCGTGGCCAAGGGCATCGGCCCGGCCATGAACCTGTTCAACCGCCGTGATGAGGTAATGCCGACTTAGCTGTTTGTAAGTCAGCCCGCATCGCGGCGCATAACTTCCATACCTTCCACTGCGAAGGTGCGGGGCATACATCCCGCAGAAAGTAGATACATGAACCGTACTTATGAAGTCATGTTCATCGTCCGCCCGGACATCGAAGAGGCTGACCTTGAGAAGTTGATTGAGGGCTTTTCCGCAGTCGTGACCAACGGCGGTGGTGAAGTCAAGCAGGTGGAGAAGCTGGGCCGCCGCCGTCTCGCCTACATCGTGCGCAAGTTTCAGGACGGCCAGTACATCCTGCTACACATCTCCGCCGACGGCCCGCTGGTCGCCGAGCTGGAGCGCCGCCTGCGCGTGACGGAGCAGGTGATCAAGTTCATCACCGTGCGCACGGACGAGGAGAACAAGCGCCTCGCCAAGATCAAGGCCATCCGCGACACCAAGGTGAAGACCTCCACGCAGCGCGAGCCCACCCCGGCACCGGT
>CAXTJS010000016.1:7676-14704 GCA_964244605.1 uncultured Terriglobus sp. | reverse complement strand
GGTTGCCGCCGCTGAGCCGGCCGCTGCCGCCGCCACGACCGAAGCTGCCCCTGCTGCTGAACCAGTTGCGGAGCCGGCTGTAGCGTAACGACTTCCGCAGTGCACTTGAAGCGCACCGCTGTTTTCGCAACACCCGCGATGTTCTGCTTCCCGGCCACCAGGCCAGGTTCATGGGGTTCCTCGCAGCCCCGGAGCACGAGATCGCCGAACCGGAGCCGGGAGCACGCCTCCCGCTCGAAAGGACATATCAGCCATGGCTGACGAAACAACCAGCACCGCAACAGCTTCCGCGCCTGCACCGTCGCAGGGCGGGTACCAGGGCTCCAACTCCGGGCCGCGTCCTCCGCGTCCTGCAGGCGGACCCGGCGGCGGTGGCCGCAAGTTCTTCCGCCGCAAGAAGGTTTGCAAGTTCTGCGTCGAGAAGATCGACCAGATCAGCTACCGCGACGTGCGTCTGCTGCAAGGCTTCATTGCCGAGCGTGGCAAGATTACGCCGCGCCGCCTCACCGGCGTGTGCACCACGCACCAGCGCCAGTTGTCGCAGGCCATCAAGCAGGCACGCAACATCGCCCTGCTGCCGTTCGCCGCGAAGTACTAACCTCCGGGGCTAAAGCCCCTTATTTAGCCCACGAAAGTGGCACGGCTGAAGCCGTGCCCTTTCAAAGAAGCCGCCGCGAGCCGGCCGCTTCTCAAGGAGAAAACATGGAAGTCATTCTGAAGGAAGACGTCGACAGCCTCGGTCACCGCGGCGACGTCGTCAAGGTAGCCACCGGCTACGGACGCAACTACCTCTTGCCGCAGCGGCTGGCCATCGAAGCCACCGTCGCGAACAAGGCCGTTATCGTGCAGATGAAGGAATCGGCCGTGCGCAAGTCCGTCAAGGACAAGGCAGCGGCACAGGCGCAGGCCGAGACGCTCAACGCGGTCGAGCTCACATTCGAGCGCAAGGTCGGCGCGAACGACGTGCTCTTCGGCTCGGTCACCACGCAGGACATCGCGGCCGAGCTCGCAAAGCAGGGCTTCGAGATCGACCGCCGCAAGATCCAGCTCGAAGAGCCGCTCAAGCAGCTCGGCGAGTTTCACGTGCCGGTCAAGCTCTTCCGCGAAACCTCGGCACACGTCAAGGTCACGGTCAAGTCTGACGACCCGAACTACGTTCCGGGTCAGAAGCAGGCAGCGGTCGTGAATGAGGACGAGGGCAAGTTCTTCACCGACTACGGCGAAGACGACTCCTTCTAAGAGCAGTGCAGAAAGCCAAAGAGCGCGGCGAAGTCAGCCGCGCTCTTGCCGTTTTGTACGTGTACTTGCATCCTTATCAGCATGCGACGCGTTCTTGTTCCGTCCGTGCTTCTTGGCCTCTCACTCCTATGTGGTTGCAAACACCGTGACAAAGGCACAGCTCCTTCGAGCGGAAGCCCCGCGCACACCAGCACAGATGCCGCTTCTGCTGCCCGCATACAAGCCGATCTGTTGAATGTAGGCGCGCCGCAGTCAGACACGGACGTGCCTGCGGGCGCGCAAGAACTTCTGCCATCGTTCAAAGACGCTCTCGTCCAGTTGACCGATGACCTGCTCGCGGCGCAGCCGGGCTCGGCCAATGCCGCGCAGGTGCAGCAAGCTTTGAAGGCCGGCATTCCCGCAGGCAAGATGCCGCCGGCCGCAGCCAGCTCGCCGAATCCGGATGACTTCACCACGCCGATCAAGGGCGCCTACGGTGGCGAGCTTGCCGCGACGGCCTCACAGCCACTGCCGGGCTACCTGCTCGTCGATGAGGCTTTTGATGTTCAATGTGGCGACGATCATATTCTGCTCGTTTACAGCAACGGGGGCGGCAACTGGCGTCGCATCCTGCGCTGGCAGGCGGCGCCCTACAAGCAGGTAAGTGCGGCCTTTGGCGACGGCGTCGAGACCAGGCTGCTGCAACCATCGCGCAATGGTCATCCGGTATTGCTGGTCACGCACGGCACGCCATGGTGCAGCTCGACGGAGAGCGGCTTTTCCATGGATACGTTCGAGTTGAACCCGACAGGCGCGACCGACAAACCGTTCTGGCACGGCGAACATCAGTACCGCCGCGCGGACGAGATGTTCACGCTCAAGCCGACGCAAGATGGCTTTGAGATCCGCACCAGCACCGACGACCATATCGGCGAAGCGATCAGCCGAACCGGCATCCTGCGTTACGCACTGGTCGGCGGCAACATGCAGCGCACATTGCCGATCGGCATGAACGCGCGCGAGTCCGTCTCAGAGTGGATCGGCATGCCGCGTGATGAGGCGAAGCTGTTCACGGATGCCGCACCGGGTTCCGCCACCTGGCGCATGTGGGACACACTCACGTTCCGAAACAAGTCAGAAGACGAAGCCATGAAAGTGCCGATGCTCTCCTACGGCGACGTGCGGGCTTGCGATGACGCAAAGCGGTATCAGGTAGAAGTAAAGACCGAGGTCTACTCGGCGGACAACAAGAGCCACGCGCCCGGTGGGAACTACTACGTGCAAGTCCGTGAGACGGGGAACGGCTATCGTCTGCTCGATACCTCTTCACAACCGTTTACTGCATGCCGCGGTCGGGTCGTGGTGTCCGCGCCACACTAGCTATTACTCACGATTTGTATAAGTAGATCTGGTAACCAATCGGCTCTTGCTCGTTTGGCCGCATTGGAAACTTTCGCTGTAAGTAGAGTATGTAGTGCATGTGGAGCCACTGATCAAAAGCAGGCCACGCTGAAGTTTTGGCAAAACTCTGCGGCCCGCCGTACCAGTAATTCGTCTCGATAAAGACGGCAGGCGGATCATCTGCAATGACCTGCAAGAAGCTGCTCCGGTATTGTGAGACTGCGGCTGTTGCGGTGTCCTGAAAGAAAAGCTGGTCGCCCATGACGCCCGTACTTTGCTGCAGACCGAGCCGGTACAACGCGCTATAGCAGCCGGCAACACCATCAAGGCATTGCACGTGGCCATCCAGTGCCAACTGTGGCTGCGCATGGGCAAGATGACGCATGTCGTCAACAAGGGTGAGGGCGAAGTCATTGCCAGAAGCAACTGTGAAAACGCGCGTCAAGTAGAACGGCGCGATCACAAGGCTGCCAACGAGCAAGATAGCGAGCGCAAGCATGCGGTGCATGCCAAACCGCAAATAAATTCGGGTCCTTGTCGGTTGAGTACTAATTTCACTGACTGAGGGCGCCGGGTACAGAACGACGGCGGCTTCGATCGCAAGCCAAAGCAAGGCAAAGGCTACCCATGGATAGCGGTGGTAGACGAACCCACGACTCTGCAGCGCGTAGGAGAATAAGCCGAGAAGGACACCTATCTGCAGGCTGAGCCTATGCCAGTCTCGCCACCGTGTTGTGTCACGCAAGATATATTCCCGGCGGAAGCAGGAAGTACAGGCCGCGCGGCGTGCTGTGATGCAACATGTAAGCAAAGTCTGACTCATGCAAGCTGCGGTACAAACCGGCCAGGGCGATGCTGCGGGAGAGCAGGGCAGAAAGTGACTGCCTCCACAAAAGAGCGGCCAGCAACGCCAAGAAAGCGAAAGCAAAGCCTGCGCTCACTGCGATGATGGCCTTCTTTAACGCGCGTTCGTAGTCGCGCGACGCTGAGAGGTGACGGCGACAAGCCAGCGGTAAAAGTGCACAGGCATACAGCAGGGCGAAGGGCTTCAGTGTCGCCGCGCATGCAATCGCGAGCGAAGCCGCAAAGAGCCATGCAGCCCTGCGTTGACGCACGGCAAGAAAGGCGAAGGCGTAAGCCCACAGCAGCAGCACAGCCATGACAAAGTCGCGTTCCGCAAGCATCCATGGCCCTTCCGAGCCGTGGATGAGAGCAAACAGAAGGCCTGCAAAGACGCCGGCAAACCAGTGATACGGCTTGGCGATGACCGTTGCAGCGGCGGTAAGTGCGAGCAGCAGCCCAAGGTCGTAGAGACGGTAACTCAGGTCGGTGTCGACGGCCAGATGCATGCCAATCCACTCGGAGACGTAACTGCCCGGCAGATTGATGTCGATGATCTGCCGGTACGGAGAAAGCCCGCGGCCAATGAGAAAAACGACATAGTGAAAGACCTGCGCGTCATTCATCCAGGGCCAGCGCAACGAGCCCACGGCGAAGATCAGGAAGAGGATCGACAGGAGTGCCGTAAGGGCAAGAGCGGCATGCTCATAGACACGCGACAACCTACCGAAGCTGTTGAGCTGCGACACGTTTCTCCTGTGGCGAATACCTTGAGCGGTTGCGTTGATGTTACTGCAAGCGGCCTCCGGGTGAAGCTTTGGGCAGCCATCCTCACTCCGTCGAGCCCGCCTTTCAAAATGGTGCGGTCCACGTGCTTAAGCCACACATCAACACGCGGACACGCCGCTTGGCGGACACCTGCAGTTATCCGCCGAATGAGAAGTTCACGGTTACGGCTGTGTCTACCTCTGTTGGCTCGCCGTTCAGCAGGTACGGCTTGTAATGCCACTGGCGTACTGCGTCCAGCGCGCTTGCCCGCAGCATCTCAGGGCCTGAGACGACCTGCAGACTTTCAATGGTGCCGCTCTTCGAGATGATGGCGTGCAGCACGACCGCTCCGGACACATGCGCAGCCTTGGCGATCGCCGGGTAAGTTGGCGTGGTCTTTGTCAGCAGCTGCCCTGCGGCCACTCCGCTGGAGACACGCACCGGGCCGGTCTGCTTTGGCTTTTCGGGCTGCCTGGTCACCACGACCGGTGCTTCGGTAAGGCCGAGGCCGGTGAACACGCCGCCGGGCGCGCCGTTGTCCGCGCCCATTGTGGAACCGCTCACCACACCCTGCGCGACGGGAGGCGGCGCATCGTTTGCCATGCTGATGGTGCGCGGCACGTGTGTGGGCGCGGTCATCGGGTCCAGTGCGGCGACTGCTTTCGTCATCATGACGTGAGTCGGTGCAGGCGGCGCGGCAGGCGGTGGAGGTGGCGGCGCCGTAAGCAGTGCGGCCAGTGCCGTCTTCGGCAACGCCTCCGGGTTCAGCAAAGGGATGAGGACCATCACGGTCAGGACGATAAGGTTGAAGGCAAACGTCGCAAGCATCCAGTATCTGGACTTCGACTTCAGCTTGCCTGAGGACTCGACTAAGGCGGATTCGAACACGGCAGACTCTTTTCTGCGAGAGCAGATGAGGCTGTGCTGAAGACACCGTGGGAGGCGTGCTTGTTCCGTAAGCTGTGCCAGCGGACGTCTCAGCCAGCTTCCAGCAACAGAGGTGTGCCCCATGTCCGGATTTTCGGGCATGGGTGGCTTTAGCAAACCCATGTCCCAGATGCGGGACATGGGGCACACCTGCACACATACGGGAAGCTGCTCTTGGCTCCTAAGGCGTCATTTCGACCGGAGCGACGGCTTTATCGTCGCGGAGCGGAGAAACCTGCTGTTTTCCCGAAGTGGTGACGATGCTCAAAGAAGAAGCAGGTTTCTCCACTCCGCTGCGCTCCGTCGGAATGACGTTTAGGGGGCGCATCAGGAATCGTGAGAAGACATTTGGAGATTAGGAGATGGGCAGCTTCAGGCTCTTACGCAGACGCTCCCAGGTCACGTCCAGCTGCTCCGGCAAGATGCGTGTTTCGCCGATCACCGTCATGAAGTTGGTGTCGCCGAACCAGCGTGGCAACAGGTGCATGTGCAGGTGTTCGGCCACGCCGGCACCGGCGGCCTCGCCCAGGTTGATGCCGATGTTCACGCCGTCAGGATGGTAAGTCTCGCGCAGTGCTGTTTCCATCTGCTGAGCGAGAGTCATCATCTCCGCCGCGCTCTCTCGCGATAAAGCAGCCAGGCTGTCCACGCGCTCGTAAGGCACCACCATCACATGGCCGGAGTTGTAGGGGAAGGCGTTCAGGCACACGAAATGGTGCTCACCCTGCAGTACGATGTGGCCGGCCTTTCCCGCCTCAAGAGGGCTGCAGAAGCCCGTATCCGCCGCCCAGCGCACCGCCCCGATCAGGTTTAGAAAGACGGAGTCGTGGTCGTCCGGGTAGCTGTCCAGCGCTTCGGGCACACCCTTGCGCCGGCGGCCCTTGTCGCCGGTGATATACGCGTATCGCCACGGTGTCCACAGGCGGTCCATACCCTTGCAGTATAGGTGTGCCTGCCAGCGCGCTGTTTGGGCGAGTGTGGCCCAATGTGGCGGCGGTATTCGCATCCCGCGTAAGCGCTAACGCGTTGACCATGCCTTTTCAACAGGTCTATACTTCGAATGAGCTTGAGCGAGACACGGTCCGCTGGCTACTCCGCACATTTCGTCTCCGCACTTCACGTGGCCGATGGTGGCCGCGCTATTTTGTCGGCAGAACACGACCTGCGAAGACAGCCTGCGACCGAGCCCGCTTCATGAGCGTCTAGTTTGATGAAGCACCATTTCAATCCTGAAACCGAGAGCAAACCCCTGAGCACCGAACTGGAAACCATGCCCACCGACGCAACCGCCGCCTCCCCCGAAGGCACGGTCGAAACCATTCACAGCACCGAAGCCAATGGCCCGGTGACCGATCCCGTTGCCGACCCTGCGGTTGGCGCAAACCACCTTGTTACGCCTGACCCGGCCGTTGCTTCCGCGCCCGTCTCCGGTTTTGCCGCCAACCTGCAGGCTGCAACCGGTGCCGATGACGTGGACTACGATGCTGCCGACTTCGCCGCCGCGCTCGAGAGCTTCGATCGCGAGCAGGCCGAAGACAAGGCTGCCGCTTCCGCCGCGATGGAAGAGGACAAGGTCGTTACGGGTACCGTCATCAAGATCACCGACAAGCACGTGGTGGTCGATATCGGCCTGAAGAGCGAAGGTCTCATCCCCAAGGAACAGGTCCTGGACCACACTGGTGAGCCCAAGCTTGCCGTGGGCGATGCGGTGGAAGTGGTAGTGGAGCGTGAGGAGCAGGAGGGCGGCTATCTCGTCAGCTATGAGAAGGCACAGCGCCACCGCCTGTGGGACCAGCTTGAAAAGGCCGCGGCCGACAAGACGCCGGTTACCGGAACGGTCCTGTCGCGCGTCAAGGGCGGCCTCACCGTCGACA
>CAXTJS010000016.1:0-7666 GCA_964244605.1 uncultured Terriglobus sp. | reverse complement strand
GGCGTGAAGGCATTCCTGCCGGGGTCGCAGGTTGAGATCCGCCCCGTGCGCAACCTCGACACGTACCTCGGCCAGCCGATCGATGTTCGCGTCATCAAGCTGAACAAGAAGCGCGGCAACGTCGTCATCTCGCGCAAAGAGATCCTCGAGGAAGAGCAGAACAGCCGCAAGGATGTGACTTTGCAGACCCTCGAAGAGGGCGCAATCCTGACCGGCGTGGTGAAGAACCTGACCGACTACGGCGCGTTCGTCGACCTCGGCGGTCTGGACGGCCTGTTGCACATCACCGACATGAGCTGGGGCCGGCTCACGCACCCGCGCGACCTTGTGCAGGTTGGCGACGACATTCAGGTGAAGGTGCTGAAGTTCGACAAGGACAAGCAGCGCGTCTCCCTCGGCTTCAAGCAGCTCACGCCTGACCCGTGGCTTGATGCGACCGAGCGCTACCCGATCGGTGCGCAGGTCAAGGGCCGTGTGCTCTCCGTGACCGATTACGGCGCGTTTGTCGAGTTGGAACAGGGCATTGAGGGCCTGGTACACGTCTCCGAGATGACGTGGTCCAAGCGGATGAAGCATCCGTCAAAGATGGTCAAGCCGGGTGATGAGGTTGAGACCATCATCCTCGCGGTGAACCCGAACGACCGTCGCATCTCGCTCGGCATGAAGCAGCTGCAGGACAATCCCTGGGAGCAGCTTGAGAACAAGTACCCCATCGGCGCGACCGTCGAGGGCCGTGTTCGCAACCTCACCGACTTCGGAGCGTTCATTGAGATTGAGGACGGCATTGACGGCCTCGTTCACGTGAGCAACCTGAGCTGGACCAAGCGTGTGAAGCACCCGTCTGAAGTTCTGAAGAAGGGTGAGAAGGTGAAGGCCATCGTTCTCGGCGTCGAGCCGGAGAACCGCCGCCTCTCGCTTGGCGTGAAGCAGCTCGAGCCCGATGTCTGGGATACCTTCTTCGCGCAGCACCGCACCGGTGACGTGGTCAAGGGCAAGGTGCTTCGTACCGCGCAGTTCGGCGCATTTGTCGAGCTGGCCGAGGGTGTCGAGGGTCTCTGCCACATCTCAGAAGCCGTGGACGACCAGCATAAGCAGGTCAACCTCGAAGTCGGGTCAGAGCACGAGTTCAAGATCGTGAAGATGAGCCCGGAAGAGAAGAAGGTCGGCCTGAGCCTGCGCGGTATCGGCGAAGAGGCCAGCCGCGAAGAGGTGGAAAGCTACAAGCAGCCTGGCTCGGGTTCCGGTTCGTCAAACCAGTCCTCCGGCTCTTCGTCCTCCACCACGCTGGGCGACCTGCTGAACTGGAAGCGCTCGGAGCGGTAAGCCGATGTTGCGATGACAACAAAGGCTGCCCTTCGGGGCGGCCTTTATTGTATGCGTGTGTGTGCCTGCAGTGCCTCGCTTGTCAGGCGAGTTTAGCCCTTAACTCTCGCCAACCTATGCTGCGTCATTTTGGCCGGAGCGCAGCGAAGTGGAGAAACCTGCTTTTCTTTGAGAGCCGTCGCTGCCTCGAGCAAACAGCAGGTTTCTCCGCTATGCGCCGATAAAGCCGTCGCTCCGGTCGAAATGATGCTGTTGGGCAGGGAGCTATGAGAGCTTACAGCTGAGGCGAATGCTTTAAGCATCCTGCCCGAACGCTCTCATCAGACGTTCCGCACCCTGTGCGTTGGCGATACGCTGCTGCTCTGCGTCTTCCGGACTCTGCAGCACGGCCGACTTACGAAGGGGCGCATATGCCCTGACTCTGGCTGCAGCTTCATCGGCAACCGCCATGTTGGCGGACGCGCGGCCAAAGATGTCGAGCTCAGCAGCGGAGAATGCCTCAGGCGGTACGCCTCCGATGGCAACGTACCCTGGGTCGTGGCCGAGTATCTCGGAGATCTGGTTCCAGGCATGGAAGGGTGAGGTGGTAGGGAGTAGAACGAATTTGCGTTGTGGCTCCTGCACCAGGAAGTAGTAGATCCAGATTAGCTCGGCGGAACACTGGAAAACAGTTTCAATCCGGCCTAAGGCACTATAGAGACCTGTATGTCGAGAAAAGTAACCTGCTTGTACTATGTTTGAGAAGGCGATCAAGCCTACACCTGCGCCTACACCGAAGACTCTGCTTCGAATACTCAGGCCTAAAGGCCGGATCGAGAAACCCACAAACATTATCAAGCTAAGAACAATAATGCCGCTGCAGCGTAGAAGTTGACTTACCGCTATCGAGATGCCGCTTGAGAGATCTGAACTTGGCAGCAAGGCAGCTCCAACTGCAACCGCCAAAGAGATTGCGGCTGTCCAGCGGAACATGATGCTGCCGAGGGTTTGCAGGCCCTTGAGAGGCCTAAGCGCCTCGTGGAAGACTGTGTAAGTCATAATTGCGGAGCAGACTGCAGCAACCGCATACAGAGCCCAGAATGTGAAGAAGTATGTCTGATATGCGGTGATCGGGGAAAGTATCCGATAGGTGCGAATCCATAGAAGTAGAAAAAACGGCACAATGCCACTAGTCACTAGCGCAAGAAGGGGCCAGTATGTTTTCAAGGCTCGTGCTCGGAATAGCACGCCAAGCGTGATCACAGCCAAGAATGCTTCTAAGCTGCTGAGCAAAAGATTCCAGCCATGAAACGACAAAAGCTTGGTTCTCCTCTGAGACTTCGAGGATACCAAGCTTCTTTGCCGATCAGCGAACGTCTATCGCGGTCGTCCTAGTTGTAGATACCGCAGCCATTCGGATCGTTGATCGGGCAGTTCGGCACCGGGTGAGAATCGGGCGAAGCACTCGGCTGCACTGTCGGCTTGGGTGCCGGCTTCACGGTTGCTGCCTGAACGGCCGTGGGGAGCGACGCGACTGTGGCGATGGCGGCAAGGATGAGGGCGAAGGCGGCGGTGCGGACGGTGTGCTTCATCGGTGTGGTCTCCCTCTGGCGAGCTGTTCGGCCAGGCAAGAATCACACTAAAGGGGCAGCACCTCTGCGTCTATTGTGTAGTCTTCCGCTACAAAGTGTGTATCCAGTAATATTACTGAAGTAATAACAAGGTTAACTATCTAACAACTAGAGGGGTAGCAGTCGAAGCCGCGCCATAGGTGGTCTTCCAGGCAGGGAGGCGACAATTTGTCTGCCGTTACGCCTCGAAGTAGAGATACTTTCTCCAGTTCGCATCGGCTGATCCAAGCATACGCATGATGTGACGCGAAGTATGCAGTGAAAACGGACGCGGTTCCCGCGCCAGCGTCATGTCAGTCAGTTCATGCAGCAGCTGGTTGCCCTTTTTGCGGTTGCAATCGTGGCAGCAGGCCACGAGGTTCTCCCAGGTGGAGAGACCGCCGCGCGAACGCGGCAACACGTGGTCCAGCGTCATTTCATGCGTGTTGAGTACGGCGCCGCAGTACTGGCAGGTGTTGCGGTCGCGCAGAAGGATGTTCTTGCGCGAAAGCGCACGTGTCTGGTGCGGAATACGGCGGTACTCCAGCAATCGGATAACGGAGGGCAGCGGCATGCGCACACGGGCGGCGTGTAGCGTGGAACCCTGCTCCTCTTCAGTGCGGGCAACGCCTTTCAGTACCAGCACAAGCGCGCGCCGCGCACCGCAGATGTTGATCGGTTCATACGACGCATTCAACACGAGCACGGGCGTTTGCAGCGGCGTAGCACCACGCGGACGGGACGGTGCCGTACCCGCAGGGGTGCCGAGCGTATGGCATTTAACCAGCGACTTCTGCTTGCGCAACTTGGCAGACATCATTGCTTCCACTCTCCTGCTTCTGCATGCTTTGCAATCTCGTACTGTAGGCCCGGCTCGCGACCGAACGCAGCAACGGCGAAGGTGTCGCCATCGTCAGGCATGTCGCTGTGCTTGTGCGCGCGTGCCAGCGTGACGACGCAGACGCTCGCGGCACCGGCACGCAGCAGCGTGCGTGTGCACTCGGCGGCGGTGGCTCCTGTGGTGTAGACGTCATCGACCAGCAGTACGTCTTGTCCGCGAAGGCGGACGGCGTCAGCCCGGAAGGCACCTCGCACGTTCTCACGTCGCTTATCGGGCGTCAGATGGCTTTGGCTGTCCGTCCGGCGCACCCGCTGCAAGGTATCGTGTGCTGCTTTTAACTTCCACTCCGGATGCGAAGTACGCAGACTTCGCAGCGCTGCATCGGCGAGCAAAACGCTTTGGTTGAACGCGCGCTTACGGCGATGCAGAGGAACCGCAACGACGAGCATCGGTCGTTGCTCCCGGCCATGGGCAACCGCGATCGCATCGGCCAGCCGCCGGCCGAGCGGTTCCGCAAGGGGACGCACGCCTTCAAACTTGTGCAGATGGATGAGCTGGCGAAGTGTGCCGCGATAGGCCGCGAAGGCGTTGGCACGGGCGAACGGCGGGTCTGCCTGGCGGCACGATGCACAGCGCAGTGCTTCCGGCTGCACGAGCCGTGCGGCACTCTGCGCTTCCACGCCGATGGCGTCTCCGCAGCGCCAGCATACCGCGTAAGCCGTCGGCTGCAGGCTGCTAAGACACGCGTCACACACAGGCCACGCAGCAGCCCGCAGCAGCGGCAGGGAGCAGGCGCGGCATGTCTCGGGTGCGAGCAAGGCGGCAACAGCACCCAGCAGTCCTGAAGAGGAAGCTCGCAGTGAACCGGCACAGCGCGCCAGTGCCGACGAGTGGGCGCGCAGTTCTGAAGTGCGCTCACGCCGGAGCGTCACGGGTGTGTCAGGGTTGCGGTCAAACGCCTGTAGGAAGACGCACCTCGCTTGCCGTCACGCCGGTGGCTTGCTCGCTTGCTGTTCACCGGTTGTGTGCAGTCTAACCCGTTCCCGCATGATGGAGAAGCGGCCTTCGGCGGCGTGAAACGCAGGCGCGAATTAGCACAAGGCCATGGATGTCAGCAGCGGCGTGCGCGTGCAACAATTCCGGGAACCACCTACGTCGGGCTTGCGCGCTGCGCATCGAATGAGGCGACCACCGTCATACTGCGTTGAAGCTAAATGGCGAGAACGCAGCGGGCGCTCACGCACCAGCCACGGAGATCCTATGGCAACGTCTATCCCGAATCCGGCAGTGACTGCGGCAGAGGTGCGGAACCAGACCCGGGCCGCTGAGATCCTTCGCCGTTACGAGCAGGTGCGGCAAGCCACGTCGTCCGCCTGTGCAAGGCTTACCGCGGAAGACCAGATGGTGCAGTCCTGCGCGGAAGCCAGCCCCACCAAGTGGCACCAGGCGCACACGAGCTGGTTCTTCGAGACGTTTGTGCTGACGCCGTTCGCGCAGGGGTATCGGCCGTTCCATCCCGACTTTCATTGGGTCTTCAACAGCTACTACAAGTCGCTTGGCGGCGAGATCCCTGAGAAGAAGCTACGCGCGTCGTTTTCACGGCCGTCGCTCGATAGCATCCTGAGCTACCGCGTACACGTGGACGCGGCGGTCGCGCAGCTGCTCAAGAGCCCGGACGTGCCGGAAGAGGCGCTCCGGCGCATCGTGCTGGGCCTGCACCATGAGCAGCAGCACCTGGAACTCGCGCTGACCGACATCAAGCACGCGTTCTTCACGAATCCCACACACCCGGTCTACGCCGAAGCCGCCGTGCCGGTTTCGCGCATCGGCATACCTCAGCAGTGGATTGCGTTTGACGGTGGCTTGCAGCAGATCGGGTACGCGCTCGACGAGGCGGACCCGCTCGACTTCGCCTTTGACAATGAGACGCCGCGCCACACGGTCTACCTGCAGTCGTATCGCCTTGCAAACCGCCTCGTCACGTGCGGCGAGTATCTCGAGTTCCTGAACGACAACGGCTACAGCCGGCCGGAGCTGTGGCTCTCAGAGGGCTGGAACACGGTCGAAGCCGAGGGCTGGCGCGCGCCGCTTTACTGGGACCGGACGCAGGATGACCCGAACGGCTGGCGCATCTTCACGCTGGGTGGCTGGCGGCCGATGGACGAGATGTTGCAAACGCCCGTGTGTCACGTCAGCCTGTTTGAGGCCGACGCCTATGCGCGCTGGCGTGGTTGTCGACTTCCAACGGAAGCGGAGTGGGAGCATGCTTCTTCGGCGGTCACAGGGGAGCGGTCGCAAAGCAATCTTCTGGAGGGAGGTACGTTGCACCCGCAACCTGCGTCGTCTCGTGATCTGACACAAATCTATGGCGACGTGTGGGAGTGGACGGCTTCGCCCTACACGGGTTACCCGGGCTACAAGCCGCTGCCCGGCGCGCTCGGTGAGTACAACGGCAAGTTCATGTCGAGCCAGGTCATTCTTCGTGGCGGCTCGTGCGTCACCCCGGCCAGCCATATCCGCGATACCTATCGCAACTTCTTCTCACCGGCAACGCGCTGGCAGTTCTCCGGCATCCGGCTTGCGGAGGCGTTCGCGTAGGCATGAGCACGCAGCCGCTCTCCCAAACGACTGGCAACAAAGCTGCACCGGTGCGTGAACAAGCTGTTGCGCGAACAGTCTCTTCGGATGTCGATTCTGCGGTTGCTGCGGCTGTGTCCACAGGCCTGTCTGCAAAGCGCAAATGGCTGCCCGCGTGGCTCTTCTACGACGCGCAGGGTTCGCGGCTGTTCGAGCGCATCACGCAACTGCCGGAGTATTACCTCACACGCACGGAGCGCGCGATCTTCACCGGCTATGCCGACGGCATCATCGCCGCCGCCCTTGCCGCCTATCAGCGCGCGATGGATGACGGCAACGTGCAGCCGGATGGCTCCGGTAAGCTGCGCGTGCTGGAACTCGGTGCCGGCACCGCGACGAAAACAGGCATCCTGCTATCGGCTGCCGTACGCGCGCAGGGTGGCACAGACTACCTGCCCATCGACGTCTCCGCTGCGGCGATGGACGAGGCCTGCAGCGGCATTGGGAAGACGCTGAGCAGTGTGACCGTGCACCCGCAGGTGGCCAACTACGTCACGGACACGCTGAGTATTCCGGCACATAATGGGCCGACGCTGGCGCTCTATATCGGCTCGTCCATCGGCAACTTCTCGCCGGAGGAAGCCACGGCCGTGTTGCGCAATCTACGCGCGCAACTGCGTCCCGGTGACAGCCTGCTACTCGGTACCGACCTGGTGAAAGACGTGGCGGTGCTTGAGGCCGCGTACTGCGACAGCGATTCGGTCACGGAGGCCTTCAACCTCAACATGCTGCGACGTCTTAACCGCGAGCTGGGCGCCAGCTTTGACCTGTCTGCGTTTCGGCACGTGGCCTGCTTCGACCGCGGGCACTCCCGCATCGAGATGCACCTGAAGAGCACGCGCCGGCAGGTAGTGCGCATTCCCGCGCTCAACCTGAACGTGAGCTTCGAGGCCGGTGAGACGATCCACACCGAGAACAGCTACAAGTTCACGATGGAGAGCATTCGCACGATGTTGGGCTCCGCGAATTTTGCGATCGCGAAGGCGTGGACGGATGAGAAGAACTGGTTCGCCGTGACGCTGGCGGTGGCGAGTTAGGCTGCGTCCGCGTGGACGTGCCGCCCATGAAGCTTCATCTCAACCGGAGCGCCGCACCCACAAAGTTGGTAAGCAATCGAAGCGCAGCACCCACAAAGTGTTCAGTCGGAGCGTTGTACCCACAGAAGCGTCATTTCGACCGGAGCGTAGCGGAGTGAAGAAACCTGCTGTCCTTTGAGAGCCGTTGCCGCTCCGGGCAAACAGCAGGTTTCTCCACTCCGCGACGATAAAGCCGTCGC
>CAXTJS010000015.1:5345-28055 GCA_964244605.1 uncultured Terriglobus sp. | reverse complement strand
GCATTCGGCTGTTAACCGAAGGGTTGTAGGTTCGAGTCCTACCTGCGGAGCCAATCTACCGACAACTTAGGCCGCGATGCGCTTGTTGCCACGACGGCGAGAGCGTTTCCCTGGAGATGTGGGTGTGCCCCATCTAACCTGTCGCCGTTCTGGTTGCTATGCCGCCGCCAGGCATGGCATCAGCTTCCATTCCTGGAGCTCCGCCGTATCTAGCGGTTGCAGAAGTTCTAGCGGAGGTTCGAGCCGGTCGCTTGCTCTCAGCCACTTTTCTTCATCCTGCAGCTTGATGAATACCGGCATGCGATCAGTCAGTTTCCTCAAGCTGGGCGCGACTAGCGTGGTGATGACGGCGAAGCTCTGGATCTGGTGATGTTGGTCGTTCTCCCAGGTCTCCCACACGCCGGCGATGCTGAAGATGTTCCCGGAGTTCACAGCAAACGAACAAGCTGGACTGCCTAGGTCGGACCCATGTCTGAGCTCTGTAAGCAGGTCTGCCGGGATTAAGCACCTTCTGCGCCGAAATGCACTTCGAAAGCAGGAAACACAGGTGAGGCTCTCCACGTGGGCCTCCTCACGCGTCTCTGCGCCCTCTTCGTCGTGCGCATACGCGGGGACCAATCCCTGGCGCATCCAGGTGAGTTCTCGCTTGCCGAGGGTGTTGATCCGGAGAACAGGGTAGTGCTGGTGGCTATACATGGTGCGATGGAGCCGCTCCGCAGGCACTTCGGTTTCATTCAATCCGGCCCAGCGCGCCACCCTGCCACGATCGACCGTTAGTTCAAAGGTGGGATGCGTCATCTATTTCTCCAGACGAGAAACGGCCCAGTCGGCAGGATGCCGACTGGGCCGTTTCACAGTTAGAACTTATAAATCAGGTCGGCACCGGCGAAGAACTGGTTGCTCTTTGCGCCAGCGTTGTAGCCCGGCTTGTCCCAGGAGTGGTCGAAACGAATCTCAGGCCGAAGCAGGACGGTGCTGCCGAAATACTTCGTTGCATAGAGGGTATTCTCGGTATATTTCGTCGCGATGCCGGTACGTTGACCCTTTTTGTCATTCAGCAGGTCAGAACGAAAACCAATAGTTAACTTCGGATTGATCTCGCGGTTGATGTAATTCACAATGGCATATTCGGGAGCCGTGCAAAGCTGCTGACCGCCCGCGCAGATGGCGCCATTGGCACCAAGTTCCGTCGCCACGGGGTTGGCTACGTTACCGGCAACGTTCGGCACGTCGCGCTCGTACATATACCAGGCTTCCGTTGCCATGTGCCACTTGGCGTTGAACTTGTGGTACCAGGTAACGTCGTAGTGCTGCAGGTTGTTATAGGCGTACTTGCCATCGTTAATGCCGTTCGCGCAAGCATAGAAGTTATCGTGATTGCTTGCGGTCGAGTAGTCGAGGCAAGCGATCGCGGAGGGCTTACGGTCATCAGACCAGGGAGCCACGTCGTGTCCGGCAGAGATGCCGGCCTGCACCATCCATTGCTTGGAGAGCTTTAGCGTTGCGATCGCGCCTGTGTCGGTAAATGGATCGATCGTGTACAGCAGCGAGTGCGTCATGTTGTAATTATTGGGCGCAAGCTGCGCCTCAATGCCGGGTACCGAAAGAAAACGCCCAATGCGTATATTCAGTCCCTGCTTTACCGGGAAGTAGAGGTCGGCATACTCCAGCACAGGATCAAATCCATAACGGCGGTTCTTCTGCAGTAACTGCTGACTCAAGTAGTCCTTCGCGGTTGTAAAGCGATAGTCGTTGCCGTAGAACGCCGTTAGGTGAAAGCCGAAATCAAAATGCTTTGTCTGCACCGTATCCGGCAGCCGCTCCAGATAGATCACGGCCTGGTTCAACACGACACTGTTCGGGAAGACATCATACGAAACAGGGAAGTTGTTCTTGTCCGAGGTGCTGTAGTTGAAGCTTGGCGCAACCCAGCCATACACCTTAATGCGGCTTTTCTCTTTGCGGAGCGCAGTCATCAAGGGATACACGTTGCCATCCGGAACGCCGATAGTGGGCGAGCCGCCGTAGCCCCAATCGGAACTCGGGTAAGGAGGGCTATCTAACGGCGCGTCCAGAGCACGCCGGTCCGGAGCGGCACCACTGCTGGCCGTGCCCTTCCAATCCTGGCCGTAGAAACGTGCGAGCCGCTGAAAGAAATTGCCCCGAATCGTCTGTTGTACGTCTGTGACTTGAACCGGAGCGCTGCTCCCTTTTTGTCCTTCCAGGAGGGGGTCTGTGTCCTTCTCTGCCGCAAACGCGGACATGGTGTTAAATCCCAGGCTGCTCGCCAAGATCACAGGTGCTGCAAGCTTTACCCAATGCTGATGTTTCATCGTTCTCCATCCTGCGACAGGGACGTTACGACCCTGCCTTCCTTCTTCAAGCTAGAAGGCACGGCGTAAAGAACACATAATGGTTTTCACAAGGACGCAGAGCTCCTACCTGTGTCGAAGAAGGCAGGATCCGCGTCCATAAAGAACTGCCGGTGCAGGGCGCGAACAGATGGCGCCACGTGTAGCTGGTCAATGACAAAGCTCATGGCAATGCCGTTTGCGCCTTGCGAGATCATCTCCACGTTGACGTCCGCTACCGTCCTGAAGACCTGAGCCGCAAGCCCCTTCTGGCCCCGAATGTCCTGTCCCACAAGGCACACCAGGGCTTTGCCGGGCTCGGTAGCCGCATCGGCAAGAGGCAGGAGTGTGTGGACAACTTGATCGATTCGCGCAACGCACTCGGTCGCGACAGAGATGCTGCCCTCACTCATCGCGACGACGTCGATGGTGCAACGCGCTTGCCGGAATGCTTCCAAAACGGCCAGCGAAAAGCTGAGGGAGCTCTGAATCGTTTTCGCGACGAAGTGGACGATCGTCAGCCCTTTCTTCACTGCGATGCTCTTGAGTGGACTGGAGCATGCTGCTGTTGTGGCGGTGATCTCCGTTCCTTCGTTATCGGGCTGGTGAGAGTTCAAGACCCAGACAGGGATGCCGCTCTCCACCGCGGGCCGAATGGTTGCAGGATGCAGGACCTTGGCTCCAAACTGAGCCAACTCAGATGCCTCGTCAAAGCTGACCTTGCGGAGGCGCAGGGCATCGGGACAGATACGCGGATCGGTTGTGAGGATGCCGTTCACATCCGTCCAGATTTCGATCGCGGCAGCATCAAGCGCACTGCCGATCAAGGCAGCAGAGTAGTCGCTTCCGCCGCGTCCCAGGGTCGTTGTTCTTCCGTCTTGCGCGGACGCGATGAACCCGCCGAGGATCGGAATCGCTTTCGCCTCAACGACAGAAAGCACGTGCTCACGCGTCTCAACGCGTGTCTCGGCCAAGAGAGGCGATGCGTTGCCAAACTGCTCGTCCGTCACGATGCAGGACCTTGCATCCACGTGGGCGCTGCTTAGGCCGCGGTGCTCCAGGGTCTCTGCGACGATGATGCTTGAGCAGCGTTCGCCAAAACTCGCGATCAAGTCGTTTGTTCGAGCGGTGAGTTCTCCAACAGCGTGAACACCGCTGAGAATGTTTTCGAGCTTCCCGAACAGTTCGTCCAGAAGATGAATTACGAGCACGATTTTGCGACCGACCAACTCAGCGGCGGCCTCAAGATGACGTTCCTTTAGCTGCCCTGCGATGCGTATGGCTTTGGCCAGGTCGTTATTGACGGCACTTTTGGCTGCATCGAGGAGCTGATTAGTGACACCCGACATCGCGGACACGACGACCACCGGTGAGAAGCCTCGCTCACGGCGTTCTCTCACGATGTCGATGCTTCGAGTGATGGCTACGGCGTCCTGTACTGAAGTGCCACCGAACTTCATTACGACGATCGGTGCCGCAGGGCTACTCTTGTCTTCGCTCATGCCGGTACTCTGCATGCAAACGGATAAGAAATCCGTAAACGTCGGGGGAGACGGACGCCGAAGCATGTCGCCGGCTTGCCACGCAGCAGCGCTTCGATGGTCATGAGCGAGCAGCTGTTCAGGTCAAGCCGCTGGTGTGCTCACATGCCGCATGGAACGGCGTATCTGGCCAGACGAGCTTACGCCGCTTTGCCGTAGTGGCTCTTCACGTAGTCATCGAGAATAACCTTGAACTCATCGACGATGTGGTCGCCCTTTAGTGTCATGGCGAGCTTGCCGTCGATGTAGACGGGTGCCTTCGGCTCCTCAAAGGTGCCCGGCAGCGAGATGCCGATGTTTGCGTGCTTCGACTCGCCCGGCCCGTTGACGATACAGCCCATGACGGCCAGCTTCATCTCTTCCACGCCGGGGTAGGTCTTCTTCCACTCAGGCATCGCTTCCACGAGGTAGTTCTGCACCTGCTCTGCAAGCATCTGGAAGTAGGTTGAGGTGGTGCGTCCGCAGCCGGGGCAGCTTGTGACCTGCGGCATGAAGCTGCGAATGTTGAGCGCCTGCAAGATCTGCTGCCCGCACCGCACTTCTTCGGCACGATCGCCGCCGGGCGTGGGCGTGAGCGAGACACGAATGGTGTCGCCGATGCCTGCGAGCAGCAGCGGAGACAGCCCGGCCGTGGAGGCGACAATACCCTTCATGCCCATGCCTGCTTCGGTCAGGCCGAGGTGCAGGGCGTAGTCGCAGCGGCGCGCCAGCTCCGTGTAGACATCGATGAGATCGCGCACGCCGGACACCTTGGCGGAGAGCACGATCTGGTCGCGGCGCAGGCCGTAACGCTCGGCGGCTGCGGCGTTGTCTAGTGCGGAGCGGACCATCGTCTCAAGCATCACATCGCGTGCTTCCAACGGCTGCGCGCTGCGGTTGTTCTCGTCCATCATTTTGGTCAAGAGCGCCTGGTCGAGCGAGCCCCAGTTCACACCGATGCGCACCGGTTTCTGGTGCTTGACGGCGACCTCAATCATGGTGCGAAAGTTGTCATCGTCCTTGCGGCCAATGGAGACGTTGCCGGGGTTGATGCGGTACTTGGCCAGCGCCTCGGCGCAGTCGGGATAGCGGGCCAGCAGCTGATGGCCGTTGTAGTGGAAGTCGCCGATGATGGGCGTGTTCCAGCCCTTCGCAGCGATGCCGTCACGGATGTAAGGGACAGCCTTGGCAGCGTCGTCGTTGTTGACGGTGATACGCACCATCTCAGAGCCGGCGCGCGCAAGCGCCGCGATCTGCTGAACCGTGCCCTCAATGTCGGCGGTGTCGGTGTTGGTCATGGACTGCACGACCACGGGTGCTCCAGAGCCGACGCGCACACCTCCAACATTCACAGTGACGGCATTGCGGCGCACGATTCCGGGCATAATTCCTCAACCAAAGTTTACCAAAGCACAAATACCTCTTCATTCGAAGAGTTCGCGAATCCAGCCGGTCCGAAGCTCGTTCCAGAAAGAACGTGTGTTCTGGAGGGCGCGTTCTCTTGCCCTCACGGAAAGCTGTGCTGTGAAATGCCGGTCGCAGGCAAGGCGAGCTAGCGCAGATGCGAGCGCTTCAATGTCGAGATTGGGCACCAACAAGCCGTCAAGTTCATGACGAACCGTGTCTTCGCTCGCCTCTGAACGGAAGGCGACCACCGGCAGACCGGCAGAGATGGCGTCAAAGAAGGCACGGCCAAAGTCGTTGGTGAGATGCGGCATGAGGAAGACGTGACCTGCTGCGAGCGCCTCACGCATCGGCTGACCGGGCGCGGCAGCACCTGCCAGGTGGACAGCCTCTGTAAGTTCAAGGCGCGCAATGAGCTTTCGTAACTCCTCTTCCTGAGGACCCCGGCCATACAAGGTGAGTTCGACTGGCACGCCACGGTCGCGCAACATGTGAACTGCGCGAATGGCAAAGTCGAGACCCTTAAGTGGCTGCAGGCGCGAGGCTGTCACCAGCCGTAGAGGCTCATTCAGGTGCAACTCAGTGTTGCGCTTTGCCAAACTGTCCTCGGGAATGACATCGGTGATTTCGTGCAAAGGCTGGCGAATCGCACGCGCGTTCCCGGCGTCCAGGCGGTAGCGGCTTACCGCGGCCGGCGTATGCAAGAACACCAAGGATGCCGTTTGTACCCGCTGACGAATATGCCGGTGCAGTTTGTGAAGGGTTTTGACACGTCGCCATCGCTGCAGGCGTGACGGTGCTGTGCGCACCCATTCCCATGTGAGCATGTCGACAAAGTCTTCTGCGACGACGAAAAGTGTTTTCTTACCGAGCCGGGTCGCTTGATCGTGTGCGCTGTACAGAGCGACGTCATGACCGAAGAAGTTGGAGGTGTGTACCAGGTCCGCTACAGCTACTGCCGCCTTGAGCGCACTTCTGGTACGCCAGCGAAACAAGAGGTCGAGCCTTCCTCCGTATGCAGGAAGAGGTACGAAAGAGATCGGAGATCCCGGAGGGCATTCTGCAAGACCTGTTCCCCACACCGCAAGCTTTTCACGGCTAAGCGCTGGAGCGGCGACGGTGATCGTTCCAAAGGCGGCTGTAAGGCCGAGCAAGTCTTCGTACCAGAGCCCATCCAGCATCGCCCCACCGGAGGGTAGCGCGGCAAAGGGGATATGTGTGACCAGGAGGTACCGCATGCCTCTGTTATCGCATAGAGATCACACCAGATCCGAATCCGTAATGCCAACGGAGCGGATGGCGTGCGCTGCCGGTAAAATAGAAAACGATGGCCCGGTAGCTCAGATGCATAGAGCGGCGCACTCCTAAGGCGAAGGTCGCAGGTTGGACTCCTGCCCGGGTCACCATCCTTTCGTACTCGTCAGGTGCGTTGGACGGTTAGTGGAAGTCGTGCGAGCTTACGGCGATCGGCTCCGCGTGAAGGACCTCGATCGTCTCCGCCTTCACGTGGACGACGCTGTCGGCGTTCTGCAGCTTGCCCCAAACACGCAGAAATTTGCCCTGTGTCACGGTGATGCGTTCGCGCTCGTATAGGTCGGGATGCACGATGATGTTGCTGATGCCGGTCTCGTCCTCCAGGGAGAGAAAGATGAAGCCCAGCGCCGTGCCGGGGCGCTGCCTGGCGATCACGCAGCCGGCAGCCGTGACATATTCGCCAGTGCAACGCGCCCGCAGTTCGACCGCAGAAAGAATGCCCATGGCTTGCATCTGCGCACGGCGGTAGGCCATGGGGTGTGGCCCCGTGGTCATGCCGGTTCCCGCGTAGTCGGCGACCAGGCGCTCGTCGGTACGCATTTGGAGCAGCGGCGACTCATGTTGCTGCTCATCGAGCGAGCGTAGTAGGGGTCCTGTGGGACGGCCGCAGCGCTCCACCTGCCACAGCGCGTCGCGGCGGTGCTGCACACCTTCAAGCTTGTTCAGCGCACCGATGCGCCCAAGCTGCTGCAGATCATTGCGGCGCAAAGCCGAGACACGAAGAGACAGATCGTGCACCGTTCCGAACGCGCCGGCACGCTCGCGTTCTGCGACGATCAACGTGGCCGTGCCATTCTTCAAGCCACGAACGTAGTTGAGGCCTATGCGCAGGGAAAGCGATCCATCCTGCTCGTGCTCGATGGTGCAGATCACATCACTCCGCTGAACGCATACCGGCTTTACACGCAGGCCGTGCCGTTGCGCATCTTTTACCAGCACAGCGGCTGTGTAGAAACCCATGGGCTGGTTGTTCAGCATGGCGCAGGTAAAGGCGGCGAGATAGTGCACCTTGTAATACGCGGACGCACAGGCAATCAGTGCGAAGCTGGCGGCGTGCGATTCCGGAAAGCCATACAAGGCAAAGCCCTGAATGCTGCCGACGATGGCTTCCTGCGTCTCTTCGGAAAGTTTGTGGCGCGTCATGCCTGCGCGCAACTGCTTCATCAAATCACCCAGGCGCTGCCAGCTACGCCGCATGCCAACGGCTTTGCGTAACTCTTCCGCTTCCGCGCCGGTAAAGTCGCCAACGATCATCGCCATTCTGAGTAACTGCTCTTGAAAGAGCGGTACGCCCAGGGTTCTTTTTAATACGGGTATAAGTTCCTCGCATGGGTAAGTTACGTCTTCGCGCTTTTGTCGGCGCCGCATGTAGGGGTGCATCATCTTGCCCACGATCGGTCCGGGGCGGATGATGGCCACCTGCACCACCACGTCGTAGAACTTGCCCGGCCGGTTGCGCGGCAGCGATGCCATCTGGGCGCGGCTCTCCACCTGGAACATGCCGACCGTGTCCGCGCGGCACAGTGTCTCCCATACCGGTTGCCAGGACGGGTCGGTCTCCGGTGGCAGTTGGGCGAGATCTGCGGGAACACCGTAGTGCTCCGGAATAAGCGTGAGGCAGTCTTTCATGACGGCCATCATGCCGAGACCGAGCAGATCGATCTTGATCATCAGCATGTTGGCGCAGTCTTCCTTGTCCCACTGCACCACGGTGCGGCCGGCCATGCTTGCGCGCTCCAGCGGCACCACGTGGTTGAGTTGGCCTTTGCAGATGACCATGCCGCCCGAGTGCTGGCCCAGGTGCCGCGGCAGGTCCTGCACGCGCTCGCACAGTTCCACATACTTCGCGATGCGCCAGTGTTGCAGGTCAAAGCCGGCGTGCTTGAAGTTGTCGCCGAGCGTTTCGTCCTTACGCCGCCATTCCCACTGGCCGATCAGGCCACTGAGCCGCCCCAGCGTCTCCGCGTCGAAGCCGAGTGCCTTGCCCACCTCGCCTGCGGCACTCTTGCCGCGATAGGTGATGACGTTGGCGGTCATGGCCGCGCCAAGCTCGCCATAGCTTTCGTAGACATATTGAATTGCCTGTTCGCGCCGCTCACCGCTTGGCAGGTCAAGGTCGATATCGGGCCACTCATTGCGGCTCTCGCTCAGGAAGCGCTCGAAGAGCAGGTCCATGCCGATCGGGTCGATGGCGGTGATGCCGAGCACGTAGCAGACAACAGAGTTGGCAGCGCTGCCGCGGCCCTGGATGAGGATGTCCTTTCTTTTGCAGTGCTGCACAATGTCCCAGACGATGAGGAAGTAGCCCTCGAAGCCAAAGTGCTCAATCAGCGTTAGCTCACGCTGCGCCTGCTTTCTTGCCTTGCGCATCAGGTACGGACTTCGCTTGGGGCCATACCGCTCCTGCAGGCCCTTGTACACGCGCTCACGCAGGTAAAGGTGCATCGGCGAGTTGTTCGGCGTGTCGTAGGTCGGAAACTTGTAGCCGAGGTTATCCAGTTGAAACTCAAGCCGCTCTGAGAGAAGCAGCGTGTTGTCAATCGCTTCGGGTACATCGGCAAACAGCTTGCGCATGTCTCTTGCATTACGTACGTGCCGATGCGAGTTGGCCTGCAGCAGTCGTCCCGCTTCATCGAGCGAGGTGTGATGGCGGATCGCCGTGAACACATCCAGCACCTCACGCTCATACGGTGTGGCGTACCGAACACCGTTGGTCGCGACCACAGGCAGCTGCAGCGATTCGGCAATGCGCAGGGCAGCCTGGTTGCAGGCCTCCTCGGTGCGGCTGCCGTGCCGCTGCAACTCCACGTAGACGTTCTTGTGGCCGAAGATGCGTGTGAGTTCTTCTACGGTCTGCCGGCCTGCCGCTTCACCGCCGCCATGCAGGGCGCTCCACAGCGGACCCTCCTCGCCGCCCGTCATACAGATGACGCCGTTGCTGAACTCGCGTAAGTCGTCGAGCTCGGCAAAACCCTCGCCCTTACCCGTGAGCCGCATCTTGAATCGTGTGATCATCTGGCATAGGTTCTGGTAGCCCTGCTGCGATGCGCATAGCAGCGGAATGCGCGCAGGCTCCGGCACGTGCTGATGCGGCAGCGCCGATGGCGGCGTGAGCCGCATGCCGAGATCCGGTACCGCAATCTCGGCACCCACGTGCGCCACGAAGCCGTTTTCTTTGGCAGAGGTGTGGAAGCGTGGCGAGCCGTAGAAGCCATTGCGATCAAGCAACGCCATCGCCGGCAGCTCTGCCTGGTAGGCTGCATGCACCAGCGCTTCGGGCTGTGACGCAGCTTCAAGAAAGCTGAAGGCGCTGTTCGCGTGCAGCTCTACATAGCCGGAAGGGTCAGTCATACAGCCCCTCCAGATGCCACTGACTTCGGAGCATGTCGTGCGCAACTCTGCAGGCCAGTTTCGCGCCGTCGCTGGCTGAGGCAGCAATGTCCCACTCTTCCCACGACCATGCAGACGATGACCACCAGCCTCCGCTTTGGTGCCACGGACCATAAGCCTTGTCCACGTCGTACCGGGTACCCTGCCAGAAGAAATGGTTGGGCCCATCGTTCGAAATGCGCATGTGCAACAGGACCGGCGGCCTAAGACGCCGCAGGGCGAGTGCGGCCGGCTGGGTTTGCCTGGATAGCGTGTGCCGGATCTGAGTAGCTGACAGAGAAGCCGACAGCTTGCGTGAAATGCGGACGTCCTGGTTCTCGATCTTCGAAGACATGGTGAACTGCTCCACTGCAAAGCTTTCAGGACGGTGATCGTCCAACAGCACCGGCCGGCCAACACGGCCTTCGCCCACCAGTGCGCGGATGCGCGCGAGCGTCACGTCAAGCCTGGAGGGCTCCGGAAGTTGAGGGCTGAAGATGCCAAGCTGAGCGCGCGCTGTGTCGCCCGGCTCTGCTGTGAGGTGTACCGCGATCACGGGAGCGCCCGGCGGATGCGCCTGCAGGTCCAGGTGCAACAGCTTCAGCAAGACGCGGCTTTCCGCAAGCGGCAGCGCGGGCTTGATCGTGCGCCGGTACATCTGCAGGTTTTGCGGCTCTGCCGTGTCTTCCGCGGCATGGCTTGTCAGGTCAAGTTGCACGGTAACGCTGGCCAGTGCGAGTGCACGTGCGCCGGCTCGCGCGACAAGCTGGTCGAGCATCGGGCTTAGCACAAAGAGAAGCGAGTCAAGCATCTCGACAGCAGTGTCGAAGCTCGCGTGCTCCTCCAGCGTGAAATGCTCTTCTTCCGGTTGCATCAGGTGCGGGTGCTGGCCGCGCGCAAGCAGGCGCAGTTGTCTGCCTGGCTGGCCCATGCGTGCAATCAACTCGGCCTCAGGCAGCGCTGCGACCTCGCCCAGCGTGTGCAAACCCCAGAGTGCAAAAACTTCCCGCTGCTGCTGTGTCAACGAATCGATCGCTTCCAGCGGCAGCGGTGCGAGCGCCTCCCGTTCGCAGCCACGTGCGATCACGCGCGGGGCTGTGCCGGCGTGGCGCGCAACGGAGACCGCCGTAGAGAAGTTGTCGCTGATCGCGGCACGGACAAGCAGGCCGAGATTGCTTGAAGCCTTCAGAACATCCTGCGCCAGCCGCGCGGGTGTTCCGAAGATACGTTCTGTGCCGGAGATATCGGCCACAACACGGTGCGCTCCGTCGCGGGCCGGCAGCACCTGTGCACGCGGCGAAACGTTCCACAGCATGGCCAGCAGAGCAGCGGCGGCGCTGCGCTCTTCCGGCTCGGAACGCCGCAGCGCCGTCACCCCCGGGTAGCTGTCGAGTTCCGCGCGTGTTGTTCCTCGCGTTACACCCAGTTCACGGGCTTTACGCGTGGTGCTGCACACGGTCTGTAGCGGTGGTATGCCATTTAGGATTGCAATCGCCTCAGAGCGCATCGCGGGGCGATGCCTCAGCCGCGCCTGCGCCGCAAACTCCGGCACGTAAAGGCAGAGAAACAATGGCTGCACACTCATGCGCGCACGCTCCACGCGCCTGCAGCCGACCAGGTGCTTGCGGCAGATGCACCGTGGTCCGCGCGTACCGGCTTGCGGAAGCTCACCACGTTGCTCACGGATGGTGCGACACCACGGCGTTGCTGCTCCACCTGCAGCCGATACGTGCTGCCCACAGCAACTGTGCCGCCCAGCACCTGTATCTTGCCCGTTTCCATCGCCACGGTGAGGTCGGCGCTGGCGCGTGCGCAGGGGTGCTGCGAGATCACCAGAAGGCTTGCCCGTGAGCGCTCGCATCCCGCACGGAACCGGAACCACGTCGCCAGTGGAATGCGCCACGCCATGTTCGCCGGAACGCTGCCAAGGTCCAGCACCAGCAGGCTGAAGCCGCCTGCCTGCAGCAAGAGATCGACAGTGCGCAGCGCCTGATCGAGCGGTGCCCAGCTCTCTGCCGTGCCGGTACCAGGCCTTGCCGGAGCAGTTGCATCCACTTTGCGCATGGCTGCACAGGGCTTCGGTTTCGCTTCGGCCACGGGTGCCTTTTGCAGTCTGCGTGAAGGCTGCCGGTCCGTTGGGATCTGCTCTTCGCGGTACGGTGACGCATGCGGAAACGGCATGGGGGCTCGCCCCACCTGTCTGCCGAACAGGCGTCCGTTGGTCGACACGATTTCGTCAGGAGCCACAATGTTCTGAGCCTTGGCGGCATCGCGGCCGTTGGGAAACCTGCTGGCGCTCGCAATCACCGTAGCGGTGTGATGACTCACGGAGCACGGGCTCTCCGCCGCATGCAGCGCTGCGGTCACGTCCCGGTTGGGCATGCCCGGTGTTCCGATTTGCTTGTGCGCCCGCCGCGCCGGGATGGCGGCATACTCCGGACGACGCTGCAGCAGGGTATCGATGGCCTCCGGCATGCCGCGGCCCTCGCTACGCGGGTGCGGACTGCCGCCACCGCTGCTGACAGGGCGGGGAGCATGAGTCTCAACAAGCAGATTGGGTGAGACGCTTGGTTGTTTTGCCGCACCGTCAGCATGACCGCGCACACACTCTTTCTGAGTGGAGGGATTGCCGCAGCGCACCCAGAGCAGACGCTGAAGATCGACACCGCTCAACGCGGCCGACTCCGGGTCGAACGCGTCGGCTACGTCTACCCACGCCGCTACATTGCCACCGGTTGTCACAGCAGAAGCCAGGGAACAGGCGAACGATGTTCTGCCTGAAAACGCAGGGCCGTGCACCTCTGTAATGGCACCAGCGGGGATACCCCCGCCGAGCAGCGCATTCAGTTGTTGCGCAGCGAGTGCCTGACGTACCGTCTCCTGCCGGGCCATGGGGGAGAGCGCTGCCGGAATGCGGCGAGCAAGCTCCGCTTCGATTTGCGATTTGAGGAGTGCGGAAGTCAGGGCCATTGTTCGCCTTTTCTTCGCCAATGCTAAAGCAGCCTTGCGTGTCTGTCATCTTGCACCAAAGCCGGTGCAAGCGTGACAGACACGTCACTGCCGCGAAACGATGACCCGCTTATCAGCCCGGACGTATGGGCTGCAATGTAGCCGGTCGGTAAAGAGGAATTCGGAAGGGCACAGCTTCAGCTGTGCCAAAGTACGCTGCTTATGAGCGCGGCTTCAGCCGCTGAGGTCAGCTTTTTGCGAGCCGACCCCGGCGGCTAAAGCCGGGATCTACTTCGCCCTATTGGCACAGCTGAAGCTGTGCCCTTCCAAGACGCCGAATACATGTAGACACTTTTGGAGCCGCGCGCACTGCAGACTACCGCTGTTGCTCGACAAGCTGTTCCGGAGTAAGCCCGCGCATCGATGCGTCCAGCAACTCCACCATGTGGAAGGCCGGCATGGCGTGCAGACCACGCCGCTGCAGGCCGCTCATCAGCTGCAAAAGGCAGCCCGGGTTAGCGGAGACGACTGCGTCCGCTTTTGTCGCAAGCAGGTTGGTCACCTTGCGGTCGCCCAGTTCCCCTGCCGGCTCCGGCTGCACCAGGTTGTAGATACCGGCGGATCCGCAGCACAGCGACGCTTCGTCGACTTCCGCGACCTCAAGACCGGGGATGCCGCCGAGCAGGGAGCGGGGCTCCTCAAAGATGTTCTGCGCGTGCCGCAGGTGGCAGGCGTCGTGGTACGCCACGCGCATGGGCAACGGGTGCCTCGGTGCACGAGGCGGAAGCGAGCCAAGCACTTCCGAGATATCGCGACACTTGGCGCTGAACGAAGCGGCGCGCTCTGCCCATGCTGGATCGTCGCGCAGTAGATGGCCGTACTCCTTCATCGTCGACCCGCAGCCTGCGGCGTTGATCACGATAACGTCCACCGCAGCTTGCTCGAAGGTGCGGATCATCGCGCGCGCAAACTCCCGCGCCTCGGGTTCCAGGCCGGAGTGCACCATCAGCGCACCGCAGCACTGCTGCTGTGGAGGCGTGACGACCTCGCAGCCCTCCGCTGCAAGCACGCGCAGCGTGGCCTCGTTCACGTGCTGAAAGAACACCTGCTGCACGCAGCCGGAGAGCATGCCGACACGCAGCCGCTTTTCAGGACTTAGAGTGGCCGCGGGCAAACGCCGGAAGAGTGACGCAGGCACACGCGGCAGAAGCGCCTCCATGTTCCGCGCCCGCGCAGGCAGTATGCGGAGAACGCCCGACGCACGCACCAGCCTTTGCAGACCGGAGCGCTGGTACAGAAGCATCGGCAGCGCAAGCAGGCGCAGCCGCTTCGCATAAGGGAAGGTTGCGAAGAGCAGCCTGCGGAAGAGACCTTCGGCAACAGGCCGGGAAATGTTGCGCTCCACTTGCGCACGCGTGTCCTCGATGAGCTTGCTGTACTGCACGCCGGAGGGGCAGGCCGTCATGCAGGCCATACAGCCGAGGCAGTTGTCCATGTGCGTCTGGAAGGTGGTGTCGAGCGGCGCCTTGCCCTCGCCCACCTTGCCCATCATGTAGATGCGGCCGCGGGGCGAGTCCATCTCCTCACCCCAGAGCACGTAGGTTGGGCAGGCGGGCAGGCAGAAGCCGCAGTGCACGCAGTCGCTGAGCAGGTCTTTCGGCGGCGGGTTGTGCGCGTCAAAGTTCGACGGCTGCTTCGGCTCGACCTGGACCAGCGCAGACATCAGAGACCACCCAGGAAGCGGTCCGGGTTGAGGGTGCGGTTCGGGTCGAACTGCTGCTTGACGCGGCGCATCAGCGGCAGGCTCCTGGGCAGTGCACCCCAGCGGTCCGCGGCGATGTCGGCGGGCATTCTGAGCAGCGTGAGCGAGCCGCCGGCACGCTCCACGCGTGCGCGCAATGCAAGCAGTTGCTGCACCTGTTCCACCGGGAGCGAGCCGGTCAGGATGCCGGTCGCCTGCGCAACGGCGCTGCCGCCGCAATCCCGAATGCTGGCCAAGGCTGGTGCGATCTCCGTCGGCAGCATCGTTGCTTTGAAGACGATCCCGCCATCGCGGAAGAGCGTCTCGCGTTGCTGAAAGACGTTGTTCTCGTTCGGCAGCGCACGCAGCTCAGCGCCTGCGGCGAGGCCCGACACGGCGTCGATCTGCGATGGCAGAGCCTCGGCAACGCACGCGAGCCGCACGTCAAGCGCAAAGCCCTCCGCATGGGTGCGCATCTGCATCGCTTCTGTGCTGCACTGGGCATTGAGCACGCGCATCATCAAGGCCGCGAGTGCTTCTGTATCGGCGGCAACAACCGTGAGCGTCTGCGTTGCGTGGGCGATGCTGTGCAGGCGAAAGCTAACTTCCGTGATGAGCCCAAGCGTGCCGAAAGCTCCACAGAAGAGCTTGGGCAGATCGTAACCCGCAACGTTCTTCACGACCTTGCCACCGCTGCGCGCAACTGTGCCGTCTGCGAGCACTATCGTCATGCCGATCACGAGATCGCGCAAGCCGCCATACCGAAGCCGCAGCGCTCCCGAGTCGTTGGTGGCAATCACGCCGCCCACCGTTGCCGTCTCAGGCCACAGCGGATCGAGCGCTACGGCCTGCCCATGCCGTGCGAGTGCGTCCTGCATCGCCTGCCAGGTGCAGCCGGCCTCGACCGTGCAGGTCATGTCCTGCCAGGGGTGGTCGAGCATCGCGTTCATGCGATGCGTGAGCAGATGCAGGCCTTCGTGTGGCGGCGCAAGCCAATCCTGCTTGGTGACGCCGCCTTGAAGCGAGACGGCGACACCGGACTGGTCCGCTGCGCTGAGGATTTGGGCTGCCTGATGAGCGTCTGCCGGAGCGGCGCTGACGCCATTTGCAACGCGAGCGACGTGAGCCGCGCCACAGATCGCTGTGGCTGCCGCGTAAAGCGTGTCCGTACCGCTTAGTGCAGCCACAGGCTCGTCGCGTCGAAGTGTAGCCGTCGTGTTCAGAAGTACTCCGCGACGCCGGCCACTTCGAGCGGGTGTGGCTGGTAGATGCCGGTCTTTTCACCGCACAGACGAGGGCGCGGGAAGAGCTTGTCCGGGTTCGACAGGTTCTCCGGATCGAATGCGGAGCGCACGCGCAGCATCGTCGCGAGATCGGGCTCCGCATACATGTAACCCATCGACTGCTGCTTCTCGCGGCCGACGCCGTGCTCGCCCGTGATGGAGCCGCCCAGGTCAACGCAGACGTGCAGGATGCGCATGGCGAGGTCAAGCGCGGTATCCTCCTGTCCAGGGATCGCGGCGTCATAGAGCACGATGGGATGCAGGTTGCCATCGCCCGCGTGAAAGACGTTCGAGATGCGCAGGCCGGTCTCGCTGCCCATCACGGCGATGCGCTCCAACACCTCCGGCAGCTTGGTGCGCGGAATTACGCCATCCTGCACGATGTAGTTCGGTGCCATGCGGCCCGCGGCGGCAAAGGCGGCTTTACGGCCCTTCCAGACGAGTAGGCGCTCGCGCTCGGTCTGCGCCAGCCGGTCTTCCCAGGTGCCGTTCGCCCGGCAAAGCGCACGCACCTGCTGCATCTGCAGATCCACTTCTGTCGAGGGTCCATCAAGCTCAATCAGCAGCAGCGCTTCGCATACCGGGTAGTGCGGGTGCACGGCGGCTTCTGCCGCCTCGATGGAAAGGCGGTCCATGATCTCCATCGCCGCCGGCAGCATGCCCGCTGCGATGATGTCGGACACGGTCTGTGCCGCTGCTGCGATGGTGTCAAACGCTGCCAGCAGCACCTGTACCGTCTCCGGCTTCTTGACGATGCGCAGCGTCACCGCGGTGACCACGCCGAGCGTGCCCTCAGAGCCCACGACGACGCCGGTGAGGTCATACCCGGGCGCGTCGACTGGCGACGAGCCGAGCTCCATTACCTCGCCGGTGGGCAGCACCATCTCTACACCGAGCACATGGTTGGTGGTGAAGCCGTACTTCAGGCAGTGGGCACCACCGGCGTTCTCCGCCACGTTGCCGCCGACGGTGCAAACCGACTGCGACGACGGATCGGGCGCAAAGAAATAGCCGGCAGGTGCGACGCGTGCCGTGAGGTGGTTGTTGATCACGCCGGGCTGCACGCGCATGCGCTGGTTGGGGATGTCTACGTGCAGGATCTCTGTCATGCGTGCAAAGCTGATCACGATGCCGCCCGCCGCCGGCATGGCTCCGCCGGAAAGCCCGGTGCCCGCGCCGCGTGCGACGAACGCAATCTTGTGCCGCGCGCATGCCTGCACGACAGCCTGCACCTCAGCCGTGGAGCGCGGAAGGACAACAGCCGACGGCACCGTGCGTAACGCGGTGAGGCCATCGCATTCGTACGTCTGCAACTGACTCTGTTCCACGATGAGGCCATTGCGCCCGACGGCAGCTTCAAGCTCCTGCAGCATGGCTGCGGGAAGCGATGTGGCGGCACTCAGTGGAAGCAGCTCTGCAGTAGCCATGGAGTTAAGACGCGGCTACCGCGGCGGCGGCGTTCGCCGGTACAAGCGCAATGTCTTCACCGCCGTGCGTGTGCTGCTCCGCCGCAAGCACACGCGCATACGCGGGTACGGTAAGGAAGTCCTGGAAGGCTGGCGTCTTGATCAACTCGCGCATCAGAAAGGCCGCGTGCTCGTAGGCGTGGTAGCGCTCGGCATCCACACTTGCCTTTGCGCGGGCGAGCTCCTCATCGATGTAGCTGTCGCAGAGGCCGACGGTCACGGCGCGGCCACCCTCCAGGACGGCGTTATGGTGCACCCACTGCCAGAGCTGCGCGCGGCTGATCTCCGCGGTCGCCGCGTCCTCCATCAGGTTGAAGAGCGGCACGCAGCCGATGCCGCGCAGCCAGGCCTCCACATAGCCGAGACCGACGGCGATGTTCTGTTTCAGGCCCGCTTCGGTGATGGAGCCTGTCGGCACCTCTAGCAGGTCGGCAGCGGTCGCGTGGAACTCCGGTAGCTGCTTGCCGATTTGGTTGGGCTGCGGCATCACGCGGTCGAAGACCTCCATCGCGATGGGGACCAGGCCCGGGTGCGCCACCCAGGTGCCGTCATGGCCGTCGGTCGCTTCGCGTTCCTTGTCGGCACGCACGCCGGTGATCGCTTTCTCGTTTGCTTCGGCATCATTCTTGATAGGTATCAGTGCACTCATGCCGCCCATGGCGCTGACGCTGCGCAGGTGGCAGGTCTTGATGCACAGCTTCGAGTAGCTGCGCATGAAGTGGGCCGTCATGGTAATTTGTGAGCGGTCGGGCAGCACGATGGAGGTGTCCGCCGCGCGCTTCTTGATGAACGAGAAGATGTAATCCCAACGACCGCAGTTCAGCCCGGCCGAGTGCTCGCGCAGCTCGTAGAGGATCTCGTCCATCTCAAAGCTGGCAAGGATGGTTTCGATCAGCACCGTCGCCTTGATGGACCCACTCGGGATAGCAAGCGCCGCTTCGGCATGGACGAAGATGTCATTCCAGAGCCGTGCTTCCAGATGGCTCTCGATCTTCGGCAGGTAGAAGTATGGGCCCGAGCCGCGTGCCAGCAGCTCTTTCGCGTTGTGGAAGAAGTAGAGGGCAAAGTCGAAGATGGATCCGCTCATCGGCTCGCCGTCGACGAAGACGTGTCGCTCTTCCAGGTGCCAGCCCCGTGCGCGCACGAAGAGCACCGCAGGCTTGTCGACGAGCTTGTAAGCCTTGCCGGTTTTTGGGTCTTCGTACGTGATGCTTCGCCGCACCGCATCGCGCAGGTTGATCTGGCCTTCCAGCACGTTGCTCCACGTGGGCGTGGTGGAGTCCTCAAAGTCGGCCATGAAGACCTTTGCGCCGGAGTTCAGCGCATTGATGACCATTTTGCGCTCGACGGGACCGGTGATCTCGACACGGCGATCCAACAGGTCAGCGGGCAGCGGTGCGACGGTCCACTCGCTTTCGCGGATGTGCCGGGTTTCTGCTAAGAAATCGGGTAGTTTACCGGCATCGATACGGCTCTGCCGCGTCACTCGCGCCGCGAGCAGCTCTTTGCGCCGGCCGTTGAAGGTACGCTGCAGGTCTGCGGCGAAGGCCACGGCCTCAGGAGTGAGTATCTGCCGATAGCGGTCCGGCATGGGTGCGTGCACTTCCACGCCGTTGCTCAAGAGAATTGGTTCCACTACAAGACTATGCACCGTGTACACCGCGCGTGTCGATGTGCGCTGATGACCGGACTCAGTATGCCTGCGGACGCCGTATTAAGGAGAGAAATTCGTTGCGCGTCTGCGCGCTATTGCGGAAGGCGCCCAGCATCGCCGAGGTACTCGTGATCGACTGCTGCTTCTCCACGCCGCGCATCATCATGCAGAAGTGTTGCGCCTCGCAGACCACCGCGACTCCCTGCGGGCTGATCGCTTCCACGATGGAATCGGCCACCTGCCGCGTCAGGCGCTCCTGCACCTGCAGACGCCGCGCGAAGACGTCGACGAGGCGGGCCACTTTGCTCAGCCCGATGACCTTGCCCTTGGGGATGTAGGCGACGTGCGCCTTGCCGAAGAAGGGCAACATGTGGTGTTCGCACAAGGAGTAGAACTCGATGTCGCGCACGATGACCATCTCGTCGTAATCCACGTCGAAGAGGGCGCCGCGCAGGATCTCAGTCGCGCTCTGCTCGTAGCCGCGGGTCAGATACGCCAGGGATTTCTCCATGCGTTCCGGCGTCTTTACCAGGCCGTCGCGTTCCGGGTCCTCACCCACACGCCGCAGAAGCTCGCGGTAGATCTCTTCCGTGGAAGCCTCGTGCAGCGTCTGCTCGTCTGCAACGTCTCCGGTGGTTTGCGATGGCTCGGACGCCTTGCCGTTCTGTTGTGCGCTCATGCTCGTCTTTCTCGCCCTTTGCTCTTACTATGCCAGCGTGTGCGGCTTTCTTAGCTCCGGTTGCACCTGTGCTGGAAGGTCGAAGGAGTTGTTGCTAGTCTCTTCAATGCGGATGGCAACCAGGCGCAGGTCGCTGCCGGGGCGCAGGAGCGGCACCGCGAGACGCAGTCGCCGCTCGATCTCTATGGTCAGGTTCTCCGTGGATGGCACGAACTCGCCCGAAAAGCTTGGGTCCACGTTCAAATGCGTGTGGTCGAAGCGATCCAGCACCTCCTGCTTTGCCAGTGCATCGAGCTTCGGCAAGGAGACGACGAAGCCAGTCTCCGGATCGACCGGTGCAGCGACCGTGATCTCCACGAAGTAGTTGTGGCCGTGGCCATACGGGTTGTTGCATTTGCCGTAGGTGTCTCGGTTCTGCTCGTCGGTAAGCAGGGGAGAGTGCAGCCGATGCGATGCGGACAGCCGATAGCGTCGCGTGAAATGAGCGACCGGTGCGTTCATGCCAGCAACTCCGCCGTGTTCTCCGCAGGGGCATCGGCGATATTGGCGTGCTCGCCGTAGAAGTCGGCGAAAAGGTCGTCCATCTCAAAGACCCGCACGCGGTGCAAACGCGCGTTGGGAATCTTGCCGTCGAGCCGCCGCCAGATTGCGACCGCGATGTTCTCCGTTGTGGGAACCGTGTTGGCAAACTCAGGCACCTCATGGTTCAGGTGCCGGTGGTCGTACACGCTTACCACTTCGCGCTCGAGGATGTCCTTCAGCAGCTTCAAGTCGACAACGAAACCCGTGACTGGGTCCACCTCACCCGCGACCGTCACCTCGAGCGTGTAGTTGTGACCGTGCCCATTCGGGTTGGCGCACTTGCCGAAGGCAGCCGCGTTGGCCTCATCGCTCCAGGCGGCATTGCGGTAAAAGTGCGCAGAAGAGAACTCGGCTTTGCGGGTGAGAAAAATCATCGCTGTTCAGGGTATTGGATGACGGTCTGCGGGGAATGTCGCATCCCTTCTTCGCTGCGGAGGCGCGCAGCAGAAGAGTGGTTGCCTCCCAGGGATTCGAACCCCGATTGATCGGTTCAGAGCCGACTGTCCTACCATTGAACGAGGAGGCAACACGGCGAAGCGCCTCAACGGAGACCCATTCGCGGATGAGGTGGCCGGCAGCGCAGCGCCCAGCCACTTGTTCGAGTTTACGAAGCATTCCGTGCCGCGTCAACGCACGTCACCGTCCAGTGTGGCCGTACGCAGCCAGTCATAGTTCCCGGATAAAACAGGGTGGACGCCCCTGAGCCGGCGCGTGTGCACGATCACGTTATCGAGCGACCAGAGGACGACGGATGGCTCCTCCGCGCTGAGAATAGTCTGCACCTGCACGTAGAGAGCGCGCCGCATGTCCTGGTTCGTTTCTCGCGCGGCCTCATCCAGCAGTGCGTCTACCTGCGGGTTGCGATAGCGGCCACGGTTCGCACCCTTCGGTGGCATGCTGCCGCTGCCGTAGGCGTAGCGAAAAATGGATGGGTCCTCGTTTGAGCCGACCCATCGCAGCACGTACATCTGAAACGCGCCCTTGGTCACGTCGGAGTAGAAGGTGCCGAACTCGTTCTGCTTCAGTTGAAGCTCAATGCCTGCTTCACGTACCTGCTGCTGCACGATGGCGGCGAGCAGCCGCATGCTGTCGTCCGTGGAACTCTTCAGCGTCAGGTGGATGCGCACGCCGCGCGCGTCCGCTTTGTAGCCGGCGCTCTCCAGCAGTGCCCGCGCCCGTGTGAGATCGCGCTGGTAGACGGAGAGCTCTGCATCGTGTGCAGCGGCCCAGTGGCTTGCCGGCAGCAGTGTGTTGGTCAGCCGCGCCTGGTCTCGCCAGAGTGCATGAATGATCGCAGGCCGGTCCAGCGCGGAGGCGAACGCCTGCCTCACGCGCACGTCCAGCAGCTGCGGATCGGTCGCGTTGAAGGTGATGTAGTTCACGATGGAGCCGGGAGCGTCTTCTGTCACGAGATTCGTGTCGTTGCGAAGCGCGTAGACCATGTCTGCCGTGAGCGCGTTGGGCACGGCATCACCCGAGCCCTTTTGCACCTCGAGTGCGCGCGTAATCGCATCGGGCACCACGTCAAAGCGCACAAACGGGATGCGCGGCGCACCGCCCCAGTAGTTCGGGTTCCGGCGCAGGAGGACCTCCTTATCCTGCACGGCACTCACAAACGCAAACGGACCGCTGCCGACCGGGTGCTCGCCAAGCGTGCTGCCGGCGCCACGCTCCACCACGCCGCTCAGGCCGTCGCTCAGGTTGAACAGAAGATCCGCATCCGGCTTCTTTAGGTGCACGATGCAGGTATGGGGGTCGACCGTTTCCGCACGCAACACGTTTTTGAAGCCGCCGCTTTTGCCGGTGACGATGCTGCCGTCGTGCATGCTGTCGATTGACCATGCCACGTCGGCGGCATCGAGCAGCTTGCCATCGTGGAAGTGAACGCCCCCGCGGATGTGCAGAACGAGCGTGAGCGGATCCGTCCACTGCCAGCGCTCGGCGATCCACGGCTGCAGGTTGCCACGCTCGTCTTTGTGGAAGAGGGAGTCGAAGATCAGTCCCCCGATGCGCTCTGCTTGCGCGTCGGAGCCGATGCGCAGATCGAGATTCGTCGGCGAGTTGTCAATGACGATCACCGCGGTGTCGGGCAGGGCTGTGCGCTGCCGGCAGCCCGCCGTTGCCAAGGCAGTCAGGAGGCACACAGCCGCACCGGCCCTCCGGCGAAGCGATGTCACGGCAGCGTGACCTTGCCGAGCAGGGCTTCGCGCGAGGCGCCGGTTGCCGCGGGTACGTTGCCGGGTAGCCGATGCCAGCGCAGCCACGCGAGCAGGGCAAAGGCAACTGCCTCTTTCGCCTCTGCGGGCATGCCGGTTGTCTCGCTGGTGGTGACGGCTACGCCAAGGGGAGCGAAGGCTTCTCGCAGGTGTGCCATGAGGGTGAGGTTGCGAGCACCGCC
>CAXTJS010000015.1:0-5335 GCA_964244605.1 uncultured Terriglobus sp. | reverse complement strand
GGGCGTGGGGGCAGGGGTAGTCGCAACGGCCGCGCCGTAGGCAGCGGCGCCGAGGCGCCCAGGAACGGCCACACGATGGTGCGGTAAGCCTCAAGGATGCTGGTCGAGGTAAGCGCCGTCGCGGTTGCGATGACGTCCCGGTCACCCGCACCCGCTGCCCGGCATCGCTCGATGAACTGGCCGATGAATGCGCCGCCGAACTCCTCGCGTCCGCAGCTCTTAGGAGCGGCCGCGGCAAAGTAGGGCAGCCGCATCGCCCAGTCCACCACCTCGGATAGAACACGGCCCTTTGCGGCGGTCGCACCGTTCCGGTCGAAGCGCTTGCCGAAAAGCTGTTGCATGCAGCCGTCGATGACGACGTTTGCCGGGCCGCTATCGAAGGCGATCAGCTCGTTCGACCCCGCCGGAATGGCGGTCATGTTGGCGATACCGCCGAGGTTCTGCAGAATGCGATTCCTACCCTTGTGTGCGTAGAGCACGCGGTCGAGCATCGGCACCAAGGGCGCACCCTGGCCGCCTGCGGACATGTCGCCGGTGCGGAAGTCGCTAACGACGGGCAGGCCGGTTCGCGCTGCAACTTCGCTCGATTCGCCAAGCTGCCACGTGCACCGCAATGGCTCGCCGAGGAAGCGGGCGGCCGTGCCCTGATGGAAGACGGTCTGGCCATGAACGCCGGCAAGCGCAGCCTTTACGCCGAACTGTTGCTCGGTGCGCACCACGGCGTCACCGTAGACCTCTCCCAGATGCCAGTGCAAGCGCGCCAGTTCCGCCGTGCTGATCGCGGGGGCATCCATCGCGGCCAGCACGGTGGAGCGAAGCTGCCTGTGGAACGGAAAGGCGGCGTGGCCCAGCAGCTTGAGGCGAGGTACGGTTGCGCTGCCCGGCATGCTGATGCGCACAAGCGCCACATCCACGCCGTCCGCCGATGTCCCGCTCATCACGCCGGCGACGATCATGGCTTTCTGAGGTGTTGCTGCAGTGCGCGGACGGGTACTCATTCGGCGATCTCCCGCTTCAGTTCAGCCAGCAGTTGCAGCGCTTCCATGGGGGTCATGCGGTCCACATCCGTCTCGCGCACACGGTCCACGACGCGTTGTGAGAGCGGCGTAAAGATGGTCATCTGCACCGGCGGTTCGGCAAGCTGTGCTGCCGCCGTGCCCGCCGCGACGGAGGCGCTCTCAGCCTTCTCATGCAGCTTCAGCACAGCACGTGCCCGCGCGATTACATCACGCGGCAGGCCGGCGAGCTTGGCGACTTCGATGCCGTAGCTGCGGTCTGCCGCGCCGCTTTCCACCTGGTGCAGGAAGACGATGCCATGCGCGCCCTCGCGACAGGCGACACGCAGGTTCTTTAGCCGCGTGAGCTTCGCATCGAGCAGGGTCAACTCGTGGTAGTGCGTCGCGAAGAGCGTGCGCGCGCCGATGCGGTCGTGCAGGTGCTCCACCGTGGCCCACGCCAGTGAGAGCCCGTCGTAGGTGGCCGTACCGCGGCCCATCTCATCCAGCAGCACAAGTGACCGGTTCGTGGCTGTGTTGAGGATGGCGGCGGTCTCCGTCATCTCGACCATGAAGGTGGAGCGGCCTCGGCTCACGTTGTCGCTCGCGCCGATGCGCGTGAAGATGCGGTCCACAAGGCCCAGCCGCATGCGCGTGGCAGGCACAAACGAACCGCACTGCGCCAGCACCACAAGCAGCGCGGCCATGCGCAGATAGGTCGACTTGCCGCCCATGTTCGGCCCGGTGATGAGGGCCAGCGATGGGCCAGTCTCGCCGCTGTCGAGATAGCCGCTGTTGGGCACAAAGCGGCCGCTGCCGCTCTCCTCAAGCCGCAGTTCGACGACGGGGTGCCGCGCCTCGGCAAACTCGAGCACGCCGCTCTCCGGCACGATCTCGGGCAGGCTCCAGCCGCGCAAGGCTGCCAGATGGGCGAAGTTCAGCAGCACATCGATCTCCGCGATACGCCTGGCCGTCTCGCGCATGCGGTTCGCGGTGAGCAGAACCTCTCGCCGCAGATCCGCAAAGATGCGCCGCTCCAGTTCGCCGATGCGCTCCTGCGCGGTAAGGATCTTGCGTTCGTACTCCTTTAACTCGGGCGTGGTGAAGCGCTCGGCGTTCACCAGCGTCTGCTTGCGCTCGTAGTCGGGCGGCACGCTGGCCAGATTGCTGCGCGTGATTTCAAGGTAGTAGCCGAAGACCGAGTTAAAGCGAACCTTTAACGAACCGATGCCGGTGCGTGCGCGTTCACGCTCCTCGATGGCGGCGATACTCTCGCGGCCCGAGCGGGAGAGGCCGCGCAGCTCATCCAGCTCGGCATCGACACCTGCCGCGATCGCATCGCCTTCGCCAAGCCGCAGCGGTGGCTCCTCTATGAGCACTTCAGCGATACGGCTTGCCACATCTCCAAGCGCGTCGAAGCCGGTCCGCAGTGGCGCCCAACGCCCTCCGGTGAACTCCTGAAGCATCTCTGCGACGGGTGGCAGCGCCGCCAGCGTGCGGCCCAGTGCCACCACGTCGCGGGGACCCGCGGAGTCGAGGGCAAGGCGTGCGAGCAGACGCTCCAGGTCAAGGATGCCTTCCAGCGCCCGCCGTAGCCGCTCCCGCGCGGTCAGGCTCGCGACCGCCTCGACGACGGCAGCGTGGCGTGCTGTGATCTCCTCCGCGTTCAGGGAAGGTCGCAGCAGCCACGCGCGCAACAGCCGTTTGCCCATGGGCGTGCGGCATTGGTCGGTGGCGTAGCAGAGCGTGGTCTGCTGCGACTCGCCGGAAAAGAGTGGCTCCACCAGCTCCAGGTTGCGCATGCTGACCGCGTCCAGTTCGAGCGCGCTTGCTCGCTCATAGCAGCGGGGCGTGTCCAGGTGCTCAAGGTCTTCGTGCTTGGTCGCCTTCAGGTAGTGCAGCAGCGCGCCGGCAGCGGTTGCCGCGGTGGGGCGAGCCCCCATGCCGAAGCCGTCGAGCGACGCCATCCGGTAGTGGCCTTCCAGCAACGGGATCGCGTACTCCGCGGTGAAGACCCAGTCTTCCAGCGGCGTTCGCGTGCGGATGGAGGCAAACATCTCGCCGGCTGCATCGGCCTCATCGCCTTGCAGGTTCTTTTGCGCCGCGCCCAGTCTGAGTCCGTTAGCCAGCAAGAGTTCACGCGGACGGGCACGGGTTAGCTCGTCACAGGCGTCGGTGACGGCGGTGTTTCCACGAAACTCCGCGGCGCGGAACTCGCCGGTGGACAGGTCAAGCAAGGCGATGCCTGCGGCATCTCCCTTGAATGCCACGGCAAGCGCCGCCAGGTAGTTGTTCTCAGAAGCGCCAAGGCCTGCGTCAAGCGCCGTGCCCGGTGTGAGGATGCGCGTGACCTCGCGCCGTACGACCGTCTTCGTCAGCTTGGGGTCTTCGACCTGCTCGCAGATAGCGATGCGAAAGCCCCGGCGAAGCAGCTTCTGCAGGTAACCTTCGACCGCATGGTAGGGCAGGCCGCACATGGGGATCGCCCGCTCGCGGTCGCGTGCCGTGAGGGTGAGTTGCAGCTCGCGTGAGGCGACGACAGCATCTTCAAAGAAAAGCTCGTAGAAGTCGCCCATGCGGAAGAAGACCAGCGCATCGGGATGGGCGGCCTTCGCGGCGGCGTACTGCCGCATGGCAGGCGTGTTCGCGCCCGTCTCAGCAATCTTGGTCGACGATTTTGCTTCCGTTGTCAACAGGAGGTGCCCACACCAGCATAGCGGTACCTCCGGGGTTGACCTTGCAAACAGGAAAGCCGGCGCGTACGCCGGCTCTCCTCTGCATCGCTGAGATCTAGGCGTGGTTCGTGGCGTCGCTGCCGTGCAGCTTCACCTGCTTGTTGTAGATACCAAGGATCAGAAACGGTGCGACCCACTGGCCGACAAACAATGCAGCGTGGTCCTTCTTCGCGATCTTGAAGCTGACCGAGGCCGCGATGGAAGCAATGGCCGCCGCGAGAAAGTACCCGCTGGGCACCTTGGACGTGTAGCTCTCGATGTAGGCAGTAACTTTGCCTTCCTGTGCTTCGCCTGCTTGAACGCGCTTGTCGCCTTCCAAACTGAAATCCATCTCTGTCTCCTCCAGAACATTTGCCGGTCTGCCCGGTTCACCACGTGGGATGCAGATTCTGCCGCTCTGAGCAGCATTCCTGACGGTGTTTATAGCCGGTACACGCACGAGGCCGCTTTTGTTAGCGCATGAACAGGCGAGCGGCAGAACTATACTTAAGAAGTGCCGTGGCTCTGCCGGCAGATGCAGCTATGTCCTTGTTCTGGCTCAGGATCGCGGTCGTGCTCTACGGCTTTGCCTCGCTCGCGGTCTTGCCTGACGTGCTCTACGACCGGCGCCGCTGGCGCAACATAGCCGTAGGCATCACGATCACGGCGGTGCTGCTTCACTTCGTGTCTGTCGCGGAGATGCTCGTCGCGGCCCATCATCTGCTCCCGGTAAGCGCAAGTGAGGTGCAGGCGGCGCTCGGCCTGATCCTGGCAATAGCCTTTCTGCTGGTCTTTGCCGTTTACCGGACGCTTACCATCGGCGTGGTCCTGCTGCCTTTGGTCTTTCTGCTGGGGTTGTTGCCCGCGTTTGCGCCGGGCACCCACACGCTTGAAGCACCTTTGCTGCACTCCGGCTGGATTGTTCTACATATCGCCTTCCTGCTTGCCGCCTATGCCGCGCTCATCATCTGCATGTTGGCGAGCGTGCTGTACCTCCTGCAGGAGAAGCGGCTTAAGTCACGCTCCTCGTCCGGTCTGCTTTCGCGCTTGCCTTCGCTGCAAACGGCCGACCAGATTGCACTGCGCTCCCTGCTGATCGGGCTGCCGTGCATGACGGCGGGTCTGCTCATCGGCTCGGCCCTTGCGGCGGGGGAGTACGGTGCCGTTTACTTTCGCGATCCGAAGGTACTGCTTTCCTTCGTCATGTGGCTCGCCTACATGGGCATGATCGGCGTGCGCCGCAGCGCGGGTTTGCGCGGACGCCGCGCCGTGTGGCTCTCGTCGTTCGTCTTTCTGGTGATGCTCGCGGTGTGGTCGGCCAACCAGGTCTCCACCGTGCACCGCTTTGCGGGGCGGCCATGAGCCTCTTGCTGCTGGGTGTGAATCACCTGAGCGCGCCGCTTGACGTGCGCGAGCGCCTCGCCATCCCCGCGAGCCGGCTGGCGGACGCAACGCGCTCCCTTGCGCATCGGCCCGGCGTGCGCGAGGCGCTCATCCTCTCCACCTGCAACCGCGTGGAACTGCTGACCGAGCAGGAGAACGCCGCCGACCTGCGCAGCTTTCTTCAGGAGTACTTCAGCATCGGCCCGCGCACGCTGGAGCCGCATCTCTACGAGTTCCGCGAAA
>CAXTJS010000014.1:0-28062 GCA_964244605.1 uncultured Terriglobus sp. | reverse complement strand
CATGTGGAAGGCCTTCCAGGAGATGGAAGAACTCGGCTGGGTGAGCGGCAAGCGACCGAAGATGATCGCGGTGCAAGCCGCAGGCTGTGAGCCGATGACGCGCGCCTTCCAAGAGGGTTCGGACGCGAGCCAATTCTTTCCAAACGCGCATACGCTTGCAAGCGGCCTGCGTGTGCCGAAGCCTTACGGCGACTACCTCATCCTGCAGGCAGTGCGTGAGTCGGGCGGCACCGTGCTGTCGCAGACCGACGACCAGATCTTCGAGTCGATTCAGGACTGGGGACAAAACGAGGGCATCCTGCTTAGCCCGGAGGGTGCGGCTGCGACAGCCGCTTACGACCGGCTCATCGAGAATGGCTTTCTCAACCGGAGTGATCGCGTCGTGATCTTCAACACGGGAGCCGGCAACAAGTACACCGATGTGATTGCCACGATGCAGCGTGCGCACCACGCCGTCGCGGAGTATGCGTGAAGATCTTCCTTTTCGTGCTTGCAGCGACCGTCTTTGAGGCGGCCGGCGATGCCATTCTGCGCATCGCCCTACACTCGCAGGCCTGGCCCGTACGCGTTGGGTATTTCGCGGCCGGTGTCGTGCTGCTTACGCTCTACGGCACCAGCCTGAATGTGGCACCTGTAGAGTTCGGCAAGGTCGTTGGGCTTTACATCGCGCTGCTGTTCTTTGCTTTCCAGGTCGTGAACTATGTCGCGTTCAAGGCAAAGCCCACGCTGCCGATCTTTGTCGGTGGTGCGCTCATTGTGACGGGTGGTCTGTTGATTACGCTCTGGCAGAGGCCCGCGTTGACGCACGATCCGAATGTTGTCGCCACACGGCTGGGGCATGACTAAGAGGATTGAGGAATGCAGATAAAGACAGCTTTGTTCTGGCTCATCGCCTGCGCTGTACCGATAGCGTTGCGAGCGCAGGATCGCCCGGCGTCGCCCGCACCGCCCCGGACGAGCGACCTGCGACCGTCCAGGCCATTGCTGTCCCTTGAGTCGCTCTCGTTCCTCGAAGGCGAGTGGGCGGCCGAGTCTCGCGATGGCAAGACGCAGCTTGGAACCTACCAGTGGGTCCGCGAACTGGACGGCCACCTTCTCGCGCGGCATGGTGGGGCTGCGGGATGCGATGCAAAAGCAGGACCCGTGTGTGGGCACAACGACCTGCTCTACGTCTGCCAGGACTCGCCCGGCGCGCCGCTGACGGCCATCTTCTTTGACAACAAAGGCCACGTGATCCATTACGACATCTCAACCCGTCACGAGGGATCCGCCGCCGACAAGGGCACGCGTGATTACGCGGTCTTCCTCTCGGACGCGGCGGCACTCGGCCCGCGCTTTCGCCTCGTCTACGAGCGCAATACCGACACGGAGACCGGGCGTACGGCCTTGAGCGGGCGTTTCGAAACGGAACTGCCGAACGGCCAGTGGCGCGTGTATCAGGAGTGGTTCGGCAAAAAGCTGCGGTGACTCTGGTAACCTATGCCGCAGACGCATGACCTCGCAGCTTTTCTCTTCAGAACCCGGCAAGCCGAAAGGCCCCGCTGTCAAAGATCCCATGCGCGGGTCGGTGCGGTTTCCGCTGCATTTGCCGGTCAAGCTCTACTTTGACGAAGAGGCGATCCAGGTCACCACAGAGGATATCTCCTCAACGGGTGTGCAGTTCCGCGGATCGTGCGCTGTGCTGAAGGCGGGTGCAGAGGTCCGCTGGATGCTGTGCCTGCCCGCGTCTGTCATGGGCACACCGCATGACGTAACCGTGGACTGCGCCGGCCGCGTGATGTGGCTGCGCCGGCAGGATGACGAGTGCCGCTACGGCGTCGTGATCGACTCCTACAAGCTGAAGGACAAAGAGGCATGAACTTCGCCATGACGGAACAGGACGATCTTTCTTCTGAGCCGGGAAGCGCAAACGCGATTCGCGTCATTCTCGCCGACTCCCAGGCCATTTACCGCGTCGGCATGCGCAAGGTGTTTGCCATTGAGGACGACATCCGCGTTGTTGCCCAGGCCGAAACGCTGAGCAACCTCCACGCCGCGCTGCAGCGCTTTCCCACAGACGTCGTCGTGCTCGAAGGGCAGCTTGTGGCCGGCACCATCGACGCGATCCCGGAGCTGCTGCGCCGTTCACCGGACTCAAAGCTGATTGTGCAGGTGGTGGAGGCGGATGAGAGCAACACGGTTGAACTCTACCGCCGTGGCGTGCGCGGCGTGGTTCCACGATCGATTTCGCCGGACCTTCTGATCAAGTGCATTCGCAAGATCGCCGCGGGCGAAACGTGGATCGATAACCAGTCCGTCAGTTGGGTGATTGAGGCGTACCGCTCGCAGGCGCACTCGCTCATGAGCCCGCGCATGCAGCCAAAGCTGTCGCCGAAAGAGCTGGTCATCATCTCGTGTATCTCGCGCGGCATGCGCAATAAAGAGATCGCCTACCAGGTGGGCACGACCGAGCAGGTGATCAAGAATTACCTGCGCAAGATCTACGACAAGCTTGGCGTCTCAGACCGCCTGGAGCTGGCGCTCTACTGCATGCACCACCAGTTGCTGAAGCAGTATCCGCAAGAGGCGATCCTTGCGGCGAGTGGGGGTGGCGTAGCCGCTCCGCTGCGCGCAAAGCTATAACTTTCATCTGCTTGAAGTGTCATCCTGAACGTAGTGAAGGACTCGCGTCTTCCTTGGCGATGTGCCGAGGAAGAGTCGAGATCATTCGCTTTGCTCAGGATGGCACTGCCATAAAGAAGCTTTAGACCCGTTTACCTTTGGGTGTAGCTCGGGCTTCCCTTACAACGTCATTTCGACCGGAGCGCAGCGTAGCGGAGAAACCTGCTGTTCCTTTCGGAGCCATTGCCGCTCCGGGCAAACAGCAGGTTTCTCCGCTCCGCGACGAAAAAGCCCGTCGCTCCGTCGAAATGACGAGGCAAGGCAGGACGGACAAAGGCTACACCGTTAGGGAACGGGTCTAGACGCCAAGACGCCTGCCTGCTCGCTACTTCGACACTTCCAGATCAATCGTGAACTTCACATCATCGCCCAGCATCGGTGCGCCGTATTTCTGGCCGAAGTTGAAGTCTTTGCGGCTGATGGTGCCGGTTGCGGAGAAGCCGCTGACCGTCTTGCCGCCCATGCCCTTCTGCGGCGCGGCAGGGCCGTCCACATCCAGGGTGACTGGCTTGGTTTGACCACCGAGCGTCAGGTCGCCCGCGATCTGCAGCTTGCCTTCACCGCTCCGCTTCACGCCGGTGGACTTGAAGGTGAGCGTCGGATACTTGGCCACGTCGAAGAATTCCGGGCTCTTCAGGTGCTCGTCACGCTTCACCTGGCCGGTGTTTACCGTGGTTGCATCGATGACGGCTTCCACGTGCGATGCGGACACATTCTTGTCGTCCCACGCCACGGTGCCCTTCACGCCGGCAAGGCTGCCGCGCACGGTGCTCACGCCCAGGTGCTTGATCTGAAACTCGACACCTGAGTGGGCGGAGTCGATCGTCCAGGTTGAGGACTGGGCGAAGACAGGCAGCGCAACGACAAGCGCGGCGGCGACGGTGAAACTGCGAACAAACTTGATCATGAGGTCTCCTGAGGCTTGGCGGTTTCTTCCGCTGCGCCTGTGATGGGAACGAAGCTGCCGTTGTGTTTGCGTGGGGCGCAACGTTCACTGCACAAGATGCTGCCACAAAATGGCGCGATGCAGAAATGTTTCGACATCGTAGGAATTCCACGAGGCGGCTTCTCAGAGATGTGTGCGACGATGGGTCACATTCCACATGGCCAGCATCCGTGAAGCAGTTGGTGAACTCACTCCGAAGCAGCGCAATGCCTTCATTGCGTGCTTTCTCGGCTGGACGCTGGATGCGTTCGACTTCTTCATCCTTACGTACTGCCTGAGCGCGGTCGCGGCGGACTTCCACGTCGGCATCAAGCAGGTGTCGGAAGGGCTCTTCTGGACGCTGGCAATGCGGCCCGTCGGCGCGCTGCTGTTCGGTGCCATGGCCGAGCGCTTTGGGCGCAAGCCGACGCTGATGATCAACGTGGTGAGCTTTGCGGTCTTCGAGTGTGCGTCCGCCTTTGCGCCGACGCTTGGCACATTGCTGGTCTGCCGTGCGCTCTTCGGCATTGCCATGGGCGGCGAGTGGGGCGTGGGCGCCGCGCTTGCGTTTGAGACGCTGCCGGCGAAGGGGCGCGGCTTCTTCTCAGGCCTCTTGCAGGAAGGCTATGTCTGCGGCAACCTGCTCGCGGCAACGGTCTACTGGCTGATCTTCCCGCACCTGCACGGCAGCGGCATGCTCACGAACTGGCGCGTTATGTTTCTGATCGGCACCGTACCCGCGCTGCTCGTCTTCTACATCCGCTCCGGTGTGGAGGAGTCGCCCGCTTGGCGTGAAGGCCGGGCAGCGAAGATTGCAGGCACTTCTGTTCGCACCGCCGGCGTCGGCCGGTATGTTGGATCATTCCTCTTGCTGATCTTGTTGATGACGGCGTTCACGTCGTTCAGCCACGGCACGCAGGATCTGTATCCCACCTTTCTCGAAAAGACGAAGCACTTTCTGCCATCCGATGTGGGCCGGATCTCCGTGATCGCCAGCATTGGTGCACTGCTGGGCGGCATCAGCTTCGGCACGATCTCTGAGAAGATCGGGCGCCGCTGGGCCATCGTCATCGCGTCGCTGCTTGCCATTCCGATGGTGCCGCTGTGGTCGTGGTCGCACACGCTGCCGATGCTCGCGCTGGGTGGCTTTCTGATGCAGTTCATGGTGCAGGGTGCGTGGGGCGTGATCCCGGCGCACCTGAATGAGCTGTCGCCTGCTGCCGTGCGCGCCACGTTTCCGGGGCTTGCTTATCAGTTGGGGAACTTGCTCTCGTCTCGGAACGCCGTCTTTCAGGCCGGTTACGCGGCCTCGCTCTTTGGCGGATCGCTGCAGCCAGTGATGGGCTACACGGTGTTGATTGTGGCCGTTGCGGTTTGCCTGCTCACGCTCGTGTGCGGTGAGCGGCGAGGCGAGGATCTCTCCTCCACCTCTGCCTGATATGTCAGGCTTTGCGCTCGGGCTGGGTTTGCCTGAGAATGGAGGAGACGCATGCCTCGTATTCACTTTCAGCAACAGCTCGCGACCCTAAAAGATAAGCTGCTCGCCATGGCCGCGCTCGCGCAGCAGGCGCTGGAGCTTTCCGCCGAAGCCTTTCTCACGCGCGATGCAGGGCTGTGCGATCACGTGCTCCACATTGAGCAGGCCATCAACGCCGCCGAGCGTGACGTGGACGAGATGGCTTACGAGCTGCTCGCGAAGGAGCAGCCCATGGCCATTGACCTGCGCTTTCTGATGGCGGTGATCCGCATCAATGGTGACCTGGAGCGCATCGGCGATCAGGCCGCCAACACGGTGAAGCAGACGCGCGCGCTGATGGAAGCCGAGCCCAGCGGCGGCAAGCCGGAAGAGTTGCCAGGCGACATCGCCGGCATGGGTGAGATCGCCCGCAAAATGATTCATATCGCTCTGCGGTCGCTGCTGGATGCCGACCCCATGCAGGCCGAGCGGGTGCTCACCATGGACGACGACATCGACCGGCTCAACCGCGAGTCGCAGGCGGCGCTGCTGGACGCCATGCAGCAGCGGCCTGAGCGTACCGACCGCGCCTTGAACTCAATCATCGTCTGCAAGAACCTGGAGCGCAGCGCCGACCACGCCACCAACATCGCGGAAGATGTCATCTTCTGGGTGCGCGGGGCAGACGTGCGCCATCCCGAACCTGCGGTGGCAGGAGCATCAGCATGAGCGATATAGAAAAGCAGGAAGCGTTTCTGGGCGATGCCGCCGAGGGGCTCGACAAGGTACCCTCGCCGCCTGCCGTGTTGAAAGAGACCAAGACGCAAAAGGTGGAGCGCCTGAAGCGCGAGAAGAACCCGTGGGAGGCCTGGGCGGACGTGCGCCGCTTCGCCGCGGAGGGCCGCGAGAGCGTGCTGCCGGAGTGGGCCGGCACGTACTTCAAGTGGTGGGGCATCTACACGCAGGGCGACGGCGTGGGCGCCGTCGGCGGTGTGGGTGGCGAGGGCAAGGTTACCGAGTACTTCATGATGCGTGTCGGTGTGCCAAACGGCATTCTCACGACGCAGCAGTTGCGCACCATTGCGGAGATCACCGAGAAGTACGCCCGCGGCATCGGCGACATCACCACGCGGCAAAACATCCAGATGCACTGGCTCACCATTGAGAGCCTGCCGCTCGTTGTCGACGCGCTGGAGGCGGTCGGTCTCAGCCCCAAGGGTGCCTGCGGTGACGTCGTCCGCAACGTGACGGGCTGCCCGCTGGCCGGCATGGATCCCAATGAGATCCTCGACGCTTCGCCGATCGCCATCAAGGTGGCGGCGACGCTTACGGCGAATCCGGAGTTCGTGAACCTGCCGCGCAAGTTCAAGATCTGCATCACGGGCTGCCCGCTGTGGTGCTCCTACCCGGAGATTAACGACATCGGCATGACCGGGGTGGAGCGCTACGTGGATGGCGTGCGCGAAGCCGGCTTCATCATGCGCGTGGGCGGCGGCCTTTCGAAGGACCCGCATCTCGCCGTCAAGCTGAATGCGTTCATCAAGCCGGAAGAGGCCGAGGCGGTGTGCATCGAAACGGCGCGCATCTTCCGCGAGGCGGAAGCCCTGCGTGAGAGCCGCAACCACGCCCGGCTCAAGTTCCTTTTCATGCGTCACGGCTGGACGGCCGAAAGCTTCCTTGCGGAACTGGAGCGGAGGCTCGGCTACCGCTTCGATCCGGCACCGCCCGAGAACGTGCCGAGCGATGTCTACCGCGACCACACGGGTGTGCATCCGCAGCGGCAGGCCGGGTTCTCAAGCATCGGTATCTCGGTGTTGCGGGGCCGGCTCACGTCGCAGCAATTGCATGCGCTGGCCGATCTCGCGGAGCACTTCGGCGGCGACGGTTCAGAAGGCTCACCCCGCGGTGAACTGCGCGCGACAGTGCAGCAGAACATCCTGCTGGTCAACATTCCAAATGCAAACGTGAACGAGGTCGTAAGCCGCATCACTGCACTCGACCTTCACGTGGAGGCGACAAACTTCTGGCGCGGCACGGTGGCCTGCACCGGCACGGAGTTCTGCAAGCTTGCCATCGCCGAAACCAAGGGCTTCGCACGCTGGCTTACCGATGAGATGGAGGAGCGCCTGCCGGGCTTCGACCAGCAGCTGCGCATCAACGTAACCGGCTGCCCCAACAGCTGCGGCCAGCACTGGATCGCGGACATCGGCCTCGAAGGCAAGAAGATCAAGCAGGACGGCCAGATGGTCGACGCCTTCTACTTCTGCGTGGGTGGCGCTGTTGGCGAGCACGCGCGCTTCGCTCGGCCGGTAGGCTACCGCGTTGCCGCGCCCGAGGTGCCCGATGCCATGGAGCGCTTGCTGCGCACCTACATCGAAAAGCGTACGGACGGCGAGAACCTGCGCGCCTACTTCGCGCGCTTCAGCGATGCAGACCTGCGCGGCCAGCTTGCGGGCGAGATCGTTTTGCCGGTGGAGCGCGACCTGCCTACGCGCCCCACGCCGAGCAACGTTGGCTGAGCGATGAGCCTCTTTCCGATCTTCCTCAAGCTCACCGGTAGGCGCTGCCTCGTTGTGGGGGCTGGCAGTATTGCGGAAGGCAAGATTCTGAGCCTGCTTGAAGCGGAAGCCGCTGTGACTGTCGTTGCGACGCGAGCGTACCCGCGCATCGAGCAGCTTGCGGCAGACGGCTCACTTCGGCTGCATGCGCGCGAGTTTGTCGATACGGACCTGGACGGCCACTTTCTTGCTGTTGCCGGGACCGATGTGCCGGAGGTAAACCGCGCCGTTTTCGCCGGAGCTCAGCGCCGCGACATCCTGGTGAACGCGGTCGATGACCCCCCGTACTGTGACTACTATTTTTCTTCCGTCGTGCGGCGCGGTGAGTTGCAGGTTGCGATCTCGACTGCGGGAGAGAGCCCGGCGCTGGCGCAGCAGCTTCGCAAGGAACTGAACGAGCAACTGCCGTTGGATCTGGGCCCGTGGCTGATGGAGTTGGGCCGCCTGCGCCGTGAGGTGCTGCAGATGGAGCCGCTCGGCGAGCAGCGCAAGCTCCTGCTGCACCGGCTCGCCTCGCGCGAGGTCTGCGGCGCGGAGGCATGCCCGTCAAGGCAGATGGCGCGGGCCCACGCGCGTGAGCACTATCCGGAGCGCAATCCCGCGCCGCTGGAGACGTAAACGTGCCGCGCGACGCAGAGAAGGGAACGGTGTACCTCGTGGGTGCCGGACCCGGCGACCCGGACCTGCTGACGCTGCGTGCAGCGCACCTACTCAAGACAGCCGATGTGGTCTTGCATGACGATCTTGTCCCCGATGCCGTGCTCGCGCTTTGCGGTGCACGCACGCTGCGCACCAGCGTCGGCAAGCGCTGCGGCAGGCCGCGCATCACGCAGGCCGGCATCCATTCGATCATGATCGACTCCGCCCGGCAGGGGCAGAGCGTGGTGCGGTTGAAGTCGGGCGACCCGCTCGTGTTTGGCCGTGCCGCGGAAGAGCTTAATGCGCTGCGCTGCGCCGGCGTTCCTGTGGAGGTGGTGCCGGGCGTCTCCGCCGTCTTCGCCGCGGGTGCGGCGATGCAGGTGCCGCTGACCGACCGGCGCAGCGCCTCCAAGCTCATCCTGATCGCAGGGCAGCATGCCGCCGACAAGACCGAGCGGCCGCCGCTTTGGAGCGGCACCCTGCCCGAGGACGCAACGTTGGCCATCTACATGCCGGGGCGTGACGCTGGCAGCATCGTGGAGGAACTGCGTGCAGTTTCGGTGGCGGAGGACATGCCCTGCGTGGCCGTCTCACGCGCCGCGACACCGCAGCAGCAGGTGCAGGCGGCAGCGCTTGATCGCTTCGCGGAACTCTCATTCGGCGCGGCGCCCGTGCTGGTGCTGGTGGGCCGGGCGATGCAGCACCTGCTGGACAGGCCTGCACGCTTCGGCCAGGTAGCCGTGCAAGCCTTGGTCGAGGAAGCCAGCGTGCTTTTCGAGCGATAGCGGATAAGCTCATCTGCATGAAAGTTCACCTGGTTGACGGCACCTACGAGCTCTTTCGCCATTACCACGCCATCCCCAAACTTCAGGATGCGGACGGCCGCGAGGTCGCGGCGGTGCGTGGTGTGCTTGCGTCGATGCTGAGCCTCGTGCGTGAGGGTGCGACGCACATCGCGGTGGCGACCGATCACGTGATCGAGTCCTTTCGCAATGAGTTGTGGCCTGGCTACAAGAACGGCGATGGTGTTCCCGCCGATTTGCTGCAGCAGTTTCCGTTGCTGGAGGAGGCGCTGCGCGCGCTCGGCATAAAGGTGTGGGCCATGGAGGAGTTCGAAGCCGATGACGCGCTTGCCGCAGGTGCTGCCTTGGCCGCCGCAGACTTGCGTGTAGAGAAGGTCTTTATCTGCACGCCGGACAAGGACCTGGCCCAACGTGTCGTCGGCGACCGCGTGGTGCAGTTCGACCGGCGCAAGCGCGAGGAGCGCAACGAAGCCGGCGTGGTCGCGAAGTTCGGCGTGCCGCCCGCATCCATTCCGGATTACCTGGCCTTAGTGGGCGACACCGCCGACGGCTACCCGGGGCTGCCGGGGTGGGGCGCGAAGTCGGCCTCCAGCGTGCTCGCAAAGTTTGGCCACATCGATGCGATCCCGGCAGACAGCAGCGCATGGGGTGTGCGCGTGACGAACCCGCCCGCGCTCGCCGAAACGCTGCGGGAGAAGCACGAGGAGGCTTTGCTCTTTCGCAAACTGGCCACCTTGCGCACGGACATCCAGCTCTTCAAGAACGTGGACGAACTGCGCTGGGCAGGACCGACGCCGGCGTTTGAAGCGCTTGCTGCGAGGCTGGATGCGAACGTGAAGGAGACCACGCGCAGGGGCGGCAAGATCACTGTACCGGCGGTGTAGACGTGGCATAGCCGTAGAGCAGATACTTCGCACGGCGCGCGCGAAAGTCGCTCAGGTCCTGTTCCCATGTTGCCGCGATCTCGTGCGGGTCTTTGCCTGCGGTAAGCGCATCTACCGTGGCCCTGTTCAGCAGGATGCCTTGCGCCTTGGCAAGTTGAGACTGCTTCGGGTATTGCGCGTACAGGGCGGCCAGAACTTCCAGGCCAAACTCGGCTGCATCGAACCGCTGCCGGTCCGTCACGTGGAAGAGGACGCCGTGTATGGGCTGTTCCGCGAAGGGGTAGGGCTTGGGTGAGGTGAAGATGGTCGGGAAGGCTTCGACACCGGTGAGCTTGCGTGCCGTGATCGTGTCGGCCAGCTTCTGCGCCTCAGCATCCGAAGCGATCCATGCCGCGCCAATTTGTTGAAACGCTTGGTCTGTCCCGCGCCCAACCGAGACGTTGGTGAACTCGAGAAAAGCGAGACCAGGGTAAAACGCAGCGGCCTGCTGGTTGCGCAGGTTGGGGCTGGGATTCACCCACGGTAATCCGGTCTGGTCGTACCAGAGACCGCGCTGATAGTTGGCTACGGAGACGACGGCCAGGTCACCGGCGAGGTGCTTCTCGCCATGGATGAAGCGGGCCAGTTCGCCCAGCGTGAGGCCATGCTGTGTCGGCTCTTGCATGTAGGCGATGTAGCGTTCGGTGCCGGCGTCGTTTGTGGGGCCGCCTGCGACCACGCCGCTGATCAGCGCGGGCCGGTCCAGCACCAGGATGAGCGGCTTGTTGGGCGCGGCGCCGGCTGCCTCCAGGAAGTAGCCCAGTACGGTTTCATACGTATAGAAGCGAACACCGGCATCCTGCAGATCGATCAGGACTGCATCCAGCTTCTGCATGTCGGCGGCTTTGGGCCGTCGGTCCTCGGGCCTGGCACCATAGAGCGAGACGATGGGCAGATGCGTTGCTGCATCCACGCCACTGGCGAGACCCTCGCGATCTTCGGCTCCGGCAAGGCCGTGCTCGGGTGAGAAAAGCGTCGTAAGCTTCGCGCCGGGTATGGCCTTCGGTAGATCGGTCGCCAGCACATCCACGGTGCGTTTGCCTGCGGAGTCCAGACCGGTGTTGTTGGTGAGCAGGCCGAGGCGCAGCGGGTGGCCTACGCTCTGCTGCAACGTGCGCAGGCGTGCGAAGTTCGTCTGCTCCAGGACGTCGATGCCGCTCAGCACCTTGCCGCCGGTCGTGGACGCGCCACGATTTGGCTCGTAGAGGTGTAACACCAGCGCTGCCGCCGTTGCGACCTTTCCTCGCAGAGCAGAGATGGCTGGCCGCCCACGAGGATGAATGGCGTTTGCGAGCAGGACGACGTAGGTGTTGGAGCGCGCGTCCATCCAGAGCGACGTGCCGGTGAAGCCGGTATGGCCGAAGCTGCCCACGGGAAAGACCGTGCCGCGAGGCTTCGAGTAGGGCGAGTCCACGTCCCACCCGAACGCACGCAGGTATCGGCCTGCCGCGGGCTGCTCCGGCTCACACATGAGGCGCAGTGTCTCCGTCTTGAGCGGGAAGGTGCTTGGCCTGCCGGCGAGACGGTCGAGCAGCGCCTGCGCGAAAAGGGCCGTGTCCTGCGCGGTGGAGAAGACCCCTGCATGCCCGGCCACGCCGCCCATGCGCCGCGTTGTTGGGTCGTGCACCGTGCCGCGCAGAAGCTCATCGTGCGTCATCGGCTTGTCGTCGTTGTGTGCTGTGGGTGCGATGAGCGCAACGTCTGCCGCAGACGGCAGATAACCGGTGTGCGTCATGCCGAGCGGCGCAAAGATGTGCTTTGCCGCGTACTCATTCAGCGATTCGCCGCTGAGCTTCTCTGCGATCGCACCAAGCGTGATGAAGTTGATGTCGGAGTACTTGAAGGTCACGCCGGGCGGCCCATACGGCACCGACTCCATGGCCCGCTTCACGCCTTCCGCCTTACCCGACCACACATCCGTCAGCACCACATCCTCACGCAGGCCGGAGTAGTGCGTGAGCAGTTGCCGGATCGTAATGGCACCCTTGCCGTTGCTTGCGAACTCCGGCAGGTATTTCGCGACGGGGTCGTCGAAGTGCAGCTTGCCCTGCTCGTAAAGCTGCATGACTGCCGTCGCCGTTGACAGGCACTTGGAGAGGGAGGCCATGTCGAAGATGGTGTCCTCGGTCATGGGCTCGATGGCCGGGTCGACGGCGCGGTTGCCATAGGCGTGATGGTAGGCGACGTGCCCGTTGTTCCCGACGATCAACACAGCACCGGGCAATTCGTTGTGCGCGATAGCCGTGTTCAGAATCGTGTCGACAGCTCTGAAGTCTGCCGTTTGTGAGGTCGGCGCGGTCTGTGCAAGTGCACCGGGTCGCGCACACAGAACAACCGTCAGAGCAGTGACAGTGGCGATGACCGGAGTTCGCCGGGGGTGGACAAGACTAACGAGCGCACCGATGGCAAAGGTCACGACCGAGCCGATGAGCACGTACCAAGTGTATGCAACATGTGGCACGCCGATGTATTGCGTCGTCCCACCATGCGTCCAAGTGAAGCCGCTGTTCGCCGGCCAGAGCCAGAGGAATAGATTCAGTGCGAATCCGAAGATCATGCCTACAATGGCTCCTGTTTGCGTAGCGAAGCGGGTGAGGGTGCCCAGCAAAAAGACGCCGAGCAGTGAGCCGTACGCGACGGATGCGATGGAAAGGCCGGTCTCGACCACGTGCCCCTTGCCGCCGTTCGCGATCGAGTACACCGCGATGGCAAACAGAATAAGCGCCCACACGACGGTGCTCGTCCGCGAGATCAGGTTGCGCGCCCGGTCTGTGCTTTGCGGGCGCAGCCGCAGGTAGAAATCGACAACCGTTGTCGAGGAGAGGGAGTTGAGCGCGGCAGAAAGATTCGACATCGCCGCGGCCAGGATCGCCGCTACAAGCAGGCCGGCTACGCCCGTGGGCATCTGCTGCACGATGAACGCGGGGAAGACGCGATCGGCGGCGCGCACCGTTTGTGCCTGCGGGTGCTGGCCGTAGAAGACGAACAGACCGGCACCGATGATCAGGAACAACGAGAACTGCAGCAGGACTACGCCGCCCGAGGCAAGCAGGGCAGTGCGCGATTCGCGCAGGTTCTTCGCCGCAAGCAGGCGCTGCACCATGAGCTGGTCGGTGCCGTGCGAGGCCATGGTGAGGAACGCGCCGCCGAGTACACCGGCCCAGAACGTGTAAGTAGTCGTCAGGTTCAGGGTGAAGTCGAAGAGGTGCAGCTTGCCTGCGGCCGCGGTTACGGCGTGGATCGTCGCCCAACCGCCATCGACCTTGGTGCCGAGCGTGAACAGGGCAACGACAGTTCCCGCGATGTAGAGAACCATCTGCACCACATCCGTCCAGATCACGGCCGTCATGCCGCCTTCGAAGGAGTACAGCACCGTGAGCCCAGTGATGATGGCGATGCTTGCGATGTCGTTGGTGCCGATGGCGAGGCCGACAACGATCGACACGGCAAAGACACGTACGCCCTCCGCCGCCGCTCGCGTAAGCAGAAAGAGACCTGCCGTGACCTTGTGCAGCACGGGCCCGAAGCGCCGATCGATCAACTGATATGCGGTGAAGAGCTCGCCCTGAAAGTAGCGCGGCAGGAACAGCACGCACAAGACGATGCGACCCACCATGTAGCCGAAGACAAGCTGCAGAAAGGTGAAGTTGCCAGCAAAGGCGATGCCCGGCACGCTGATGATGGTGAGCGTGCTCGTCTCCGCCGAGACGATGGAGAGCGCAATGGCCCACCAGGGCACGGTGCGGCCCGCAAGGAAGTAGCTTGCGAGCGACTTGTCCTGCTTGCGAAAGCGCAGGCCGAAGAGCGTGATGCCGACAAGGTAGACGGCAATGAGTGCAAGGTCAAAGGTGTGAAGCCGAGCCGGCATAGAGGCAGTGTAGGGGAACGCAGCCGCTTTGCGTCAGCGCGCGATGTGCTCGCCACGCAGGATGGTTCCTGCGAAGGTGCCGTCGGGCTGAAAGATGCAGAGATTCGCGTCCTGCCCTTCGCGCACCGAGTCGCTCTTGTCTGCACCGATCAGTGCCGCGGGATTCCGCGTCGCCAGCGAGAGCGCTGTTTGCAGATCGATGCCGGTGAAGCTCTGCACATTGGCAACAGCACGATCCATGGTCAGCACCGATCCGGCGAGCACGCCGCCGGACATGCAGACACCGTTGCTCACTTCTACGTCGAGTTCGCCGAGCTTGTACTGGCCGTCGGGCATGCCGGTTGCCGCCATGCCGTCGGTGATCAGGATGCCGCGTTGCGCGCCCTTGCTGCGGAACCACAGCCGCACTGCCTCCGGCGTGGTGTGTACGCCGTCGCAGATCAGCTCGGCGTAGAGCTCCTCATCGTCCAGTACGACGCCCAGGATGCCGGGCTCACGATGGTCGAGCGCGCGCATGGCGTTAAAGGTGTGGGTCGCCGAAGTTGCAGGCGCACCGGCGCTACGCGCAGCCACGATGCCGGCACGCGTCTCCGCCGCAAGCGCGTTGGAGTGGCCGAAGGAGATGCGCACGCCGAGCTTCGCCGCGTGCGCAATCAGGTCGAGGGCGCCCGGCAGTTCCGGTGCGATGGTCATCAGGCGAATGTGCCCGCGAGCCGCTTCGTAGAAGCGCTCGAAAAGATCGATGGAGGGCGGCTGTATCTCGCTCGAAGGATGCACGCCGCGCTTCGCGTGTGAGAGGAAGGGGCCTTCCAGATGGATGCCGATGGGGCGCGCCGCTCCGTCTGCGGGTGCGGCTTCGATGGCGTCGGCGAGTGCTGCCAGCGCTCGTAACGTGTGGTCGAGAGGCGCGGTAACGGTAGTGGCAAGAAACTCCGTTGTGCCATGCCGGGCGAGCATGCGCGCGGCGGTGGCGATCGCCTCCGGCGTGCCCTCCATCACGTCACTGCCGCCTGCACCGTGCACGTGAATGTCCAGGAAGCCGGGCGCGAGGGTCGCGCCGGCAAGCCGCAGCGTGCCAGCGGGTGCGGCTGCCGCATCCTCCGTCGTGATCGTCTCGACACGGCCATCCTGCAAAAGCAACAGCGGCCGAGGGATCACGCCGTCAGCGGTGATGAGCCGCTCCGCCGCAATCGCAGCAGGCCGGCTCATTGTGCCGCGGCCAACCCTGCAGGAGCGGCAGGGATGCCGAGCTGCGAAGCAGGCGGCAGCGTGCCTGTCTCATTCCACGCACGCCGTGCTGCACGCACCTGGTCGCCGCGGCTGATCCACGTGTTCACCGCGATCGTGTAGCGCTCGCTCATGTTGTGCAGGTAGTAGGGACGGTAGCTCTTGAGCCACGCCTCCTCGTATAGGTCGCGCAGCATGCTGTAATTGTTGCGCAGGTCTTCCATTTTGCCCTGCACGGAGTTGGGATGGGCGATGTCGCTGAGCGAGCGGATCAGCTCGGAGCGGTCGGTGCGGACCTTGCTGCCCTGCAGGCTGTAGGCGCGGGCATACAGTGTCGCGATCTCGTCGCTGATCTGGAACTTTTGCCCGAGCAGGTCGATGCGCCTTGCGGCAAGCTCAAGCACGTCAAGCGCGTCGTTCTCACGCAGCGTACCCGCGTTGCGCGCCTCACGCACAAGGACCAGAGCGCGCTCCGCATGGAGCCGAAGCTGCTTGTTGAGCGGTCGCATCTTGGTGGCGACGACCTGACCCTCTGCGGTGAACGGATCGAGCCAGAAGGCAAAGTCGTTCGCGTCGGCACCCTTGGCAAAGGAGTCCTTCAGCAAGAGGTGCGCGGCCATGAGCTCCTGCTCGGCCTGGTCGATCTTGCCGGTCGCATCGCCGTGAAAGACGCGGCCGAAGGAGCGCTGAAACTCGGGGATAGAACTCTGCCCCTGCTGCCAGGCGGCTGCCGCGCCAAAGAGGATGCCGTACCAGTTCGCGTTGAAGAGCGCCTCACCATCGTCGTCCCAAACGGTGTTCATCTGGCCGGTGCAGCCGGAGAGCTGCGCCTGCGCCGTGAAGCCCTGAATGTTCGGCAGCGCGAGGTTGTTGTCGGGAAAGATGCGGTTCCAGTTGTTCACGCCGGGGGCGACCCAGCATTCAAGATTCGCGTCGGTGTACGGCTTCACGTACTTGATGAAGTTCGGGTGCGGGTTGTATTCCCACGCGACCGCGACGGTGCTCTTCTTGAAGCTGTCAGGCAGCGCTTTGACCAGCGCCGGCTCGTTCTGTGCGACGTCTCCCCAGAAGAGAAAGCGGCGGTTCAGCGGCTTTAAGTCGGTGACGATGCGCTGCATGAAGTCGAGGTACACGGGGCCAAGGCCGCGCGCATCGACCTCGGGCTTAGTCACGCCTTTGCCGAGCTCGAAGGTTTCATCCGCGCCCAGGTGGAGGAACGGACCGGGGTAGTCCTCCGCCAGCTGCGCGAACATGCGGTGGATAAACGGGATCGCGCCCGGTGCGCCCGGCGCCAGCACATGCCCGTGCGGTGTTTCGGCGAGAGGCGCGTAGAGCTCCGTATTGAGCATGAAGTGCAGGTGGCCGAAGGCCTCCTGCTCGGGCACGATCGTGACGTGGTACTTGGCCGCGTACGCGACCAGTTCCTTCGCCTCGGCCGGTGAGATCGATCCGCCGGGTGGTGACGCGAGTGGGTCCGAGAGGTACTGCATCGTGTTCTCGAAGTAAGGCGAGTAGATGTTCGACTTGTAGCTGGCGATGGTGCGGATCTGCTTCTTCTGGAACTCGAGCGTTGGCACCGGCCCGCGGGAAAGGTCGTCATGCAAGCCGCGGTACTTCATCGCCGGCCAGTCGCGGATCGTCGCAAGATGCAGAACGGCGGTCGCGGCATTGCCGGGGCTGCTGTTCTCAATCAGCTGCTTGGCGGTTTGCGCGCCATAGAAGACGCCGGCGGGCGTAGCTCCTACAACAGCCAGGCCGTTGCCATGCGGCACAATGACGTAGCCCTCGGCCTGCATCTCCGGCGTCAGTGGCGCGTTGCCAAGCGCCTGCCGGCCCTCGGCACTTCCGCTCCGCATGAGGCTCACCGTCACGGGTGACCCTGGCGTGCTGGCGACGCCCATCTGCCGGACCGCCGCGGCCAGGTCTTCCGCGGCGAAGCGATCGTCTGCATCGCAGCTGTTGCACACCACACTCACACCGGAGGCCAGTGGCAGCGTGCGGTCCGCGTGCACTTCGCGTGGCATCGGCAGCAGGGTAAGTTGCGCGTCCACGCAGCCAGGCAGTGCAAAGGCAAGCGCAAACAGGGGAGCAAGACGGGAGAAACAGCCGACGGACAGAACGGGCATACCAGAAAGCTAACTCAAACATGCCTCGCCGGTGGCAACGTTGCCGCGCAGTGCCAGCCTGGCACCGACTTTGATACGCTTGCTGTGCCTCGCCGCGTTCTGGCGCAGTGTCTCAGGAGATTGCTCGACATGCTGTTGCACGAAGACAGGCTTTTCCCGTCCGATCCTGACGCGCGGCTGGTAGCGCGCAAGCTCTACGCGGTCGCCCGCGATCTGCCCATCATCAGTCCGCATGGTCACACCGACCCAAGCTGGTTTGCCAAGAACGAGCCCTTCGCCAATCCATCGGCGCTCTTCATTCAGCCGGACCACTATATCTTCCGGATGTTGTACTCGCAGGGTGTCTCGCTGGAGTCGTTGGGCATCGGCGGCGGCGATGCCGATCCGCGCGAAGTGTGGCGCATCTTCGCCCGGCACTACTACCTGTTCCGGGGAACGCCTACCCGTGTGTGGATCGACTATGCATTTCGTTCGCTATTTGGACTAGAGGAGCGCCTCGGTCCAGAGAACGCTGACGCTGTCTACGACACGATTGACAAGGCGCTGCAAACGCCGCAGCTGCGGCCACGTGCGCTCTACGACAGCTTCAAGCTTGAAGTGCTTGCCACCACCGACTCTCCGCTTGACACGCTGGAGCACCACAAAGCGATCCGCGAGTCGGGTTGGCAGGGAAGAGTCGTTCCGACCTTCCGGCCGGATGCGGTCGTCGACTTTGAGTTCGCAAACTTCCGCGGCAACATCGACAAGCTAGGGGAGATCACCGGCGAGGACGTGAGCAGCTACACCGGCTATCTGGCCGCGTTGCGCAATCGCCGCGCCTTCTTCAAGAGCATGGGTGCCACGGCAACGGATCACGGCCACCTTACGGCGCTGACCGCCGACCTCTCCGCTGCTGAAGCGGCTGCGCTCTACGGAAAGATCTTCGGTGGAACGGCAACGCCGCAGGAAGGCGAGCTGTTCCAGGCGCAGATGCTGACCGAGATGGCCGGTATGAGCGTGGAAGATGGCCTAGTGATGCAGCTGCACCCGGGCTCCATCCGCAATCACAACACGAACCTTTACGAGAAGTTCGGGCGCGACAAGGGGGCGGACATTCCCGCGCCGACAGAGTATGTGCGGTCGCTGCGTCCGCTGCTTACGAAGTACGGCAACGAGCCGAACTTCATCTTTGTGCTGTTCACGCTTGACGAGTCGACCTACGCGCGTGAGCTTGCACCGCTCGCGGGTCATTACCCCTGTCTTCGATTGGGGCCGGCGTGGTGGTTCCATGATTCCCCTGAGGGCATGATGCGTTATCGGGAGCAGGTGACCGAGACAGCCGGCTTTTACAACACGGCCGGCTTCAATGACGACACGCGCGCCCTGCTGTCAATCCCTGCGCGGCATGACGTCGCGCGCCGCGTAGACTGCGCCTTCCTCGGCAGGCTTGTCGCCGAACACCGCATCGATGAGGATGAAGCCCTCGAGCTGATCGAGGACCTCACCGTCAATCTTGCCCGCAAGGTCTACAAACTTTGAGCACGTTGCTCGCGATCGGGTCGCCGGAGACGGAACTTACGCCCGCCGAGGTGGAGGCGCACCTCAAGGCTGCGCTTGAGTCGCTCGGCACGCGCAAGAAGGTGCTCGCGCTGCCGCCGGACTTCTCGCGCTTCCACTCGCAGGCGGGTCTGCTGACGGAGATGGCGTGGCGGTACTACGGCAATGCGCTGACGGATGTGTTGCCGGCCCTCGGTACGCACCGGCCCATGACCGACGGCGAGATTGCGACGATGTTCGGCGAGACGCCGCGCGAACTCTTCCGTGTGCACGACTGGCGCAACGACGTTGTCACGCTTGGTGAGGTGCCGGGCGAGTTCATGCATCAGGTAAGCGAGGGCAAGCTGGACTACTCCTGGCCGGCGCAGGTAAACCGCTTGGTGCGTGATGGCGGCCACGACCTGATCCTCTCCATCGGCCAGGTCGTTCCGCATGAAGTGATCGGCATGGCCAACCATAATAAGAATGTCTTTGTCGGTACGGGCGGCGTGATGGGCATTCACCGCTCGCATTTTCTTGGCGCGGTGTACGGCATGGAGCGCATCATGGGCCGCGCCGACAATCCGGTGCGTGCGGTACTGAACTACGCGAGCGATCACTTCGCGCAGGGCTTGCCCATCTTGTACGTGCTCACGGTGGTGGGGAAAAACGCGGCCGGCCAGCTTGCAATCCGCGGACTCTACATCGGCGATGATGCGGACTGCTTCTATCAGGCCGCGGAACTCGCGCTCAAGGTCAACTTCGTCATGATGGATCGCGAGATCAAGAAGGCCGTCGTCTACCTTGACCCGCACGAGTTCAAGAGCACATGGCTCGGCAACAAGAGTATCTATCGCACGCGCATGGCTTTGGCTGACGATGGGGAACTGATCGTGTTGGCGCCGGCGGTGCATGAGTTCGGTGAAGACCCGACGATCGATAAATTGATCCGCCGCTATGGCTATTACGGCACGCCGAAGACGCTCGAGTGGGTAAAGAGCGATCCCGAACTCGCAGCTAATCTAAGTGCCGCAGCTCACCTCATCCACGGCTCCAGCGAAGGACGCTTCCACATCACTTACTGTCCGGGTCATCTTACAAAGCAAGAGGTTGAGACCGCCGGCTTCGAGTATGCTGACGTGCAGCAGATGACCGCAAAGTATGATCCGCAGAAGCTACGGGATGGCTGGAACGTGGTGGACGGCGAAGATATCTTCTTCGTCTCAAATCCGGGGCTGGGGCTGTGGGCTTACCGGGAGCGCTTCCAGTGAGGAACCCGGCATGAGTACAGCGCAAACCGCAGTGGCAAGGAAGCTCTTCATTGTGATGGGCGTGAGCGGGTCGGGGAAAACGACCATTGGAACGCTGCTGGCGCAGCGCATCGGCGCGGAGTTTGTCGATGCGGATGACTATCATCCGCAATCGAATAAGAACAAGATGCACGCCGGCGTCCCACTTACAGACGAAGACCGGTGGCCTTGGCTTGCCGCGTTGAACACCATCCTGCGTGACCATGTCACAAACAACAGAGGTTGCGTGCTTGCCTGCTCCGCGCTCAAAGACGTGTACCGCAAGGCGCTTGGGCAGGGTATCCCTGAGGCAGACCTGGATTTTGTGTTGCTGGATGGCTCGAAGGAGCTAATTGCGGAGCGGCTTTCTCGCCGGCAGCATACGTTCATGAGCAACACCTTGCTGGACAGTCAGTTCGCCACGCTTGAGACGCCGCACGACGCCGTCAAGGTCAAGAACGACCGCGCACCTGCGCTGGTCGTCGACGAGATACTACATCGTGAGTCGCTGGTGTAAGTCAAAGTAAATCAAGTTTAGGTGTTGAAGGAGAGTAAGTGCCAAGTAAGTTGTTTGATCTCACAGGCAAGACAGCAGTTGTTACGGGTGGTACCTCCGGCATCGGACTGGCGATGTCCATTGGCCTGGCGGAGGCGGGTGCCAATGTCGTGCCCACATCCCGTCGCCTGGAGCAGGTGGACGAAGCCGCAGGCAAGATTGAAGCGGTGGGCGGCAAGGCTCTGCGCATCGCGTCTGACGTTTGCGATCGTGGCTCACTGGAGCGCGTGCTTGAAGGTACGTTGAAGGAGTTCGGACAGGTCGACATCCTGATCAACTCCGCCGGCAAGATCAAGCGCGAACCGACGCTGACAGTGACCGAAGAGACCTGGGACGACATCATGAACACCAACGTTACGGGCACGATTCGTGCATGCCAGATCTTTGGCAGGAGCATGCTGGATCGTGGTTATGGGCGCATTGTTAACATCGCATCGCTGAACACTTTTGTGTCCTTAAAAGAAGTCACCGCCTATGCGGCAAGCAAGGCGGCGGTCGGTGCCTTGACCCGATCGCTTGCGGTGGAGTGGAGCAGCAGGGGTGTTACGGTCAACGCCATTGCTCCCGGTGTCTTTCGTACCGCGCTCAACGCGGAGCTACTCGACAAGAGCGAACGCGGCAAGGAACTGCGGATGCGCACACCCATGAACCGGTTCGGTCAGACGGAGGAGCTTGTGGGCGCGGCGATTTATCTTGCCAGTGATGCGGCGAGTTTTGTGACGGGTGAGATCCTCGTTGTCGACGGCGGCTTTCTTGCCAGCGGTGTCAATCAATAAAGGAGAGTGGATGCGAAGCATGAGTAAGGCTGTCCTCTTCACCGGGCTTACCCTTTCGGCTGTAGCCGGATTGGCGCAGACGACCGCAGTTCCTCCAATCTCGACTGAGCCCTTCGACCAGCGCAGCGGCATCACGATTGAGAAGCAGGCGGCCGATTACCTGGAGCAGGCGCGCAAGCGTCCGGACGGCCTCATCAGCACCACACTCGAAAGGTATCCCGGGCACTACACGATGCTCACCGCACGCACCAAGCCGGGCGGCGCGGAGCTGCACAAGCAGTGGAACGACTTTTTCATCGTGCTGGATGGCGAAGCGACAGAGCTTATCGGTGGCACGATCGAGAATGCGAAGGAGCAGGCCGGCGGTGAGGTGCGAGGCACCAAAGTTGTCGGCGGAACGCCCCACATCATGCGCAAGGGCGATGTCATCCACATCGCACCCGGTACTCCGCACCAGACTGTTGTCGCAGACGGAAAGTATTTCCTCTATTACGTGATCAAGGTGCAGGCAGCAGAGCAGAAGTAAGACGTCTGCAATATGTGAGGTTTCATGCAGGTAAGACAGATGGCGGATGTGGTCCGCTACCAGCGAATGACTACCCAGGAGTTGCGTTCAACATTCTTACTGGAAGATCTGTTTACGCCAGGGGAACTTACTCTGAACTATGTCGATGTCGATCGCACAGTCATCGGATCGGCTGTGCCGGTAGACTTACCGCTGAAGCTTGAGACCGCTCCTGAGTTGCGTGCTGAATACTTTCTGGAGCGCCGCGAGCTTGGCGTCTTGAATGTGGGCGGCAAGGGCTCGGTTACGGTCGACGGCAGTGTCTTTGCAGTGGACAAGCTCGACGTTGTGTATGTGGGCCGGGGTGCCCGCGACGTCAGATTTGCGAGCGAAAACGCACAGCAGCCGGCAGCATTTTACCTGCTCAGCTATCCCGCGCATGCGGTTTACCCAGCGGCGATGGTCCGCTTCGCCGACCTTGAGCCGCTCCGGCTGGGATCGGTAGAAACGTGTAACCAGCGCTCGATCTACAAAGCCATCTATGCGGAGGGGCTCAAAAGCTGCCAGCTTGTAATGGGTTTCACGCTCTTCGAGCCCGGGTCAAACTGGAACACCATGCCGCCGCACACGCACATGCGCCGCTCTGAGGTGTACCTCTACTTTGACCTTGGTCCCGCGCATCGCGTCGTGCACCTGATGGGACCGCCACAAGAGACGCGCCACCTGCTTGTCGCTGATCGTGAGGTGATCGTTTCTCCGGGATGGTCGGTGCATGCGGGCGTCGGCACCAGTCGTTACGCCTTTTGCTGGGGCATGGGCGGCGAGAACCAGGCCTACGACGACATGGATATCGCACCCATCGCGGAGCTTCGCTAGTGTCCACGCTCCCGCTCAGGCCGGCAAGCGAGTGCCGCTGGGACCAGGTCTCACTCGGCGAGGTGATGCTGCGCTTTGACCCGGGGGCAGGCCGTATTGCGAACGCGCGCAGCTTCACCGTGTGGGAAGGCGGTGGCGAGTACAACGTCGCACGCGGCCTGCGCCGCTGCTTCGGTATGCGCTCGGCGATCGTGACGGCACTGGTCGACAATCCTGTCGGGCGTCTGGTCGAAGACCTGATGCTGCAGGGCGGCGTCGACACATCGCACGTGTTGTGGCGTGACTATGACGGACTGGGCGTTGAAGCGCGCAACGGTATTTACTTCTTGGAGCGGGGCTTTGGCGTGCGCGGCGCACTGGGCAGCATGGACCGTGGCCACACGGCGGTCTCGCAGCTGAAGCCGGATGATGTGGATTGGGACAGGCTCTTCGGCGAGGAGGGTGTTCGCTGGTTCCACACCGGCGGCGTCTTTTGTGCCCTCAGTGACAGCACACAGGCGGTCGCGCGTGAGGCGATGCAGGCAGCCAAGCGCCACGGCACGGTTGTGTCCTACGACTGCAACTACCGGCCAAGCCTTTGGAAGAGCAAAGGCGGACGGCTTGCCGCGGCCCGGCTCAATTCTGAGCTCGCACCCTACGTTGACGTCCTGTTCGGACACGAGGGAGACCTGGCGCTTGAGTTGACCGACACCTCAAGCGGCCCGCCGTCACACACGGCGGAGAGCTACGCTGCCATGGCGGAGCGCGTGATGCAGGCTCACCCCAACTTCAAGGTCATCGCAACGACCACGCGCAAGCCGCGCACGGCCAGCCGCAACGACTGGGGTGCCTTTGTCTTCGCAGACGGTGCCATCCACGTCGGCAGGGAGATGCTCGATCTCGATATCTTCGACCGTGTCGGCGGCGGTGATTCGTTCGCTTCCGGGCTGATCTATGGGCTGATGACCGGGCAGCCCGTCGACACAGCCGTGCAACTTGGCATCGCGCATGGGGCGCTGGCGATGACGACGGCAGGGGACAGCAGCTTTGCGACCCGCGCTGAGGTAGAGGCATTGGCGGCCGGAGCCGGTGCGGGCGTGCAACGCTAATGCAGACGATTAGAAAGGCGGCAGCATGCCCTTGAGCAAAGCAGATGTACTCCGCACGATGAAGCAGACGGGCCTCGTCCCGGTGCTGCGCGCATCGTCAACAACCGAGGCGCTTGCGATTGCAAAGGCGATTGCTGCAGGCGGCGTGAACGTACTTGAGGTAACGATGACCGTGCCGGGCGCGATGGAGGTCATCCGCACCCTCTTGCGTGAAGAACCCTCAATGCTGGTGGGTGCGGGTACGGTGCTCGACCCGGAGACGGCGCGCGCCTGCATGCTTGAGGGCGCGCAGTTTATCGTTAGCCCTGCCACAAACGTTAAGACCATCGAGATGTGCCGGCGCTACTCCTGCGCGATTCTCCCGGGTGCCCTGACGCCGACAGAAGTAGTCACGGCATGGCAGGCCGGGGCAGACGTGATCAAGGTCTTCCCCGCCAGTGCGATGGGCGGGGCGAAGTACCTGAAGAGTCTCAAGGCACCCTTGCCGCAGGTGGAGCTTGTCCCCACCGGCGGTGTTTCAGTTGCGACGGCGAAAGAGTTCCTGGAGGCGGGTGCGTTTGCTCTCGGGGTTGGTGCTGACCTTGCTGACGCGAAGGCCATCGCCGAAGGCAAGCCGGAGCGGATCACCGAAACAGCACGCAACTACCTGCGCGTGATCGCGGAACACCGTCAGGCGTCGACCGCTGTGCAGTCGGATTAGAGCGATTGTGGAGATCAGGCAGGCGGTCGCATCGCCCACAAGCCGGGCTGTGTGGTCGGGTGCTCTCGCTTCAGTTCGACGTTGTCCCTATCGGGCCGCAAGCTCTTCCACAGGTCGATGTCGGTCTGCCGGTTGTAAGCGCGGCCTGCGAACAGCAGGGCATTGTTGCGGATGGGTTGCTCCCCGAAGAGATGCGCGTCGGCAACATAGGGCCACTTGGCCCGGCTTGCCAGGAACTGGCTGGCCCATGCAACAGCGGAACGCATGCCGCGACCGTCTGGCAGGGTGAAGTTCCAGAGACTCTCAAAGGGCGTCGATAGGCTCTCACACGCGGAGCCGAGGCACTCCAGCGTGAACATCGACGCCGCATACGGTCGCTTCGTGTGAAGCGCAAAGGCAAAGTTGCCGTCGAAGCTCATCAGACGGAGCAGCTGGTCGCGAAAGCGATGGGTGCAATCGCGCAGAGTCTTGTCGTCCCGCGTGAAACGCGCCAGCTCAGCAGCCTGCGCAAGCCAGCAGATTGCCTGCAGATCTTTCGCTTCTCGCGCGATTTCGCCTTTTCTGGATGTGGTCAGCCAGATCAGCAGCGAGGTAAACCACTCTCGTAGCGCGTCCGCATCTGCCGGGGGCGTGTCCGCCGCAGCGCAGAGGAACGCGGATGCCCTCGCCAGTTCGGCAAGGCAAACGGTCTGCGCAATCCCGTTGACCCGGGCATCGTCTTTCGGCGCATGGATGCTGCCGACACTTTCCATCGTCGGTTCCATGCGTGTTGCCGGGTCGATGCACCAGACATGCACTTGCCTGCGAGCGCTGTTGAGATAGCGCGCATCCTGCGTGAGACGCCACGCGGCGGTGCACGCCGCCACGCGCGCGCACACTTCCTGCAGCATGTCGGTCTGACTCAGAAAAGGTGAGGGTAGCCCTTCCTCCGGAGCGGCAAACATGTGCTGCGCCGTTGAGCTAAGAACGCGCGCGGTCACCGGAGCAGCTGCCGGCAAAGTCGCGGAGGAGAGCATTCGCAGCGGTTCCGAGACGGCCTTGTCCGCAGCCGCGATGATGCGGGCGCGATCAAAGTCGAGCACGGAAAAGTGCACACCCAAGGCACCTTGCCCAGCGACCCGTCGTGTCGCCAAGACCGCCAGAGCAGCGCTGCTGCCCAGGAGGAAGCCCCTCCTGTTAAAGTCGCCGGCACGTCGCCTATCTTCAATCTTCACGAGCAGATTCACCGTGGCGAAAGCCTACCATCAGCAGTGTTCCCACCGCGGCGTGCCGCTTTGACATCATCAAGATACGGCGATATATTGGGAATGCGGGGTGGAGCAGCCCGGTAGCTCGTTGGGCTCATAACCCAAAGGTCGCAGGTTCAAATCCTGCCCCCGCAACCAATCAGTAGTGCATGAACCTCAACCTGTGTTGAGGTTTTGCTTTTGCGCGTAGAGTCTAGCCGCGCGGCTTTGTGGCGAAGGTGAGGCTTGCCTGGCCGGCGTGGCTGAAGGATGCGGTGACTTCCGCCCCGTCACTCGCCCAGGTCACGCCCGTCCAGCTTCCTGTGGTGATCCACTGGCCCGCCTTCAAGCCATGTGTGCGGCCGCTGCCTTCGTTCGCCAGGTAAGTCAGCAGACGCAGAAAGTCGGTGCCGCCGGGGTTTGATCCCTTGTTCTCGACGCGCACGCTGCCGTCGATGGTGAGCGTGATTGGCTCATTTGCCCAGTCCACGGACTGCCACTGCGGCAACGCCGGTCCGGCCACAAAACCGCCGTGCATCTGCATATCGGCAAACATCCACTCGCGTGGCACGGCCAGCGGATCGACGAAAGATGATTCAATAATTTCGATAGCGGGATGGCAGGAAACGATCGCGGCGAGCGCTTCATCGCGCGTGTAGGGCGTTGAACGTGCCGGCAGATCATGGCCGATGCGAAAGGCAATCTCTGCCTCAACGCCGTGCAAGCGGTGCAGCGGGCCCTTGAACAGCGATCCGTTCTCGCCCATGGACATCTGCGGCATCGGCGCGAAGAAGGGCTCGCCATCCGGCGTGCGTGCGCCGATCTTCCAACCGCCGATCTCGCCGTAGGCACGCATCATCACGTCCTGCACAAAAAAGGCTTCCTGCTCGCTCGCGGGCCGCACGGCTTCCGGCAGGTCGGTCAGCGGCACACCGGTGCGCCGGCTGTCCAGCAGGAGGTTTGCGGTGTCGTAGAGCACGCTCTCGCGGGCGGCGGTCAGTTCAGGCATGAGTTGCTCCCTTTTGATCTTCAGTGTCTTGGATGGCAGAGAAGGGCGCAAGCATGCCTGTGCCTGTCACCTCGGTTTGGCTGCAGCGTGTCTCTACTGGCGGCCCGAGCAATCTGGGGAACACCGTGCCGCGTCTATTAAGAAGTGGTCTGACGCAGCAGGTGAGCGGGCCGGAGGAAATGATGCTGAATCTGAAAACGCCCGAGTTCCGATCGTCGGAGATCACACCGAAAGAGAAGTTTCTGAACCGGCGCAATCTCATCTTCGGCGGCCTGGCTGCGGCGGGGCTGGCGTACGAGGCGCACAAGCGGCTACCGCCCATTGGCAATCCGTCCGTTGCGTTTGCCTCCAGCAAACTGCAGACGAAGCCTACGGCTTACTCCGTGAACGGCGAGACCGTGACGCCGAAGCAGAAGGCGATCACCTACAACAACTTCTACGAGTTCGGTACGGACAAGCGAGACCCCTCCTCAAACGCGCACACCCTTAACACGCGCCCATGGACCGTGGCGCTGGAAGGTCTTTGTGCGAATCCCAAGGTCATCGATGTCGACACGTTGATGCACTACCGCCCGCTTGAGGAACGACTGTATCGCTTCCGCTGCGTGGAAGCGTGGAGCATGGTCGTGCCATGGGTGGGCTACTCGCTTGCCGAACTGATCAAGTTTGCGAAGCCGCTGCCGACGGCGAAGTTCGTCGAGTTCGTCTCGATGTTCGACCGCAAGCAGATGCCGGAAGCACCCGCGTCGCTTGGCTTTCCGTACCGCGAAGGCCTGCGGCTTGACGAGGCGATGAACCCGCTTACGCTGCTCACCTTCGGTTCGTATGGCGACACGCTTGAGAACCAGGAGGGTGCGCCGGTTCGGGTTATCGTGCCATGGAAGTATGGCTTCAAGTCCGCGAAGTCCATCGTAAAGATTTGCTTTGTCGCAGAGCAGCCGGAGACGACCTGGAACGATCTCGGGCCGAGCGAATATGGCTTCTACTCCAACGTGAACCCGTCGCACGATCATCCGCGATGGAGCCAGGCGCACGAGCGGCGCATTGACACCAGCGCCTTCCCGCACACGATGCCGACGTTGCCGTTCAACGGGTACGGCAGCCAGGTGGCAAGCATGTACGCTGGCATGGACCTGAACAAGTTCTACTAACAGGGGAGCACGCCGCGCGCATGAACACGAAGGTCGTCCGCATTCTGAAGCCCATCGTGTTCGTGTTGTACGCCCCCGTATCCGCCGGCCGCGATGGCTCGCTTTACGGTAATTACCTTCGGTTGCCAGATGAACTCGCACGATTCCGAGCGGATCGGTGAGGTGTTGCGTGGTGCCGGGCACTC
>CAXTJS010000013.1:6032-28229 GCA_964244605.1 uncultured Terriglobus sp. | reverse complement strand
CTCTGACCTACAGCTTCGGAGGCTGCCGCTCTATCCAGCTGAGCTACGGGTGCCTCTCTGGATACTACACCGCCGCGCCAGCTTCTTTCTTGCGGCGAATCTCTTCCATGGCGGAGCTAATTAGCTCTTTGGCGTCGTTGATGCCCTGCATGACCGCCTGCAGGTCGAGCGCCGGTTTTGACGGGTTCCGGTTGGAGACGCAGTAGACGCCGTGCTGGCCGACCAGCGCGAGCGCATCCGTAAGCACATCGAGAGATACGGCAAGCCGCCCTCGCTCCGTGCCCATCATGAACTCGTACTTCTCCAGCTCGTCCTTGCGGTCCCAGAAAGCGGACACGGTTACCACTCCTTCGCGGCGGTATCTGGCTGCAGTGGTTCCGCGCTTGCCGGAGCTTTCCAGCGCAGTACCGGCTTGCGGGCGGCGGCGGTCTCGTCAAGCCGGCGGATGCGCGTGGTGTGCGGTGCAGTCTTGACCAGTTCAGGGTTCTCCGCGGCTTCGCGGGAGATCTGTTGCAGTGCGTCGATGAGCAGATCGAGTTCCTCGCGCGATTCGCTTTCGGTCGGCTCAATCATCATGGCGCCGCTCACGATCATCGGGAAACTGACGGTGTAGGCGTGGAAGCCGTAGTCGACAAGCCGCTTGCCCATGTCGCCGGTCTTCACGCCGTTCTTTGCCTGTAGTTTGTCGCTGAAGACGACCTCGTGCATCGAGGCAGTCTTGTATGGCAGGTCGAAGTAGCCGTCGAGCTTGGCGCGGATGTAGTTCGCGTTCAGCACGGCATCTTCGGTCGTCTGGCGCAGGCCGTCCGGCCCGTTGGCGAGCGTATAGGCGAGTGCGCGGACGAACATGCCGAAGTTTCCGTAGAACATGCGCACGCGGCCGACGCTCTGCGGGCGGTGGTAGTTAAAGCCAAGCGTGCCGTCGGCCTTTTCGACCACGACAGGCGAAGGAAGAAACGGCTCCAGCAGCGCCTTGCAGGCGACCGGCCCCGAGCCGGGACCGCCACCGCCGTGTGGCGTGGAAAAGGTCTTGTGCAGATTCAGGTGCATCACGTCTGCACCGAAGTCACCCGGCCGCGTCTTGCCGACGAGCGCGTTCATGTTCGCGCCGTCCATATAGAGCAGCGCGCCCTTCGCATGCAGGATGTCGGCGATCTCGTGGATTTGGCTCTCGAAGACGCCGATGGTCGACGGGTTGGTGAGCATCAGTGCGGCGGTGTCTTCGTCCACGGCGCGACGAAGCTCATCGAGGTCGATCGCACCTTCGGCGTTCGACTTAAGGTTCTGCACCTGATAGCCGACGACGGCCGCAGTCGCCGGATTCGTGCCGTGCGCGGAGTCGGGCACGAGCACCTTCTTGCGGGCGTTGCCTTTGCTCTGGTGATACGCGCGCACCATCAGCATGCCGGTGAACTCGCCGTGCGCGCCGGCCGCGGGCTGCAGCGTGATTGCGTCCATGCCGGTGATTTCGATGAGGCAGTCCTGCAGGAGCTTCATGATGCCGAGCGAGCCTTGCGAGAGCGACTCCGGCTGGTATGGATGCGCTTCGGCGATGCCCTCAAGGCGCGATACCGCCTCGTTTACGCGGCCGTTGTACTTCATCGTGCACGAGCCGAGTGGAAACATGCCGAGGTCGATAGCGTAGTTCCACGTGGAGAGCCGCGTGAAGTGCCGCACGATCTCGATCTCACTCATCTCGGGCATCACGCCGAGGTCGGTGCGCAACGCGTCGCCCAGCAACGCAGCGGCGTCGACCGCAGGCACGTCGAGTTCGCTGAGCCGATACGCCTTCTTGCCCGGCGAGCTCTTTTCAAAGACGAGTCCTTCGTTCTGGCTGGTATGTGTCGTAGCCTTGCGCGGTGTGCCGACAAAAGGGGCTGTGCTCATGGGTCCTAACTCGTTTCTAAGCAGCTTCAGTGGGTAATCGGTTCTAAGTGCAGGATGCGAAGTCCTCGCGATGTACGCAGAGACTGCGTTCTAACGGCTTGCATGCTGCTCTACACGGCAGCCGCGTAATGAACGGACGTGGCCGCCTCACACGTAACAGGAAAATTGACGGAGTTCGCGATGAAGCACTTCTCGTGTGCAAGATGATGAAGGATGCGCGCGTTGTCCAGATCGCTCTCCGGCGCGACGGTCACCTGCGGATGCAAGATCACGGACACAAACCTGCCGCTGCCATCCGAAGCAAGCTCCATGCTTCCCGCAGGTGCGTCGCTGTAGCTGAGCACCGTAATCCCGGCATCTGCGCAGATGTGCAGGTACGAGAGCATGTGGCAGCTCGAGAGCGCGGCCAGCAGCATCTCCTCGGGATTCCATTTTGCGCGATCACCGCGGAAGGTTGCGTCTGCAGAGCCTGTAAGCTGCGGTTTGCCGATGGCTTCCAGGTTGAACGAACGCTCATAGTCGCGGTAGCCGCTGGTGCCTGTACCACGGTTGCCGGTCCAGGTCATTGCAAGTTCGTAGCGATGGGGATTGCCAGTCATGCAGGAACTCCTATGGTTAGAACTCGAATGAGGTGCCGTCCGCGCCGGTGTAGCTGCCGGCCTCGGGCGTGTCCAGGTCTTCTTCGCGCAAACTGATGGCGAGCAGGTATCCGTTCTCAAACTCGACCGTGAGCGAACGGCCCTCCTCAATGGCGGGCATGGTCACGGTCTCCCCGATCAAGCTGCACAGCGCATCGCGGTAGCCCGGTTCGCCGAAGGCGACGGAGATACCGTCCGCGTCTGCGACATCGGGCCATGCGTAGAAGCGCAGCATGGATTCGCGGAAGCGAAGCTGCACGAAGGTCTCCACAAATTCGACAGCACTCAGTTCCTCGCCTTCGAGCGATGTCATGTCCATCAGCGGCCAACCGCCGCTGTGATGGAGATACTGAGAGAAAGCTGCTGCTCACCCTGTGCGACCGCGACGGGCGGCGGTGCAGGCTGTGCAACCTTCATCGCCCGCATCGCCATACCCGGTTCAAACTCTTCAGAGCGGACAGGCGTTGGGGAACCGACAGCGATGTCGCGCACGGCGAGCAGGCGCAGGCCGACTGCCTTGGCAATCGACTCGACCTGCGCAACCGCAGTTTTGGTCGCCTGCGCGGCGAGGTCGCGGCGCGCGTCGTCAATCTCCTGCTCGGTCGGCGTGAAGACCGTGCTGTCGATGGTGTTAGCACCGTTTGAAAGCGCACCCGCAAGCAGGTCCGGTGCCTTCTCAGGCGTCGTGCGGAAGCTGAGGCTGGTCGTTCCGGTGTAGCCCACTGTCCTATCGGCCGCGTTCTTTTGATAGCGCGTTTCCGGGGTGAACGAGACATTCGTCGTGATGAGCCGTTGCGCACCCTGCGCACGCAGGTAGCTAAGCAGTGTCGAGGACTGCGTTGCAAGCGCACGCTGCGTTGCGGGCAGTCCGGCCTTGGTAATGGTGAGGCCAAGCGTGATGTCGACGGCAGTGTTCGGGATACGCGTCTGCGCGGTAGCTGTTGTCGCAACAATGGTCGGACAGTTCTGCGGTGCCGTAAGGCACACATCCACAGGCGCGGCCTGGGCGTGCATCGTGGATGCGGCAAGCAGCAATGCGGATGCGAGCAGGAAGCGAACGGGGTACCGCAAGGCGCTGCTCATCGTGATGCAATGCTTTGTCAAAGGGAACTCTTGGGTGCGCACATTGTTGTCGATCATGGTGATACTCCTCGCACGGTAGACACCACTCTTACCGTGCTCGTTCCCAACAAGAACTACACCAGCGCGAGTTCGGCCTCAGCGGCACTTGCAGTTGCAACACATGCTGCGGCAGCATCGATTTGCATACGCGTGGTCAGTTCCGTGGCGCACCACAACGAGGCACCTTCGCCAAGCTCGGGATACCACTTTGCGAGCGGCAGGCCGCCGATGATCTTCTGCTTCAGCAGCGCGGCGTTGACCTCATCCGCGGAACTCTCGGTCTTTACGACGAACTCGTTGAAGCGGGGCGCGCCGTTGAAGAGCAGGGAAGCGCCTTCCGCACCCGCGAGCGACTCTGCCGTGAAGTGCGCCTTCGCCAGGTTCTGCTCGGCAAGTTCGCGCAGACCTTTGCCGTAGACGGTGAGGAAGATCGTCACCATAAGTGCTACCAGCGACTGGTTGGTGCAGATGTTGCTGGTCGCCTTTTCGCGGCGGATGTGCTGCTCGCGTGTGGAGAGCGTGAGCACAAAGCCACGGCGGCCCTCGGTATCCTTCGCCTCGCCGACGAGCCGTCCCGGCATCTGCCGCAGGAACTTCTCCTTGGCCGCGATGACGCCGCAGTACGGACCGCCATAACCGACGGCGACGCCGAAACTCTGCGCTTCCAGCGAGACGATGTCGGCCTCGCGCGGCGGTTTGACGATGCCGAGTGAGACTGCCTCCGCGATGGAGACGATGAGCAGCGCGCCCTTACTGTGGGCGATCTCGGCGATCCTAGCCACGTCCTCAATCGTGCCGAAAAAGTTCGGAGACTGGATGAGCACGCAGGCGGTGTCCGCAGTGATGGCGGCATCCAGCGCGGCGAGGTCGACGCGGCCGTTGGCGGTATAGCTGACCTCTGAGGTCGGTATGCCCTGGTGCTGCGCGTAGGTGGCGAGCACCTCGCGGTATTCCGGGTGCACGGTGCGCGCGATCACGGCGGCGTTGCGGCCAGTCACGCGCACGGCCATCATCACGGCCTCGGCGGCACCGGTGGAGCCGTCGTACATGCTGGCGTTGGCGATGTCCATGCCGGTGAGTTCGCAGATCATGGTCTGGAACTCGAAGAGCGCCTGCAGCGTGCCCTGCGCGATCTCAGGCTGGTAAGGCGTGTAGCTGGTGAGGAACTCGCCGCGCTGCGAGAGCGAGTCGATCACCACGGGCCGGTAGTGCCGGTACGCACCCGCGCCCAAGAAGCTGGCGTAGCCGGTTGCGTTCTGCGCGGCAAAGGCCTTGAAGGCCTCAATCACTTCCTGTTCGCCATGCTGGCGCGGAATGTCGAGGTCGCGCGTGAGGCGGAACTCCTCCGGCACGGTTGAGAAGAGGTCGTCAATGGAGTCAGCACCGATCTCGCGGAGCATCTCAACGCGGTCGGACGGCGACTTGGGAAGATAACGCATGGCAGCTCTCCTGTTCGGTGTTGAAGCCGGTTAGCTGCCGGTCTCTTCGCTCACGTACTGTTCGTAGGCCGCAGTATCGAGCAGATCGTCAAGGTCAGCGGTGCTGGTCAACGTTGCCTTGATCAGCCACGTCGCGTTTGCGTCCTCGTTGATCGTCTCCGGCGCGCTCGTCAACGATTCGTTCACCTCGGTGACGGTGCCGCTCGCCGGCGCATAGACGTCGCTCACGGCCTTCACGCTTTCTACGGAGCCGAAGGACTCCTTCTTCTTCAGCTCTGTGCCGACCTTCGGCAGGTCGACGAAGACGATGTCGCCAAGCAGGTGCTGCGCGTGGTCGGTGATGCCGATGGTGGCGTTCTCGCCGTCGACTTCGATCCACTCGTGCTCTTTCGTGAAGCGATACGTTGCCGGATAGCTCATACTCCGATTTTAAGCCGCGCTGCCGGGCAGACATCTGCCGCTGCTGAAAAGGTGGCAGAAATCTATGCCCCTGTCGCAACAAGCCACTGCTAATCGCCCTGACAGGGCGGTTTGCGACAGGGCCGCTGGCCGTAGCATCAGAAGCATGGCATCGGGAAGATGGCAGGCATGAGCGCAGGGGAACACACCGCATCCGGGCAGGCCGCCGACGGCTCTCCATCGGCCGCGTCCGTGTGGCTCGTGATGATGAAAGCCTACCGCTCCCTGCACACCCTCATGGAGCAGAAGATTGCGTCGCTCGGCATCGGCGTGAGCGACTTCATGATTCTTGAGGCGCTGCTGCACAAGGGCGCGATGAAGATCTCGACGCTCGGTGACACGGTTTTACTTGCGAACGCCTCGATGACGGCGGCGGTCGACCGGCTGGAGCAACGTGGGCTGGTAGCGCGGCAGAGCGGCGAGACCGACCGGCGGGTGCGCACCGTGGAGCTTACCGGCTGCGGACGGAAGTTGATCGAACAGCTGTACGCAAAGCACGAGAAGGACATTGACGCGTTGATGGAATCGCTGTGCCCGGTTGAGCGGGCCGCGTTGCGCGTCAGCCTGAAGAAGCTCGGCTTGGCCGCGCAGAGTGCGCAGGGCGAGTAGGCCGGGTGCCCCATCCTTTGCGGCCCTACCGCAAAGGGTGGGTTCAGCAGCGCCGGAGGACTTGGTGGGCACCAGCACTGGTACTAAGAAATGATTTCCGCCGGCTTGCGCGTCCGTTTGTAAAAGGGTGTCGCTACAACCTGCGCCTTCACCAGCGCGCCCCGAATCTCAACGGCGACCTCATTGCCGTGCACAGCCTCCGCCGCCGGGACAAACGCCATCGCGATGTTCTTCTTCAGCGTCGGCGAAGGAGAGCCACTTGTGACCACGCCCAGCGGTTCGCCTTCCAGCGAGCGTACCGGGTAGCCGTCGCGCGCAATGCCACGGTCGACCATCTCAAGCCCGACGAGTTTGCGCGCGGGTTCTCCTGCGGCAAGCAGGGCGGCCTTGCCGACAAAGTCCATCGGCTTGTCGAGCTTGCAGTAGCGGTTCAGGCCCGCTTCGAAGACGTTGATCGTGTCTGAGATCTCGTGGCCATAGAGCGCCATGCTGCTCTCAAGCCGCAGCGTGTTGCGCGCGCCCAGTCCGCAGGCGACGATGCCGAACTCCTGCCCTGCCTCGAAGACCTGCCGCCAGACGCTGGCGCTGGTGGCCTCGTCGCTCGGCACGTAGATCTCGAAGCCGTCCTCGCCGGTGTAGCCGGTGCGGGCGATGAGCACGTTGTACTGGCCGGCGACCTTGCCCCACACAAACCAGTAGTTCTTGATGGCGCTCAAGTCTACGTCGGTCAGCTTCTGCAACGTGTCTTGCGCGCGCGGACCCTGGATGGCAATTTGGGTATACAGGTCGCTGTAGTCGCTGATGTGCACGCTCGGCATCTGGCCGATGGTCCTGCGCACCCACTGGATGTCCTTCTCGCGGGTACCGGCGTTGATCACGATCAGGTAGTCGTTCTCGCTGAGCTTGTGCAGCACAACGTCGTCTACAAAGGTGCCTTCCGGCGTGAGCATCGCGCTGTAGTGCGCCTGCCCCACCTGCAGGCGGCTTGCGTCGTTCATCAGCAGCTTTTGCACGGCAGGGAGCGAGCCCGGTCCGCGCAGCTGGATGCAGCCCATGTGCGAGACGTCGAAGACACCCACGGCGGTCCGTACGGCATGGTGCTCGGCGACGAGGCCGGCGTACTCCACCGGCATGTGCCAGCCGCCGAAGTCGACCATCCTGGCGCGCAGGCCGGTGTGCGTGGCATGCAGGCCGGTACGCCGCAGCGGTGCGGCTCCAGAAAGGTCCAGGGTCAGTGTGCCGTCAGCTTCGCTCATGCGTTCTTACTCCTACGGTGTCGATGTTAGCAGCGGAGCCAATGCGGATTTGTAGACGTACTTGGACCGCGACTGCGACCTATACGGCACTTTCGGCGTCTCACCCAGCGTGAAACTTCCCGCCCACCTCGTGATGGCATGCCTGCTTGTGGGTCTCGCTTCCGTTGCTGCCGCCGCACAAACGGCCGACCCGTCGGCGACGACTCCGATACCGGCGACAGCTGCACCCGCTGCAAAGGTCGGCACGTACTCCGTGACGCAAGGTGTGCTCCTGGCGGCACCAGGTCTGCGCATTCCGAATGGCAATCTGCCGTGGGCGCTGGATACCGTGGAGGGCAAGCAGGCGTTGGTGCCGATTCACCACTCGGCGATCAACGAGCCTGCCAACATAGACGCGGCAGCCTCCACGCCGGTCACCAATCATTCGCTCGATGGCGTACACGCGCGCACGGCGCTGCACGGTCTGCAGCCTGTCTTCTTCATCCACGCGAACGACCGCACCGAGAACACAGGCGACGCAGGCCGCGGCAACCCGACCGGCTGGGTGTTGGTAGAGGCGACCGTTGCCGACGGCAAGCGCTCCCTGCCGCATGTGCGCTTCGCGCAGATCAATCAGGGCACCGCCTGTACGGAACCGGTGGTCTGCCTTCAGGCCGAAACCTTGCCGGACGGCTGGCTGCGGCTCTCGCCGAAGTCGGCGATCACGCCTGGCGATTACGCGCTGATTCCCGTGCCGCGGCAGCCCAAGCCGGGCATCGTAATTGTCTACGACTTCCAACTGGATCCGGGTGCGCCGCTCGCGAAGGATGCGATTCAGGCGGGGCAGGCACCCGCGCCTGCAGGCAAGCGGGCAAAGTAGAACTGCTGCCTACTGCAGCCTACGCGCCCGCGCGAAGTTGCTGACAGCAAAGTACAAGAACAGCAACGTCACCACGCAATATAGGCCGAAGCGATACAGCGCCGGTCCGCCCTGCGAAACGGCAGCCCGGTTGTGCCAGACGCCGACCGCGAAGGAAAAGGCAAACAGGGCGAAAAAGCTGCCCGTGACCTCAAGCGTCACGGCGCGCGAGGCTCGCTTCACCGGCGCAAAGACGCTCTGCCGACGCGGGCTCCCCGCAAACGGAGCCGCTGATCGCTGCGGCAGATTTCGTTTTTGCTGTGGATGTGCGGCTCTTGGACGCAGCACCTGAGGTGCCGCTGCAGAGCGGGATGAGCCGGACGCGGTGGGCTGCTGCGGCGGCAGCGCAGCGGTCGCGGCGTCCACTGCTTCATACACCGTCTTTGCCGCCATGCGAGCGCCCCGGCCCAGCACGCGTCCAAACCGGACCCTGTCCATGCACTAAGTCTACTGCCGCGTTACGCCACCGGCACCAATCTGCGCGGCGCTTGCATCCTACCCGCATCTGTAACGAGCACGGCGAGAAGAAGGAGCACGAGCATGAAAAGTTTTATTTGGACGGTTGCTGGCATTTGCGCTGCTACGGCAGGATTTCTGGTGTGGAACCGCAAGCAGGTTGAGCCCGTTCGGCTCTTGGCCGATCAGCTTGAAAATGCCTGGGCCGACCATCACACACGGGCTTAGCCGTCCGCGCAAACAATGGCGGAGAGCGCCGTTGTTTGCGGCACGAATCAAAGAGGCAGGTACAGCGTCTTATCATGTAGCTTCGGCGGCATGGAAGCGAGTGGGGTGGCAATGAACGGACGCATCAAGGAACTTATCCAGCAACTCGGCGAGGCCATCCACGAGTCTGTCTCCGACTCTGAAGCAATCTCGGGCGTGGTGCGTGAGATACGTGAGCAGGGTTTTGACGTGATGCTGATGCTTGAGGCCACCATCGGTCTGAACGAGGTCAGCGAAGACGCCGAGGCGGACACGGAGACGGAGAACGAGGACGGTTCCATTAGCTTCACCCGCAACGACGTGAGCTTTCTCAAGTCTCTGCGCATCTCGCTGCCCGAAGAGGACATTGCTGACGGCAATGCGAGCGGGTCAACCGAGCAGCCATGAGCAAAGCCCGCCACAGAAAGGCTTGCCACAGTCGTTGCTTCTAGCATCCAATGCGTGTTGTTACGCCCGCCAGGTTTTGAGAGCCGGCGAACGTTGAGGGTGACACGCCATGAAAGACACACTCGGAGTACTGCTGGCCGGCGGAGCTGGTGAACGCCTCTTTCCCCTAACCCGTGAGCGCGCCAAGCCCGCTGTGCCGTTCGCCGGGCAGTACCGCATCATCGACATCACCCTCTCCAACTGCATCAACAGCGACCTGCGCCGGGTCTACATCATGACGCAGTACAAGGCGCTGTCACTGAACCGTCACATCCGCGAGGGCTGGGGCCCGGTCGTCGCCAATGAACTCGGCGAGTTTATTGAGATTCTGCCGCCGATGCAGCGCGTCAACAAGAGCTGGTATCAAGGCACGGCAGACGCGGTCTACCAGAACATCTATTCCATCGGATCGGAAGAGCCGAAGCACGTGCTCATCCTCTCCGGCGACCACATCTACAAAATGAACTACGGCCTCATGATGGAGCAGCACTGCGCCAGTGGCGCAGCCGTGACCCTGGCAACGCTGCCCGTCGATCCGGAAGAAGTCGCGGGCTTCGGCGTCGTCGAAGTCGACCGGAATGGCGAAGTGACAGGCTTCGAAGAGAAGCCGAAGACGACCAAGGTGCGTTCGCCCTTCAATCCGGATAAGGTCGACGCCTCCATGGGCATCTACCTCTTCAATACGGACGTGCTCATTCCCGAGCTGATCGCCGATGCTGAGGACGAGACTTCGAAGCACGACTTCGGCCACAATATCCTGCCCAAGCTGCTGGGCCGTTACAAGGTATCTGCCTACAACTTCGTGGACGAGAACCGGCAAGAGGCGCTGTACTGGCGCGATGTGGGTACGCTTGACGCGTATTACGAAGCCAACATTGACGTCTGCACCGTCTCGCCGACCTTCAACTTGTACGACAAGGACTGGCCGATGCGCACACGGCCCACGCAGTATCCACCAGCGAAGTTTGTCTTTGGCGAGATGGGCCGCACGGGCATGGCGATCAACTCGGTTGTGTCGCCTGGATGCGTCATCTCCGGCTCTGCGGTGCGCCAGAGCGTGCTCTCGCAGGATGTGCGCGTGAACTCGTACTCCGACATCGACTCGTCACTGCTCTTCCAGCACGTGAATGTGGGCCGGCACTGCCGCATTCGCCGCGCCATCCTCGACCGCGACGTGCATGTGCCGGACGGAACCGTCATCGGCTACGACCCGGTTGAAGACAAGAAGCGCTACTTCGTCACGCCGAGCGGTCTCACTGTTGTAACGCGCGATGGTTCGCTTTATGAGAATCCCGTATCGCAGGAGTTTCTGCAGACGATGTAGGCCATAGCGGGGCTACCAGTACACACTGAAGTGTCATCCTGAGCAAAGCGAAGGATCTGCTTCTTGAAGTGCCACGGAACGTAACAACGGCCACACATACGTGTGGCCGTTGTTATGAACTCGATTTGGTGAGGTAGAGCGACGAGCAAAAGCAGATCCTTCGCTGCGCTCAGGATGACACTGCTAAGGCAGCATCGCACTTAGCTCGATTACCATCAGCGATCGCCGAAGCGGTACACAAAACCGCCCGACACCGAGAAGAACTCTCGCAACTCATCGCCGAAGTGCTCGAAGACGATCTCCGGTGCGATACGGACGGCGAAGCGCGCCGAGCGATTGAAGTCGATGCTGCCGCCAACGGCACCGGTGGCCGAAGTTCGGTTCGTGTACAGACCCGTCGCCGGGAAGAACACACTCGCCGGCAGGCCCGGGTTACTGTGATCGAAGGTGCCGTGTGTGGCACCGCCCAGAGCATGCAGGTTGATCCCGGCGTAGTGATTGCCCGTGAGGTGGTACTGCACGCCACCCATGCCGATGAACTGCGTCACCAGCGGACGCGTTTGCACAGCGGGGCTGGTGGCTTGCCCACCGGGAAGAACTGGCGTCGTTCCAGCTTCGTAGCGGACATCGGCAGCGACGCCCAGCTTGGGCGTGAGCCAGTCGGTTGCCATGACTTCACCGCCGCCCAGGTTAAAACGTTTGGGCAGGTTCTGCCCGGCCTGGCCGTTCAGAAAGCTGAGGCCACCGTAGAGTTCATACTTTTCCGTATACGTGACCGGTTTGGGTGGCTTGAACACCTGTGCCCATCCGCTACCTGTGCTGGCGAGAAAAGCGAGAGCGGCTGCAACGACCGGCAGCGAAGAGAAGGCGCGCGAAACAGCCGGTGACAGCCCGGCAGTTCGCCGCCGGGAGCGGATCTTGAACATGGTCCTCCAAAGAGCGGTGCCGTCGCGGGGCGACCTCTGCACCTCTTTCAACGATATACCGTTCGACTTCATCAACGCAGAAATGCGAGCATGTCCGGCTTTGCCGCCGCGCGCATCGCGACCCGGCTTTGTGCGACAATGACTGTGTTACGGCAGGGCTCCATGCGCCGCTACGGAGGGTTCGCACCATGCTCAATGACCTGTTTCAGCCGACCCACCTGCTCGTCATCGGCGTCGTCCTGCTCGTGTTCTTCGGCGGGCGCAAGCTACCCGAACTGGGCAAGGGGCTTGGCGAAGGCTTGCGCGGCTTCAAGGAAGGCATGAAGGGCGTGACCGACGACGTGAAGAGCGATGCTCACGTGATCACGCCCGAGCCGAAGGAACCAACCGCGAAGCTCTAACCGGTTTTGATTAAAACAGCAAAGGACGGCAGAGATGCCGTCCTTTGGCGTTTCGGATCACAGCGTGATGAGCACGACCGCGCACAGCGCAACCAGCATGCCGAGCTTCTGCCGGCGTGAGGTCTTTTCCTTCAGCACGAGCGATGCAAGCAGAATCGTGCCGGCCGGGTAGATCGAAGCAAGGACGGCTGCGACGTCAAGCCGCCCTGCGCGCGTAGCGGCGATAAAGCTCAGGTTGCCGCCGGAGTCCAGCGCGGCGCCTCCAAGAATCCAGGCAAGCGACAGGGGTGAACTCCATCGCTCACGCTGCGTTTGAGCGGAGGTTGACGTGCCGCGAAGGAAAACGGCACCCAGCAATATTGCGGCGATAGATAGACTACCCACGCGCGCCGCCGCCATCGACCAGAGCACGCCCGCTGTGCCGGCCACCTTGAGTGCCGCGAAGTAGAAGCCAAACCCAAGCCCGCCCAGGATCGAGAGCAGCATCGCCCTTTGCGACGGGCTTGTCTCAGCCCCGGAGTCAGCGCTGGCGATAAACCAGATGGCCGCGCCTGCCAGCAGAAAGCCCGCCAGCCTCTTCAGCCCCGGGCTGCCCTCAGTGAACGCGGAAACCACTGCCGGAACCAATGCGCACAGAAGGCCGCTCACGGCTGCGGCGGAGCCCATGTGCCCGCTGGCCAGCGCCATGTAAAAGGCGACCAGCGACACGCCGGAGATGGTGCCGCCGAGCACACCCCAAAGCAGCGAGGAGAGAGGCGGCAGCGGCAGGTGAAGCGACCAGGCTACGCACGCCACCACGGCGAGGCTCACCGCATGACCGATAACGACGACACGAAGCGCTCCAGGCACATCCGCGCCTCCACGCTTGACCGCAATGGATCCGGCAAAGTCACCGCCGCCCCAGAGCGCCGCCGCTAGCAGTCCGAGCGCGGCATTGCCGCCCAAAACGGCAGCCAACGCGCCACGCGCAAGCAAGCCTTACTGCGCTCCGTGGACGGTGGTCGTGACCTGAGCCTTAGCAGTGGGGTAGTAGCCCTTCTTTGCGATCACGTCCAGCCCCGGACGCAGCACCTGCACCTCAAGCGAGCGGTACTTACCGTCCGTAAGCGGCTCGTTGCTGTAGTAACCCGCGGTGTACTGCACGCGAACCTCTTCGGCGATCTTGGCAAAGCTCGTTTCGATGCCACGCTGGCGGAACTCAGAGATCGCCTCGCCACCTGTCGCCGAGGCGTACTGCGGCAGCACGTTCTCACGCATCGTGAGCGGGATGTGGTACTTGTCCAGAAAGCCGATGTAGGGCGTCGCGGAGTCGCCCACGACCGTCGCATAAAGAGCGATCTTGTTCGTCTGCAGGAACTTGATGAGTTCCTTGCTCTTGACCTTGGAACCGGCCTCTTTGCCATCACTAACGACATAGATGATGCGACGTCGGCCGTCTTTGCGCGTGGTCAGGCTTTTGGCGGCTTCGAAGATTGCATCGTTGAGCGTGTGCGTTTCTTTCGGCGCATAGCCGGTGTAACCCGACTGGTGATCGCCGTGTGAGCCATTCACCAAAGGCATTGTGTTGTTCTGCTGGCCGTTATTCAGATTTACATTCTGCGACAAGGGCCCGGTAGAGATGTAAGTCATCTCACGCCCGGTTGATTTTGAGGCATCAAGGACCGCATTGATGCGGGCGCTCTGCGCGCCAGTGTAGTCGGTCCGTGGCCGAACTCCGTTCGCGTAAGTAAAGATCGCCATCTCGTCATAAGGCGTAAATGCACCCTGCACCGCTCCAAGAGCAGTGTTCACGGTGTTCATGGTCTGGAACGGCAGCGACTGGTCGACAATAAACGCGACGCTGAGCGGATAAGGATCGACAGTGAAGAGCCTGAGCTGCTTACGCACACCATTTTCGAAAATGCGCACATCACGCCACGTGAGTGCGGGTACCAACTGACCCTTGTTGTCTTTCACCGTGAACGGTACTTCCACAAAGTTGACGGTGGAGCGGATCGTGGTAACGCGCCCGCCCGCACCGGTCTCCGGGATGATGTCAGGAGCAGTCGTGTCGGCAATGTCATTCGAGGGCAGCGGCTGACTTTTGCCCAGGGTCGTTCCAGGCGCGCCCGGTTCATCGGGCTGCGCCGCTTCGGTGCTGGTGCTCGCGCCCTTGCCTGGCGCAACGGCGACGGCTTGTGGCAAAACATTGGGCCGCGGGCCGTCCGGGATGGCGCTCTGCTGCTGCGGCGCAGGGCCGTCCGGCAGTGCCTGTGCACTTGCAATCCCCGCTCCGTAGAGCAAACTAGCCGCCGCCAACAAACCCGCCTGTACCGAAACCTTCACTGCAAAACCTCTCACTTCTCGGCGGCAACGCGCCAAAACCAGACTACCAGTGGACACTTCGTTGGACGCAGCATGCATCCGCTTCGTTGTCGAAGGTCCGGCGCACAGAGCTGCGGTAGACGCATGGGGCATTCTCTTCGTCCAACCACTGTATGCGTCTGCTCCTCACCGCTTCTCTTCTCGCCGTCATGGCGCTTCCTGCCACTCTCCTGCACGCGCAGGAGGCACCGTCGCCCGGCGGGCCGCCGCCCGCAAGTTCAGCACCGCCCCCGCAGGAGGCTGATGCCGCCATCTCGAACACGACGATCAAGGTGCGCGTAAACCTGGTGAACACGTACTTTTCCGTGCGCGACAAGGGTGGGTACCTGACCGGCCTGCACAAGGACGACTGTCAGGTCTACGAGAACAAGGAGCTGCAGACCATTCGCAACTTTACGCAGGAAAAATCGCTGCCGTTGACGATCGGCATCCTGCTCGATACTTCGGGTTCGCAGGAAAATGTGCTGCCGCTTGAGAAGGACGCCGCCTCTGAGTTTCTGCGCGACATGCTCACGCCCAAGGACGAAGCCTTCCTGATCTCGTTCGACATCAACGTGGACATGCTCTCGGACTACACCAGCAGCAACAAGGAACTGCGCCGCGCCATCAACAAGGCGGAGATCAACACGGGCGCGGGCACCGGTTCCGTTACAGGCAACAGCACGCCGCGCGGCACGCTGCTCTACGACGCGGTGTACCTCGCCGCACATGACAAGCTGCGGCAGGAGGCCGGCCGCAAGGTGCTGGTGCTGCTAACCGACGGTGGCGACCAGGGCTCGCAGTTGAAGCTGCGCGATGCCATCGAGGCGGCGCAGAAGTCAAATGCGATCGTCTATGTGATTCTCTGCGCAGACACGGGCGGTTTCGGCCAATTCAACTTTGGCGGCTCGGGCGAAATGGACAGGCTAAGCCGTGAGACTGGTGGTCGCGTGATCAACGCGGGCAACGGCAAGAAGCTGGACCAGGCTTTCGCACAAATCTCGGACGAGCTGCGCACGCAATACCTCGTCAGCTATGTGCCGAAGAACGGCGAGTTGGACGGCACCTTCCGCACCATCAACATTACCTGCGGTAAGGACGCGAAGGTGCAGGCGCGCAAGGGGTACTACGCCGTAGCGGATAGCATCACCGAATAGCTGGACAACGGGCGCTCACGCCTCCATCGCACCCGAGTAGACGGCCATGCCGGCCACGGCGTCCACGCCCATGCCGTCAAGCTCATCGACCTCAGCATGCGAGCGGATTCCACCGGCAACGATGAGTTGCTTTGCCGTGCAGGCACGCAGGATCGCGGCGACATCGATGGGAAAGCCGCTCATGGTGCCCTCGGTGTCCACGTGGGTGTAGAGAAAGGCGGCGCAGTCGTTCTCAAGCCAGGTCACAGCCTCCTCAGGGGTAAGATCGACGTTCTCCTTCCAACCCTTCACGGCTACCTTGCCATTCTTTGTGTCCACCGAGAACACAAGCTGCTCCTCACCCAAGGATTTGCGCAGGCCGACTGCGAACTCAAGATTCAACACAGGGTGTCGCTTGCGGTCGGCCTCGTTGACTCCGCCGAAGAGCGTGGAGCCGTAGATCACCCGCTTTGCGCCCAAATCCAGCATGCGCCGGCCGTCGTCCGCGGTGCGCAAGCCGCCGCCAACCTGGCACGAGAGCTTTTCGGTGAAGCGGCCAATCAGATCGGCGTTCGAGCCTTGCCGCAAGGCAGCATCCAGATCGATCAACTGCACCAACGGGTATTTGGCGAAGCGCTCAATCCAGTAATCGAAGTCGTCAAAGGCCAGCTTCAGCGTCTCGCCCTGGACGAGCTGCACGATGCGGCCGCCCATCAGGTCAATCGAAGGAATCAGCATAGGCCTTCCATTCTCGCAGGCGTGATCACAACCGAACCGGCACACCCGCAACAGCTAACTCCCGCTTCAGCGCCCACGAGTCCGTCACGCCGAAGTGGAAGATGCTGGCAGCAAGTGCGGCGTCGGCCTTGCCTCGACCAAACACGTCGGCAAAGTGCGCCGCGTTACCCGCGCCTCCTGACGCAATCACAGGAATTTGTACCGCTTCGGAAACGCGCGCCGTCAACTCGCAGTCGAAGCCGGCGCGGGTGCCGTCGGCGTCCATGCTGGTGAGCAGGATCTCGCCCGCGCCACGCTCTTCCGCTTCCTTCGCCCAGTCGACGACCCTGCGGCCTGTGGGCTTGCGTCCGCCGGAGACGTAGACTTCGGCATCGGTGACTGGGTCGGCAGCATCAGCGCTTCGCCGCGCATCGATTGCGACGATGACGGCCTGCGCACCGAAGGACGAGCCGATCTCCCCGATGAGCTCCGGCCGAGCGATCGCGCTGGAGTTGATGCTCACCTTGTCCGCACCGGCGTCGAAGACCGCAGCCGCGTCCTCCGCGGACCGGATGCCGCCACCCACGGTGAAGGGGATGAACAACTGTGCCGCCGTGCGCTTTACAGTGTCGATGAGTGTGCCGCGGCCCTCGTGGGTGGCCGTGATGTCCAGCAGCACGATCTCGTCCGCACCGGCTGCGGCATGGCGATGCGCCAACTCTGCAGGGTCACCGGCGTCGATGATGTCGACGAACTGGATGCCCTTCACAACGCGTCCGCCGCGCACGTCGAGGCAGGCGATTACTCGTTTGGTCAGCATCAGCTGTTCCTCGCCGAAGGCATGTGTCGCAGGATGGTGCCGCGCAGATCAGCCCATGCTGCAGGACTTAACTTTTTTTTTGGGATCATCAGAAACATTTGTTTGGAGATATAGACCAGTGCGATGCGGTCGTCTTCCGCAAAGTTAAGGATGGTCGACCAAAAGAACTTGCCCTCGCCCGACCCTGGGATCCCGGACAGCACGCGATGTTCGTCCACGTCCATATAAAGAGGCTTCGAACTATCACCGTTCAGAAACAGCCGTTTGTAAGAGGCGCGCGTGCTCCACTTATAGAAGACACGAAATACAACAACAAATAAGAAGAAGGGCAAGGTGGTACTTAGGTCGTGCAGGAAAACGTCCGTTCGTCGCGTCGTGAAATAGGTAAAAAGTATGCTCAGCAGCGAAAGCAGAGCGAGGAAGGGGATTAGCCAGCGGAAGGTAAATACCCGAGACCGCCGGACAAGCGAACTGCGGTTATGCAAGTTCTGCGCCGCACGATAGTCCGCAAGGGACAGGACCCACTCAAACCGCATCGTCTAATCTCCAAAAAGTCGCAAGGCAGGCGATTCCTCGCTTCGTCAGCATGGATGGTTCCCGATCTTTGCGACGACCTCAGCGCAGAGCGCGTTCCAGTCCGGCAGTGGAAGCTCACCGCGCGGCACCATGAAGTAGTCGATGTTGCTGAGGTAAAGCAGCAGGAGGTCGTCATTGCTTGAAGCTCTGCAGAAGGCGGTCCATGCCATTTCAGATCTGCCGAAGGCGTTCAGGTCAGACAGAACTCCGCCATCGGTGAGGACAATGCGTTGCGGTGCAGTTTCAAGAACACCCGGCCTGCGACGCTTGATGGCACGACGGAACCGGCGATGCCGCAACCATTTTGCAAGGGCATACAGGCCCGCGTAGACGCCGCAGAGAACTGTCCAAAAGATGGCATCACCGCGTTCGCCCGCGTACCAGAACCGAGCAGCCGTAATCCCCAGCAGGACCGTTGCGATAGGCAGGCCTATGTCGATCACGCGTCGGCGCCAGCGTAGGCTAGTCCGATCGCGTACCACCTGCTTCTCCAGCAGCTTGTGCCAATGGAGGTCGTAGATATAGCTCGCCTCGAAGTACATGGTTATCTCTCCACAAAGTCCACAGCAATCACCGGTACCGCTGATGGCCAGAACTGCGTGACATTGACCCGAAATCCGTCGCATCCATCCAGGCAGGCGATCACTCGCTTCTGCCGCATTAGCTCGCCGCCTTGCGCGGCAGCGCGAGTTCACGCAAACGCGCCCACTCGGTTTCGTCCATCGCCCGCTTCGGTATGAAGAGAAAGAGCTTCCGCTGGACATACAACAGAACGAGCCGCTCGTCTTCGGCGTAGTCCTCGATCGCGCCCCAGAGAAAGCGGCCTTCACTCGATCCTGGCCGGGCTGAGATGACCTGCTCCCGGTCAAACTGGAAGGTGACCGGTTGGCCGCGATACTTCTTGGGCTGCGTACGGTTCCACAGCACACGTATCTGGTTCCAGCGTGCAAGGGGCAACAGCACGGCCGCATACAGACCGACTGCCGCCGCGGGCAGCAGCTTGTAGAAGAGCGAGACGTTTCCACGAAGGTGCGCGATCAACGCGGCAAGCGTAAGTGTTAGGCCAACGAGGGGAATGACCCAGAACCAAACGAAGTAGCCCACTCTAGCCCAGCGCCGGTTGCTGCGATGCAGGCGTTGTGCGTCTATGAAATCCTGCTTTGTGGAAACGTATTCATGCACGGGCTCGTTCATCTCATCTCCACAAAATTACTGAGTAAGTGCAGGCCGGTGCTGCCGCTCTTTTCTGGATGAAATTGCACACCCATCACATTGCCACGCTCCACGGCTGCGGTAAAGCCGCCACCGTAGTAAGTGGTCGCCGCGGTGTCCGCATCAACCGGGGCACGCCAGGAGTGCGTATAGTACACGTGCGAGCCCTCAGCTATGCCTTGTAGCAGACGCGAGTCCCGACGGATGTTTTCGAGTGAATTCCAACCGACTTGCGGCGATTTCAGCGCCCTACCTTCGTAAGTGGCGGGGAAGCGCTCACAATCACCGCCGAAGTGGCAGAGGCCATCGGTGGACTCCGCCTCCGTCGAACCCTCATACAGCCATTGCAGGCCCACACAGATACCCAGGAAGGGAACGCCGCGGGCGATTGCTTCGCGGGTGGCCTCGGTTAATTGCAGGTCATGGAGTAACTGCGTGGCACGGAAGTGCCCTACGCCGGGCAGGACGATCTTATCCGCACGACGCACGTCTTCCGGCGACTGCGTAACATGCGTCTCCGCACCCAGGTAGTTGAGCGCCTTCACGACGCTGGTGAGATTGCCCGCTTTGTAGTCGATGACCTGGATCATGAGTTCTGGACGAGAAATGCAACAACGAGTGCGATGGTGGTCAGACTCATGACTGCGCCAAGAATGCGCTTTTTACCGAAGCCTAGAAGACAGGCAAACCCGGCGATAAGTGCCATGCAGCCGACTGCCAGTACAGCGTTGAGCCAGGCACCGGCATGTCCCGCCACGAATCGGCCAAAGCTCCAAGTGGCGAAAGCACCTTCAAGGAACAGCACGATGAAAACGCTCACCAGCAGCGCCGTCAAAGAACCAAAGAACCCGTAGGCCAAACAGAGATTTCGCCAACGGGACTTTCTGTTCAGAATAAGATTGCTCGCTTCCATCACAGCAGTCCTTTGGTGCTCGGCAGCAGGTCTTTCATGCGTTCATCACGGCTCACCGCGCCGCGCAGCGCTCGCGCGAACGCCTTGAAAATTGCCTCGATCTTGTGATGATTGCTACGGCCGTACATCGTCTTCACGTGCACGTTGCACTTGCCGCCGCGGGCGAAGCCGTCGAAGAAGTCAGTAACCAACTCGGTCTGTAGGTCGCCGACGAGCGGTACCGTGACCTGGTCGTCGACAACATAGCCGGTGCGGCCGGAGAGGTCGATGGCGGCTACGGCGAGCGTCTCGTCCATTGGCATCACGAAGTAGCCCGCGCGCAGGATGCCCTTTTTGTCGCCGAGCGCCTTGTCCACCGCCTCACCAAGGGCGATGCCTACGTCTTCGACGGTGTGGTGCTGGTCTACGTCGAGGTCGCCGTCGCAGTGGAGGTCGAGGTCGAAGCCGCCATGGCGCGTGAAGAGTTCAAGCATATGGTCGAAGAAGCGAATGCCCGTGCGGACGTTGTAGGTGCCCTGGCCGTCCAGGTTCAGGGTCAGGTTGATCTTTGTTTCCGTGGTGTTGCGGTCGATGGTGCCGATGCGGGCTTCGGTGGAACCCACGTTAGCTTCGCGAACGTGGGCCACCCCTGTCTGGGGCACCGCTGTCTCGGGCACCCCGGTTGCAGTCGTTCCCGGCAGCGGCAGGCCGTGCAGGTCGCCGGCGTTCCCGGTGGTGCTTTCGCTGTTCTCGATTGTGGGCTCACTCATACTCACGCTCCTTTTTGGGCTGCACCTCGGGTGCGTTGACCTCGGCGGGTGTCCAGCCGATGCCGGCGAGCGAGTCGCGCAGGGCGGCGATGCCGGTGTCGATCTGGTCTTCGACGCCGACCGTGATGCGCACGCAGCCCTGCAGGCCGGGGTCGCTGGAGCGGTCGCGCAGCAGCACGCCACGGGAACGCATCGCGGCGATCAGTTCTTTGTGCTTGGGGCCGATGTGCATCAGCACGAAGTTTGCGTGCGAGGGCCAGTGCGGCACCCGCATGTTATCCAGCGCTTGCTCGATGCGCGCACGGCCGGTACGGATCTGGTCAACGTACCAGTCGATGTACTCGGTGTCACCGATGGCGGCTTCTACAGCCAGCAACGCCACGCCGTTCACGTTGTAGGGCGAGCTTGCCTTGCGGATGTGCGCGATGAGTTCGGCGGGTCCGGCGAGTAGACCGGCACGCAGATTGGCTAGGCCGTAGGCTTTCGAGAACGTACGTGCGACGATCATGTTCTTCGGAACATCCGGCGTAATATCGTCGCGCAGGTCGTCCATGACGGTCTCACCGAAGAAGTGGAAGTAAGCCTCGTCGACCATGACGATCGCCTGCGGTGCGGCGTTTGCGATGGAATGGATTTGCTCGCGCGTCAGTACCGCGCCAGTGGGGTTGTTGGGAGACGCGAGAATGATGAGCTTGGTCCGCGGCGTGATGGCGGCAAGGAACCTCTCGTACGGGAACGCAAGCGTCTCGTCTGCCTGGATGCGCGTGACCTTCGAGCCCATAGCGACGGCGTTTACGTCGTACATGAAGAACGACGGCACGGCGAAGAGCGTCTCATCACCCTCCTCCAGGAAGGTGAAGGTGACGAGGTGGATCGCCTCGTCGACGGCGTTGGTGAGCAGCACTTGCTCAGGCGCAAGGCCGAGGTGCTGGGCGACGACTCGCTCCACCGGCTCACGCTCGGGATAGATGGTGAACGACTCAAGCGTGAGCTTGCCCAGAGCCTCACGCACGCGCGGTGAGGGTGCATGGGTGTTCTCGTTGAAGTCGAGGCGCAGGGCGTTGCGGCCCGCGAGCGGGGGGTGGTACTCCGGCACGGCGAGGATCGCACGGCGCGGTTGGATGGGAGCGGCGGGAACCCACGTCCCAGAAGCGGGACGTGGGGCACACACCTCTTCAGTGGCACTGCTTAGCGTAGTGCTCATCGGCTGCCTCGCTTCATGCGCACACGCACGCTCTCCGCGTGTGCAATGAGACCCTCGGCGGTAGCTATAGCGATGGCCTTCGGCCCCAGCGTCTGCAGGCCGGCGGGAGAGTAGTTCTGCACCGTGATGACCTTCACAAAGTCCATGATGCTGAGTCCGCCACGCATGCGGCCTACGCGGCCGGTGGGCAGTACGTGGTTCGGCCCGCTGATGTAGTCGCCCATCGATTGCGGCGAATGATTGCCGACGAAGACGGAACCGGCGTTGGTGACCCAATTAAGGTCGGCCATCGTGTCGACCGTGAGATGCTCCGGCGCCAGGCGGTTCGTGATGGTGTGCGTCTCTTCTACGGAGCCGCAGAGAAAGATCGTGCCGCGCGCCTTGAGTGAGGTCTTCGCGAGCGGGTTGTTCTTTGCCTG
>CAXTJS010000013.1:0-6022 GCA_964244605.1 uncultured Terriglobus sp. | reverse complement strand
CGCTGTAGTAGAAGCGTTGCTTCTGATCGTGGTTATCGAGAAAGGTGACGAAGTACTTGCCGGCATCGCCATGCGAAGTGAGCACCTCGCGCTCCACCTGCTTCGCGAGTGTCTCGTTTGCAGTGACGAAGACGGCCAGCGTCTCCGGGTCGTGCTCGGCCTGCGCGACCAGGTCGGCGGCGATGCCTATGGCGTCGCCATGCTCACTGGTTACGGTGATCTCCGTAGGGCCTGCGGGCATGTCGATGCCGCACTCCGTTGACGCGATGACCTTGGCCGCGGTGACGAACAGGTTGCCAGGCCCGACGATCTTGTCTACGCGCGTGATCGTCTGTGTCCCGTACGCGAGCGCTGCCACAGCCTGCGCGCCGCCGATGCGATAGAACTCCTGCACGCCGGCAAGGTGCGCCGCAGCCAAGGTCTCACGCGCGGGCTTGGGGCTAACCACCACGATGCGCGGCACGCCGGCGACCTGTGCCGGAATCGTGGTCATAAGCAGCGTGGAGGGCAGCGGATAGCGGCCACCGGGCACATAGCAGCCGACCGATTCAAGCGGCCGGATGATCTGGCCGACGGTCACGCCGGGCGTGTTCTCCGTCGTCCATTCATGGGGCTTCTGCTGCTCGGCAAAGCTGCGGATGTTCTCCGCCGCGGTGCGCATCGCCTCCTGCAGCTCGGGCGAGGTTGCGTTCCACGCATCAAGCATCTCGCCAGCGGAGATACGTAGCGCCTGCTCGTCGCGCAAGCCGTCGAATTTTGCGGCAAGCTTCAGCAGCGCCTTGTCGCCGCCTTTGCGCACGTCGCCCATGATGCGCTGCACCACGGGCTCGACCTCGGCTGTTTTCACGGCACCACGCCGCTCCAGTTGATCGAGCAGCTTGTAGGCGTCCTTCGCGTTGCGGCCGGTCGTCTTGACGATCTTCATTTCTGTACTCCAAGTCCTGCCGGCGCGGCGTTCTCCGCCTCTGCCAGGTGCAATGTCTTCAAGCGTTCGCGGAAGAGCTTCGGGTCGCCCCAGCCGAGGGCAACGGCATCAATGACGAACGTCGCCTTGTCGTACGGGTCATAACGCACTGGAAGCTTTGCGCCAAGCGAACTTACTGCCGCCGCTCGCTCCGGTGTATCGGTGACGATAGAAACTGTGCCGTCGTAGTGTGTGCCGCCGTCCGCCGGTGCAATGGTCATCGGCAGCTGCCAGCGATGCACGTCTCGGCTGCGATACATCTCGGAGACGGTCTCTTCCGTAGCCGCGCCTGTGACCGTTCCTGTGGCCTTGGCACCCGCAAACAGCAGCGCTTCACCCAGCAGCAACTCCGCGCGATTACCTGTGTTCGGCAGCTTCTCACCATGGGTAAAGCTTGGTGGCATGATGTAGCCGTTACGCGGTGGCGTTTGGCTGTCTGTGACCACGTAGACGCGATCGCCAGTAGTGTAGGGGTGGCCCTCATCGAAGCTCTGCCTGCAGAAGATCGGCGAAGGTGGCTGCCCTAACGTCACCACATTTACCTGGTAGCTATCCGTACCGTCGCCGACCGGGGTGATGGCGGTAATATCACCGACGCGCGGCGGATTGTTGCGCAACGCTGCCGGAACCTGGTTGAAGGCGCGCATCACCTCGGCGGTACGGTCATCGCGCTGCATCGCCGTGCTGTCTGCTAGAAAGGCTTCCTGCGGATTTTTCGGGTTCAGAACGACGCTCAGACTGTCACCAGGCTGCGGCATCGCGTTCAGTGGAAAAACCTGCTTCAAGACCGCGCTTCCCGTGTGTCCGGCTGCGTCCTTCACCTGCAATGCCACTGCCAGCTGCGGCTGATTATTGATATACACGCCGGTCTGGCTTGTGCTGCTTACGGTGCCCACCATCATGCGGCCGCTCCGCTCCGCAGTGCGCCGGCGAAAGCTCCGCAGGATCGCCGGGACGAAACACAGCAGCACGAGCAATGCGATCACAACAGTTGTCCAGGACATCGTTCCTCCTCAGTTGCTCTTCGTCGTAAGTCACAGGTTCAGAAAGCGAGCTACAAGACGACCTTGCTCAGCGGGTACTCCACGATGCCGCTGCCGCCGGCAGCCTTCAGCTTCGGGATCACGTCGCGCACCGTGGTCTCGTCAAGAATGGTGTTGACGGCGACCCAGTCGCTGTCGCGCAGTTGCGAGACGGTGGGCGAGGACAGCGCGGGCAGCACGGCGAGCACTGCATCCAGGCTTGCCTTGGGCACGTTCAGCATCAGGCCGACCTGGCTCATGGCATTGATGGCGCCGTTCAGCATCATGGCAAGGTTGCTGATTTTTTCGCGCTTGAAAGGGTCGGCGTAGGCGGCCTTGTTGGCGATGAGCTGCGTCTCGCTTTCCATCAGCGTCTCGATGATGCGCAGGCGGTTTGCGCGCAAAGACGAGCCGGTCTCGGTGACCTCGACGATGGCGTCTGCGAGCATGGGCGGCTTCACCTCGGTGGCGCCCCAGCTGAACTCGACCTTTACGGGGATGTTCTTCTCACTGAAGTAGCGCTTGGTGTACTCGACCAATTCGGTGGCGATGATCTTGCCGGCAAGGTCCTCCGGCTTTTGATAGGGCGAGTCTTCCGGCACGGCAAGCACCCAGCGCACCGGTTGGCGAGACTGCTTGGAGTAGGTCAGTGACGTGACGCGTTCCACGTCTGCAAGGTTCTCGAGTACCCAGTCGTTGCCGGTCAGGCCGGCGTCGAGCGCGCCGTGCTCCACATAGCGCGCCATCTCCTGCGCACGTACCAGCATGCACTCGATCTCGTCGTCGTTGATAGCGGGAAAGTAGGAGCGGCCATTGGCGAGGATGTGCCAGCCGGCGCGGGCAAAGAGGGCAAGTGTTGCATCCTGCAGGCTGCCTTTTGGGATGCCGAGTTTTAGCTTGTTCGTCGCCATTATGCGCTCACCTTGATCGGCTTGGAAAAGCAGCTCACAACGCCCTCGTGACAGACCAGGCCGTCGCCCTCCACAAACACTTTGAAAAGCAGCGCATCGGTGTCGCAGTCCGTTGCGGCGCTCAGGATACGCAGGCGATTGCCGCTGGTTTCGCCCTTCATCCAAAGCTTGTTGCGGGTGCGCGAAAAGAAGGTGACGAAGCCGCTCTCCAGGCTCATGCGATAGCTCTCCTCGTTCAGAAACCCAAGCATCAGGATCTCGCCGGTGACCGCGTCCTGCACCATGCCCGGAACGAGCCCGCCCATCTTGTCGAAGTCGATCGCGACTTCCTGCTTGACTGCCTGTTGCATTGTCTTCTCCTCAACTTACCGCCACACCCTACCGCAGACACAACAAAGCCCGCCTGCGGGATGCGCATCAGCGGGCCTGTCAATCTGTCGTGGTGTTTCGTTACAGCTTCACACCAGACACAGCCGCCGACACGCTCTCCGCGTGATGGTGATGGCCGTGATGATGCTGCGTCGTCATGCATACTCAGGCTAGCCAGAACCGGAGGCGGTGTCAACCGCAGCAGCTCGACGCGCCGCGCTGCGCGAAATAAATTGACCGTGATGGCATGCGCGGTTAACTTTGTCTCGCGCGGGCACAGCTTGCGCAGGAGCTATCCATGCAGCCACGCCGTCTCTCCTCTCCGTTCCGCTCTGTCGCCCTCTTGCTTGCGCTGTGCGTACCCGTGGCCTTTGCCCAGGCCAAGCCGGCATCGAAGACCACGGCTCCAGCCGCCGCAGCGAAATCTCCGGCAGCAGCCCCGGCCAAGTCTGCCGCCGAGCCGCTTGACCTGAACACGGCCACCGCGGACCAGCTCAAGGCGCTGCCCGGTATCGGTGATGCTTACGCAAAGCGCATCGTTGACGGACGCCCCTACGCGACCAAGAACCAGCTCGTGCAGAAGGGCATTGTGCCGCAGGCGACCTACGACAAGATCAAGGACAGCGTCATCGCGCATCGCGTCAAGAAGTAGAAGACGGCACGGCGAATCCGTGCATGTCACTCAAAAGGTGCAGACCGGGGGCTTGTTTCGTCTCGCCGATACACCACATTCGGGGTACATTGGGAGCATTGCCTACACTCAGAACGTGGCTTGTTGAGCTTGGGCCTTACTCTATGCGCGTTCATCTGCCGAAGTTCGTCCGCCGTGCCGCACGTTCAGGGCTTGCCCTTTGCGCGTTGCCCGTTTTGTTGCTGAGCCTTTCAGGATGCGGCGACGTGAACAGTTCCACCAACACGCGCGTGGCGCAGCTGCGTGTGATCGATGCGTCGCCAACCGCGGGTGGGCTGGATATCTATCTAAACTCAAGCGCGGCCGCGTATAACCTCGGCTTTGGTTCTGTAAGTTCTTATTTTCCGGTGGTGCCCGGCACTTACAACGCAACCGCGGATCAGGCGAACACACGCACAGTGCTGACCGGCACGCGGGGCACCTTCCTGCAGAACGTGCAGTACACCTTGCTGGTAGGTGATGTAGCCGGTGGGCTGCAGAGCATGCTGCTCACCGACCAAAATGCACCCGCGCCGTCGGGACAGGTGCTTGTTCGCTTCATCGACGAAGCGACGCGAGTGGGCTCGCTTGACATCTACCTGGTACCCTCGGGCGCTACGCTGGCCAACAGCATCCCGGTTGTGCAGGGCGTCACATTCAGCCAGATTCGCAACTACATCAGCGTGCCTGCGGGCAGCTTTTCGATCGTAGTGGTGCCCAACGGCACTACGCCCTCAGCCACGACGGTGGCGACCTACGCGGGTGGCCAGACGAGCTTTCCCGGCGGCAGCGCACGCACTGTCGTTCTGCTGGATACGCAACTGACGGCTGTACCTGGTGTGCAGGTCGTGGTCGCGAATGACTACGACAGCCCCACAGCGACGTCTTAGAGCAGTTTCCACACAGGTGTAGGTGTGCCCAAGTCCCGCACTTAGGACATGGGTTTCTCAAAGTCCCATGTCCGAAAATTCGGACGTGGGGCACACCTCTTCTACCGCTGGCAAGTGGCTCAGCTATCCGTCCAGTGAAACCAATCCAACTTGGTAGAAATTCGAACTCCGTGGAGTCGCAAGCCGCTTCTGTAAGGAAGTTGCAGCCCTTCTCCCGCGAAGATAATCGCAAACTCCGCGCAACATGGCGGATTTGCCTGTGTCTGCACCTTCGTAAGCGGTTGGGCATGTGCCCGGATCGCTAAGGTTCATGCGGGCAGGTCCCCCTACCCGCTCGCATGAAACATGTCTTCTGGATCACCAGTGGACAGCAAAAGAAGAGAGGCCCGGATCGGGGCCTCTCTTCTTTTTGCTCATGCACTTATCTGTTAGTAGCGGTAGGTCTCAGTCTTGTATGGCCCCTCAACAGGCACGCCGATGTAGTCGGCCTGCTTCTTCGAAAGTGTCGTAAGCTTCACGCCGATCTTCTCCAGGTGCAGGCGGGCGACCTCCTCATCGAGCTTCTTCGGCAGCACATACACGCCAACTTCGTAGGTGTCCTTGTTTGCCCACAGGTCGATCTGCGCGAGGGTCTGATTGCTGAAGCTGTTGGACATCACGAAGCTGGGATGGCCGGTTGCGCAGCCCAGGTTTACCAGGCGGCCTTCCGCGAGCACAAAGATCTGCCTGCCGGTAGGGAAGGTGTACTGGTGCACCTGCGGCTTGATCTCAAGCTTCTCTACACCCTTGGCGGTATTGAGCCGGTCCATCTGGATCTCATTGTCGAAGTGGCCGATGTTGCAGACGATCGCTTGGTCCTTCATCTGCTCCATATGCTCGAAGGTGATGATGTCCAGATTGCCGGTGCATGTGACGTAGATATCGCCCCGGCCCATCGTCTCTTCAATGGTCGTGACCTCGTAGCCTTCCATCGCGGCCTGTAGCGCGTTGATGGGGTCGACCTCGGTCACGATCACGCGCGCGCCCATGCCGCGCAGCGAGTGAGCGGAACCCTTGCCCACATCGCCATAGCCGCAGATCACGGCAACCTTGCCGCCCATCATCACGTCCGTGGCGCGCTTGATGCCGTCAGCCAGCGACTCTTTGCAGCCGTAGAGATTGTCAAACTTCGACTTGGTGACGGAGTCGTTCACGTT
>CAXTJS010000012.1:27055-28745 GCA_964244605.1 uncultured Terriglobus sp. | reverse complement strand
CCGCATACAGGAACATGCGGTCAGCGTTCTGGCCGCGCGCATAACCGAAGAAGACGGCCGCGATGATGTTGATGATCAGGCCGATGGACGTAAGGGTGTTCGGTGAAATGCGCGAGAGCGCAAGACCACGCACGATCTTGTGCAGCAGCCAGCCGCTGCCCTTACCAAATGCGCTTGTCCATGTCATGGGCGTGCAGACCCAAGTGTAACGCGGCATGAAAGTGTGCCTGCGCTTCTGACCAGCAGCCACGGTTCGGCGTATTCGTGCTGCGAAGATGAAGAAGAGCAATGGCCATTCCCAACCATGTCGAAAGCCCGGCTGCCGCGCGCCGGTCCGCGGAGAAGCGCAGGGTCAAACTGGTGCTGGTGCTGCTCGCGGTCACAACGGCAGCCCTCGCAACGCTTTTGTGGCAGCAACTGGGCTTGTCGCTGCTGCTGACACCCTTCACCGTGATGATGATCGCCTGTGCCATCGTGCTCTCGCTGGATGGGGATGAGCGCACCATCCATCTGGAATTGACTGCGCTGCATAGCGAGCGCCAGGCACGAGCGCAGACGCACCTGCTGCCACGTCCACGTGCACAGACCACAGCCACATCTCGTGAAGATGCTGCCGACCTTCTAGCCGGGCGCATCCGCGCCTTTGCCGCAGCGGAGGCGAAGCACGGCATCCACTTTGCCTCTGGGCACCTGCCCGATGGAGAGTTTCTGCGCAGCTTCGCTTCTGGCGAGCTGCGTGCCGGCGACTTTCGCCATGGCGACCACCTCCGCTTCGCCTGGCTCACGCTCGAGCGCATGCCCTATGACCTTGCCGAGGAGAGCATCGTGCAAGGCCTGCGCGTGTTTCTGCGCCGCATCAGCGGCAGCGAGGCACAGTTTCACGCAACGCGCACCCATGGCTGGATACGAGTGCTGGCCGCCCGCGATGCACGCAGCTTCAGCGACCTTCTGCAGCAGGACGGCAAGCTACTGGCCAGCGACGGCCTGGCCCGCTACTGGTCCGCCGAAGCACTGGACAGCCCCGGAGCAAGGCAGCGGGTGCTGGCCCCGGATGGTGAGGCTCTGCCGGAGCTTGCCGAACGGCGAAGGCGTCGAGGCGTCAGGAATCCTGGCTTGTCTTGAAGGGGCCACGGCCTAAGCGAGGCCAAGTCTGTGGATGTTCCGTGAAGGGGCACGGCTTCAGCCGTGCCGATTGCGACCGGACTTTGAGTAATGCGCGGCCATGTAGGTTCGAGGGAGTTGAAAGCCCGCTCGCGGATTTCCAATGCTGCCGCTACTTTGCGGCGAGCGCCTCACGGTGCGGCAGCTTCCAGTCCGGCCGGACCCAGTGGCAGGTGTAGCCGTAGGGCAGGCGCTGCAGGTAGTCCTGGTGCTCGGGCTCGGCCTCCCAGAAAGGGCCCGCGGGATCGACCTCGGTGACGACCTTGCCCGGCCAGACGCCGCTCGCGTCCACGTCGGCGATGGTGTCTGCGGCTGTGCGCTTCTGCTCGTCTGTCGTGTAGTAGATGGCGGAGCGGTAGCTCATGCCGCGGTCATTGCCCTGCCGGTTGGGCGTGGACGGGTCGTGGATCTGGAAGAAGAATTCAAGCAGCGTGCGGTAGCTCAGCACCGCCGGATCAAAGACGATCTCGACCGCTTCGGCGTGCGTGCCGTGATTGCGGTAGGTCGCGTTCGGCACGTCACCGCCGCT
>CAXTJS010000012.1:21475-27045 GCA_964244605.1 uncultured Terriglobus sp. | reverse complement strand
GTAGCCTACGCGCGTCGAGATCACGCCGGGGTAGCTGCGCAAAAGCTCCTGCATGCCCCAGAAACATCCACCCGCTAGAATCGCTGTTTCGCTCATCGTTTGCTCCTGAACATTGGATGCGGGTGAGAGCTTCTTGGCTTTTGTGGCCCCAGCTTCGTCATTCGACCGGAGCTACGGGCCGCCTCTGCAGCGTCATTTCGACCGGAGCGCAGAAACCTGCTGTTGCTCGCAGGGCCGTGGGCCCTCAAAGGAAAGCAGGTTTCTCCGCTGCAGCCGCGAAGAGCGCGGCTGCCGGTCGAAATGACGATTCATAAGTGGGGTGAGGAGGCGGATCCTCCGCTTCGCTACGGGATGATCACGCGGGCACAGCCAGCATCGCACCCCAGTTTATCCCGGTGCCGAAGGCGCTCAGGACCACGGGTGTTGTGACCGGTTGCGGCGTGGTTTGCAGCCACTCGTGCAGCGCGATCAGCAGTGATGCGGACGAGGTGTTTCCGTAGCGCTGGATGTTTGCGAAGAAGCGCTCGGTCGGGACCTTAAGCGTAGCGGCGACTTTGTTGAGCAGGTTCAGGTTGGCTTGGTGGACGATGTAGTGCTCCACCTCGGCAGGGGTCAGACCGTTGCGTGTGAGCAGCTCAGTGATGGCGGCCGGCAGCTTGCGTGAAGCGCGCAGGATTACGGAGCCGCCGTCCATGTGGAGGCGGTCGTTCTGCATGAAGAGCACCTCGCTGCCGTTGCCGTCTGTGAAGAGCGCCGCGTCGGTGAGCTTGAGCGCCGCAGTTTCGCTTGGTTCCGGGTCGATCAGCGCTGCGCCCGCGCCGTCGCCGAAGAGGATGGCGGTGTTGCGGCCTTCGGGTGTTGCGTCGATGCGGCGGCTCATGATCTCAGAGCCGATTACGAGCACCTTGCCCGTTGAGGGTGCGAAGCGCATCGCCATGGTGAGCGCGATGAGCGAGCCCGCGCTGGCCACGGGTATGTCAAGCGCGGGTGTGGCGTTAAGGCCAAGCCGCGCAGCGATGGAGGACGCCGGGCCGGGGCAGAAGCGCTCACTCGAGCCACTGCTAACCAGGATCATGCCGAGTTCATTTGCCGCCACGCCCGCGGTCTGCAGGCACGCTTCCGCCGCAAGCACGGCGAGGTCCGTCACACTCTGCTCGGGTGCCGCGTAGCGCCGCTGTTCGATGCCGGAGGCGTTCTTGATCCACTCCGGCGATTCGCCCACGAGTGGCGCGAGCTCATCATTGGGCACGACGCGCTCGGGCAGGTAGGCGGCAGTGGCGCGCAGGTAAGGCATGGGCGGTCTCGTTTCTTTGGCGGAGGAGACGATTACGCCGGGGGAGAGAACAACAGGTTTCTCCGCTCCGCTGCGCTCCGGTCGAAATGACGGTTCATGGGTTTGTCAAAGGGGCATTCGACAAGCGCATGATCGCTCACGCGTCCTTTGCGTCGAGGTAGGCTTCGACCTTCTCGATCGTGTCGAACTTGCGGGCAGAGAGGTCGCTGTCCGGGATCGTGATGCCGAACTCCGCCTCGAGGCCGCTGACGAAGTCGGGCAGGGCGAAGCTGTCCAGCAGGCCGGAGGAGAAGAGCGACTCGTCGTCTTCGGGGGTGATGGGTTTGCCCGCAGTCGCCTGCAGGACTTTGAGAATGCCTGGTTTCTTGTTCATGAGCGTGTGATGCGGGACGTGCGTGATGGGTTAAGTCTGAGGTGCTCCACCCATTTTTTAGGGAGCCACGAAACCGGGTGCCCCATTCTTCGCGTTCTTTGCGAAGGGTGGGGTTGCGAGCGCCTGGAAGCTTCAAGGGGAGGAAAGGAAAGGCTTCGTGCTGTCGCACGAATGGACCCCACCCTTTCGCGATGGAACTGCGAAAGAATGGGGCACCCGGTTCATAGTTAATTCAAAGAAGTGCCTTGCTGGTAGGTGCTGTAGGCGGAGAGCAGGTCGGCCGTGAGGGCATCGGCGAGCGCGCGGTAGCCGGTGCCGGTGAGATGGGTGTGGTCGGGTTGAGCGTAGCCGGCGCTGACCCAGCGGTTCATTGCGCCCAGGCCGCCCTGGCGGGCGCGCCAGTCCCAGAAGGCGCATTTGCCCGTGGTGCTGCAGACGTCGCGCTGTGCATTCAGGATGCGGTCCGTGCCGGTGTAGGGCGTGTAGTAGCGATGGGCGATGCGGCGCTTGCGGCGGCCGCGGCCGGTGACCGTGTAGGTCGTCGCGCCGAGCGAGCGGTCGCCGGGGCCGAGCACCAGGATCGAAGCGTTGGGTGACGTGGTGTGCAGCGTATCGATCAGGCGCGTAAAGGTGGTGCGATAGTCCGCGCCGGTCCAGCGCGCGGCGGCCTCATTGGTGCCGTAGGCGAGCACGATCAGGTCAGGGCTGGCGGCAGCCAGGTAGCCGCGGAAGAGCGGCTGGTTCCAGCGCAGGATGAGCGGCGCTTCGGCACCGTTGATGCCCATCGCCTCCCACGTGACGCCGGGCTGCAGGCTGGTGGTGCCGAGCAGGCGCACGGGCCCGCCGCCCTCTGACGAGAAGGTGAAGTGGTGCGAGCCGGGCGGGCAGCTGTAGTGAAAGGTGCCGCCGCTGCCGCCTGAGGCGTTGCCAACGGCACCCGTGTCGGACTGCTGCTCGGGTGTGTCCGGGTCGACTTCCGTCTCGGTCTTATCGGTCTGTGTCTTCTGGGCCTGTGCCGCGGCTTCGTCCGCTGCCGTGTTCTCAGCGCCGTAGAGGCTCGTCGGCGGCATGTGCATCGGTTGTGCGCGCGTTGCGGGGATCTGGTAGTCCGGGTCGCCGGGCCGGGGAAGGCGCGGCAGTTGCAGCGGCTGCGCGGGAGCTGAGCCGGAAGCCGTCGAGATTGTCTGTACGGCAAAGCCGTTGTCGGCGATCTGCAGCGTGCCGCCGCCGGGCTGGCGTAGGTACTGCAGGTCGAGCGTGAGGCAGGGTGCGTCGAGCGTGGCGGTATCGCCGGCGCGGTAGCTCTCGATGGCCACGCCGCCCATGCCCAGCAGCCCATCGCCGAGCTGGGTGAAATGTGTGCCCAGCGTTGCCCATGCGCCGCTCTCGCCGCGGCCCGAACCAAGGATGCGGTAGCCCGCGAAGGGGTGGCCGGCGTAGGTGAAGCCGACGCCGCCGTCGCCGAAGCGGGCCTGCATGCGGGCCCGCAGCTCGCCGGTGAACATGTCGGCGGCGGTGTGCGAGTCGCCCCACTGCATCACGCGGACGGTGCCGTTGCCCGGCTCCTGCTCGCGCTGCTGCAGGGCGGCAAAGAAGTGGCGGAGCGCTGCGGGGAAGCGCAGTGCGCTGTTGCCCTGCGCCAGGGTCTCAACAACGGAAGAGCCGTAGCTTGCCGGCTCGGCTGCTGTCTCTGCTGGCTGCGCTGCTGCGGTCTGGCGCAGCGGGGCGACCAAAGGCGCAGCGGCAAGCGGGGCGGCGTAGGCGTAGCGGCCACCTGCGGCTGCACTGCGACCGCCTTTCGCCGAGGTGCGGCCTCTGCCTGCCAGGCGGCCATGGGCTGGCGCGAGTGCATATCGGCCGGTGCGTGTGCTGCGGCTGCTTGCGGTATGGGTGGCTGCGCGTCGTGGCGCTGAAGAAGAAGTCGACCTGGACCTTGCCGCCACTCGAGCAGCAGGTCTGGCGGACTTGCGTGGGGCGGCATCGGCAGTCGTCGCGGCCAGGAGAGCCAGCACGACGGCAGCGCAGAGTTGTTGAAAAGTTGGCAGCAGCGGTCCGGTCCCTCCCTTGCAGCTTAGACGATTGCCGCTTTGGAACTGACCTGCACAGCGGATGGGGCACGTCCTCATTTTCGCCTTTACTTCGCCTCGGCAGGTTGGTAGAGTCGGTCCACTTCTTCACCAATCGGGGCGGGAAGTGGGTCTTCGGCGGGCTTGACGGGCGGTTCCCTGGCGGTGGGAACAGCGCGGTGCCGCGGACAAACTGCTCCCGCGTTCTGACAAGGGACGGGGCACGCGGACGGGCGAGGTGAGGGGCCGAAGAGAGCCCCGAGGCCATAGAGGCGGTCCCACAGCAAACGGCAGCCGGGCACCCGAGACGGGCACGAGCAAGCCGGGGAATTGGAGCTCAACACCGTGCGACTTTTGAGACGGGAACTGAAGGTATGTGAGGCGTGCGGCGGCCTGTGGGTGCGCACCGGCATGGAGGCCGGTGTGTACTGCCGCGAATGCAAGGCGATGGTGGCGGACCTGCCAGGGCGCAGGCACCGGAAACCAGGGCGGCCCTGCACGGTGCATGGCAGCGGATCGGCAAAGCAGGCGGACGCGGTCCGCAAGGTGGGCGTGATTGTGATGGCGGGAGGTGCACGGTGAAGTTACTGGTGATGCCCAGGCGGGCAGAGGGCGGCGTACTGCCGCAGGTGTGGGCGACCGAGGGCAACCTGGCGCAGGCGGTGTACACGATGGAGGCGTCAGCTTCGGCCGGTTCGCCTGAAGTGACTGCGACCGGACGCGAGCCCGGCTTCCGCGTGGTAATTACGCGGGAGACGGCCTTCTATCGCAAGTACACCGAAGCGCTGCTGCGGCGGTATGCCGTGATGGCGCTGCAGAAGGGGCGCGTGCCTTCCTTGCTGGGGCGCGAACTCTTCCGCGGCAAGGTGACGAGCTACCGCATGCACAGCTTCGACGACGCGGTGCACTTCACGATAGATGTGGAGCGATGCATGAAGCTGCTGGACGCGGACGGCCAGCGGCTGGTCTATCGCATCGCCGTGCAGGAGTACACCTTTGCCGAAACGGCGGGGATGCTCTGCTGGAGCCTGCGCTCCACCAGGCGCCGCTACAACGAGGCGCTCGACGAGCTGACGGCCATCCTGCAGAAGCGCGGCCTGATGGAAAAGGTGCCCGGCATGGCGATGCCAAAACCGTGTCAAGAGGGCGAAGCCGCCGGTGTAGAGGTAAGTTACACACCGCCAATGACTTCCGCTTAGAAAAGAGTTGGCACTCTATTTCTTCGCGGTTGGTATTCTGAATAGGCGAGACAAACGGCTCGCAGAGTTCAGGAAACAACGGGAGACCTTCGGGTCTCCCGTTTTGTTTGTGGTGAGCAAGAACGTGGCGAGGAGACCTTTGGGTCTCCCGTTTGTTTTGGCGGTGAGATGTGGCGGGACCAAAAAGTGGAAGCGACGCAGCGGAGAAGGCTCCCAAGCCCGCGGGCTGTACAGCGTATGTGCGGCGGCGTGTGGCGGCGGAGTTGCCGGGTGTGCTGAGCGCGCTGTTGAAGAAGTCGAAGGGCGACGCGGGCACGCTGAAGGCGCTGTGGCAGATGGGCAAGCTGGATGCGGCGAGTCCGGTGCGGAAGCGCACGGGGACGTTGGGTCGTGATTTGGTGGAGCGGTTGAAGAGCGGCGGGCACGCGAGTTAGCAAGTGTTCGAAAGATCCCACCTTCGCGGTGGCGAAAGACCCGGGTGCCCCATTCTTCGCGTTCTTTGCGAGGGGTGGGGTTGGCGCGCCATGGCTTTGAGGCTAGGACAGGAGAGCGGTTCGTGCGTCCGCACGAATGGACCCCACCCTTTCGCGATGGAGCCTGCGAAAGGATGGGGCACCCGGATTCGTGGCGGGTCTGGT
>CAXTJS010000012.1:6624-21465 GCA_964244605.1 uncultured Terriglobus sp. | reverse complement strand
CCTTAGCTTCGCGAAAGGTGGGGCATCCATGCATGTGCATCCGCATGAACGCAGCGGCTGGAGAGAACGGAGGAGCGGTGAAGGTACGAGGTCGGTTGAGGCGGATAGCGTGGTGGCTGGTGCTCGGTGTGGGCGCGTGGCGGCCGGTGGCGGGGCAGGCCGGCGGCGGCACGACTGCCGTGACGGACACCCTGCGGCTGGCGGGTGGTGCGGTGGCGCAGGGCATGGTCCTGCTGGAGTGGCCGTCGTTTGTGACGGCGAGCGGCGTGACCGTGCCGAAAGGGTCGACCAGTGTGGCCCTTGGCGCAGGTGGTGCGCTGAGCGTCGCGCTGGGGCCGAACGCGGGCGCAACGCCCGCCGGCACGTTCTATACGGCGGTCTTTCACCTGAATGATGGCACGGTGACGCGCGAGTACTGGACGGTTCCCGTAAGCGCAACAGCGGTGCACCTCTCGGCGGTGCGGGCGCAAGTGCTGCCCACGAGCGTGGCCGTGCAGACCGTTTCGAAGCAGTATGTGGACCAGGCGATTGCGCGTGTTGCCGCGGGCAGCGTCGACACAACGACCCTGGTTGCGAAGACGGGCGCAACGATGACCGGTCCGCTGGTGCTGGCGGGTGATCCTGCCGAGGCCTTGCAGGCGGCGAGCAAGAGCTACGTGGACACGGCGGTCACCACAGGAGTGGGCGCGGCGCTCACGGCGTTCGGCAGCAGCCTGGCGGCGAGTGCGCGCACGGACACCACGAACGCGGCAAACATCACCAGCGGAACGCTGCCGGTGGCGCAAAGCGCTGCTCTCTCCGGCGACTGCACGAAGGCTGCGGGCAGCGGTACGGTCCTGTGCACGAAGACGAACGGTGTCGCCTTCGCGCCCAGCGCCACCACGGATGCGACGAACGCCTCGAACATCACGAGCGGTACGCTTCCGGTGGCGCAGAGCGCGGCACTTACCGGCGACTGTGCGAAGGCCGCAGGGTCGGGTGCGGTGGTGTGTACGCGCACCAACGGCGCAGCCTTCGGCACCATGGCGACGCAGAACGCGGCGGCCGTCGCCGTGACAGGTGGTGCCCTGGATGGCGTGGCCATCGGCTCCACCACGCCCGCAAGCACTGTGGTGGCGCAGACCCTCGGTCAGGCAACGGCAAGCAGCACGCCGACCTACCTGTACGGCGCGCTGAGACTGCGCCCAGCGGCGAATGCGACGGCCACGGCAGCGCTGAACCAGCCCTCACGCGGCCTGCAGCTGTTCGCTTCCGTGTGGAACGGGACGGCTGCGGCCGATGACTCCTGCAGCTTGATGAACACGCCGGGGGCGGGTACAAATCCTGCCATGACCCTGTCGGTGAACTGTACGGCTTCGGCCAGCTCGCGCAGCTTTGCCGTGCCGTATGAGACGGACGTGCTGCAGCTAGTGCTGACGGGCAGTGCTCCCACGATTGCGACGGGCGCGGGTGCCGGGTCGGGCGCAACGGCAACGGTAAGCGGCTCCAACATGGCCGGGGCCATCACGCTGACGGCGGGCAGTTCCCCCGCGGCAAACAGCACCGTGCTCTCGCTCACCTTCACAGGCACCGTGCAGAGCGCGCCGAAGGGCTGCACAGTGATGGCGCGAACGGCACAGGCTGCGGCAGCCGCGAGTGCGGTGTATGCCGCCGCACCCACGGCAATAGGTTGGTCACTGCTTGGGAACGCAGCCGCGCTGACGGCAGGTGGGTCGTATGGGTGGAGTTACGCCTGCCTTTAAGCCAGCAGCGGGCACCCGGCAAAGCAGGCGACGAACCGATGCAGACGACTGGCTTGAACTCGGAGCGATGCTGCACTCGCCTCTGTGCGCGATGGAGCTTGCCAGTCGCCTGCTGCGCGTGCGGAACAAGGCCGGGCGGCTCATTCCGCTGGAAGCGAACCGCGCGCAACGGAGCTTCGAGCAACGGCGCGGCCGTGAAAACGTAGTGCTGAAAGCGCGGCAGATGGGTCTCAGCACCTGGATCGCCGGGCGCTTCTTCTTGAAGACGTTGCTTGTGCCCGGGACCGTGACGGTGCAGGTGGCGCACACGCGCGAGGCGGCAGAGGCGCTCTTCCGCACCGTGCAGCGCATGTGGGAGAACCTGCCTGCGGAGCTGCGCGAAGGGCGGGCGCGCCGGCGTACGGCGAACGTGAGTGCCATGCGCTTTGCGGAGACCGACTCGGAGTTTCGCGTGGTAAGCGCAGCCGAACCGAACGCGGGCCGTGGGCTCACGGTGGCGAATCTGCATTGCAGCGAGGTGTCCCGGTGGCCGGGTGATGCGGCGGAGACACTTGCCGGCTTGCGTGCGGCGCTGGCTCCTGGTGGAGAGATTGTGCTCGAGTCCACGCCAAACGGCGCGTACGGGTGCTTCTACCAGGAGTGGGTGACCGCGGAGGAACGCGGCGCGGTGCGGCACTTCTTCCCGTGGTGGTGGGAGCCGTCGTATGCCGCTGCGAGCGTGCGCGAGTGCACAGCGGAAGAAGCGGCATTGATGGCCGCGCATGGTCTCACTGGGGAGCAGATTGGCTTTCGCCGGGAGCTCGCGGCGCGCTTCGGCCCCATGCGCCTGCAGGAGTTTGCCGAGGACCCGGTGAGCTGCTTTCGGCAGAGCGGTGCTGGGGTGTTTGACGACGATGCGATCGCTGCTCGACTGCAGGAGCTTGAACCACCGGTAAGTGCGCGCTGGGGTGGGTCGCTGCAGGTGTGGCGTCCTGCTGTGCGTGGCCGCGAGTATGTGTTGGCTGCCGACCCTGCAGGTGGCGGTGCCGATGGCGACTTTGCTGCTGTGCAAATCATCGACGTCGCGTCCGGCATGCAGTGCGCCGAGCTGCAGGCGCGGCTCTCGCCACGGCTGCTAGCAGGGCGCATCGCCGAGCTTGCCGCTGAGTTCAACGGCGCGCTTGTGGTGGTGGAGCGGAACAACCATGGTGCCGCGGTGCTGGCCTACCTGGAGCGCTCGCCGGCGCTCAACTTGTATGAGGGCGCAGACGGAAGTGCAGGATGGCTCACGTCGTCCAGCAGCCGCGAGCGGATGCTTGCGCGGCTTGGTGTCCTCTTGTCGACACGGCGTGAGCTGTTCGCGAGTGCGCGGCTGCTGGAGGAGTGCCGCAGCTTTGTGCTCAAGCCCGGCGGCCGCATGGAAGCCGCAGCCGGCGCGCATGACGATCTGATGATCGCAATGGCGATCGCCCAGGCGGTGCGGGAAGAGTACCGCTGAACCTGGGTGCCCCATTCTTCGCGCAGCGAAGGGTGGGGTAAAGGATCACCTTCGAGTTCTGAAGGTCAGGACGGGAGAGCGGTTCGTGCATTCGCACGAACGGACCCCACCCTTTCGCAATGAGGCCGCGAAAGAATGGGGCACCCGAGATCCGCGGCGCTCGCTGTCGTATGCTGCGGGTTGAGGTCTGGGTGCTTTGGCGATCTTGGCGGTGCAGGCGATTCGGCGGATGCGTGGTGGCGCGCAGAGCCAGCTGATGCTGGGTGCCGATGGCCGGCTTTGGGTGGTGAAGTTCCGCAACAATCCGCAGGGCGAGCGCGTGCTGGCGAACGAGTTCATTGCCACGCGCGTGGCTGCGGCGGCGGGCCTCACGGTTCCGCATACCGATGTGGTGGACGTGAGCGCGTGGCTGGTGGAGAACTCGCCGGAGATGTGGGTGGACGCGCGCCGTGGCGAACGCGTGCGCTGCGCCACAGGTTTACAGTTCGGCTCACAGTTTGTGGGCGGGCTGATGCCGGGCCAGGTGGTGGATTACCTGCCGGAAGAGATGCTGCCTGAGGTGCGCAACGTGGCCGAGTTCGCAGGCATGCTGTGCATCGACAAGTGGACGGGCAACAGCAACGGGCGGCAGGCGGTGTTCTCGCGCAAAGCACGGGAGCGCAAGTATCGCGCAACGTTCATCGACCAGGGCTTCTGCTTCCATGCCGGTGCGTGGAGCTTTCCCGACTCGCCGCTTCGCGGTGTGTACGCGCGCAACCGCGTCTACGAAACGGTCACGGGATGGGAAAGCTTCGAGCCCTGGCTGAGCCGCGTGGAGGAGATGAGCGGCGACACGCTCTACGCGATTGCAGGTGAGGTGCCGGTGGAGTGGTACGGCGGCGAGGTCGCCGAGCTTGAGGCGCTGATGGAAGCGATGGTGGCGCGCCGGTCTCGCGTGCGGGAACTGATCGCTGCCTTCCGCGACTCAGACCGGCAGCCGTTCCCGAAGTGGGCAGCGGGCGTGAAGATTCCCGTCTCGCGACCGTCGCGCGGTGAGACGATGGCGTCTGAACTGGTTGGGTCGAAGTACGTGATGTAAGGGAGTAGAAAGTGAAAAGTAGAAAGTGCGTACTTCTTAATTCACCTTCCACTTTTCACTTTCTACTTTGAACTAAGGACGACAGCCGTCTTCCTTCGAGACAAGGAGCCCCATTGCCGGAAAGGATCCAGTGCGAGTTCTTCTTGCTGCGCTATGTGCCGGATGCGGTGAAGAACGAGTTCGTCAACATCGGCGTGATGCTGCGCGAAGCAGGCCGCACCGAGACGACGCGGGTGCGCTTCACGCGCGACTGGAGCCGTGTGCGCTGCATGGACCCCGATGCCGATACCGGCCTGCTGGAAGCGATGGAGGGCGAGCTGGCTGTCCGCGTTCGTGAGGGTGGCTATGCTTCGAAGCCTGCAATGCAGATGCTTGAGGAGTCGCTTTCGACGGGCGTGCAGATGACGGAAGCGCGTGGCGCGCTCGCTGAAAGCATGCCGGCCGAGATGGAGCAGTTGATGCGGCTCTACGTGGAGCCGATGCGCGAAAAGATGACGCGGCGCAAGAGCGGGCGTGCCGGCATCGTGGCAGCCATGCGCGGCGAGTTTGAGCGCGCCGGCGTGTGGGAGCTGATGCGCAAGCGCATCGCGGCGTCGCAGTACACGCGGCCGGGTGATCCGCTGCGGCTGGATTGCGGCTACAAGCCGAATGGAGTCATTCGCATCTTCCAGGCGGTCTCGCTGGAGGGCGACCTGGAAGCGGCGAAGGTGCTGTCGTACTCAGCGGCCAAGCTGCGCGAAGGTGTGCAGCGGGTGGAAGGTGGTGCGCTTGACCTGGCTGCCGTGGTCGAGCCGTTGCGGTCTGTATCGGCCGAGGACAGCGAGGCTGCCGATCGCTACCGCTTTGGTGTGGAGACGATGGAGGAAGCAGCTATCCGCGTAGTGACTGTGGCGGATCTGGCTCGTGTGGCGGAGACAGCGAAGCGGGAGATGCGGGTGTGAGCAGCAGCGAGTCAGCTTTGTAGCGAATGAGCAAGTCAGCGTGTTGTGAAAGGGGATGTGGCCATCGGCCACATCCCCTTTTCCGTTGCGAAAAAAAGGAGGAGCCCTTGGGTGTTTTAGAGCGATTACGGATGTGGGTGGGCGGTGCCGCGTCTGCGGAAGAGCCGGCGCGCAAGACGCAGGCGCTGCCCGCGATCTTGAGTCCGTTGAGGCCGGGCGTAAACACGCTGCCGAAGCCTACGCCGCAAAACCTGCGGCGTTTTGCGGAACTGCCGTATGTGCGGCGTGCGGTGAACCTGGTGAAAGACCGCGTGGCCAGCATGGAGTGGCAGGTGCGGCTGAAGCAGGGCACTGCGCAGACAGAGGGAACAGCGGCGCAGTTATTGACACTTCGACGTGCGTTTGAATGTCCGAATGGGCAGGATAGCTTCCGCACGTTTGCGGAGCAGGTGCTGGAAGACGTGATTGTGGGCGGCTTCGGCGCGGCAGAGATCGAAGTGACCGGCGACGCCGCAAGGCCCTTCCGGCTCTGGCCGGTGGACGGCGCGACCATCCAGATGGATCCGCGCTGGGACGGCTCGGCTGACACACCGCGTTATGCGCAGGCCACGGGCAAGGTTGGACCAGAAGCACTGCAGCCGCTGCTCGACCGCGAGTTGATGTACGTGCGGCTAAATGCGCGCACGCATACTCCGTTCGGCCTGGGCCGGGTGGAGGTCGCGTTTGAGACGATCAACCAATTTCTGCAGGCGCACCGCTACGCCGGCAAGCTGGCCAGCAACAGCGTGGTGCAGTATGCGCTGTGGCTTGACGAGGCGACGCCCGTGCAGCACGAGCGGCTGATCCGCTGGTGGCAGGACGAGGTCGAGGGCACGGGCCAGGTGCCGATCCTTTCGACCGGGACAAAGCCGGAGGTCTTGCGCTTCGCCGGTGGCACCGATGCCGACCTGCGGCTGCAGTGGCAGGAGTTCCTCTTGCGTGTGATGGCGAACGCGTTCGACCTGCCTCCGATGTTCTTAGGACTGCAGGGCGACGTGAACCGGTCCACGGCGGAAGAGATGAGCGAGCAGGCGTTTCAGACGGCGGTATTGCCGGTGGCGTCGTTGTTTGCGGAGCACCTTTCGCGCGATGTGCTGGGTAAGGCGCTTGGCTTGGACGACTTTGAGTTTGTCTTTCAGGCAAAGGCGCGGGATGAGGCTGCGGAGGTGGATCTGCAGGTGAAGCTTTTGCAGGCCGGTGTGCTGAGCGTGGATGAGGTGCGGGCGATGCGTGGGCTTGGTACGACTTCATGATCGTGCTGCGCATGATGGATCCCACCTTAGCTTCGCGAAGGTGGGGCACCCATCTTCACGACACCCAAGTTCTTACAAAGGAGGATGAGTGCGGCTTGAGGCAATGGCGGTCGAGTTTCCTGAGGTGCGTGGGCACCCCAACCGGGTTCCGTTTGAGGGTGTGCTGACGCTGGTGGATTTGGCGAGCGACCGTGCGCCCAGTGGAGCGCGCGGGCATCGCGTGGTGCTGACGCGTGCGGCGGCAGAAGCAGCGCTGCCAAGCCTCTTGGGCATGGCGGTGGACTTCAAGGCCGGTTGGGACGGGCATGACGCGAAGCAGAAGTGCGGCATCGTGACGGGCGCAAGCATACACGCGAATGAGCTCTGCGTGCGTGGCTACCTGTTCGCCCGTGACTGGAGCGACGCGATGCGTGAGATGGAGGCGCACGGCGACGAGGTGCTGGGCATGAGCTATGAGCTTGCCGATGCCCACGTGGAAGACATGCGCGCCAGCGAGTGGCGGCTGACGAAGGTGACGTTTACCGGTGCGGCAATCCTGCTGAAGGTGAAGGCGGCGTACCGGTCTACGAGCTTTCGCGTGGTGCGTGAGTTGGCAGCCTGTCGAAGCGTGGCAGCGGCAGGTTCGGTGCGTTCAAGACTGGTGCCGGTGAAGCGCTTACCATCGGCGACGCCGGTGCGCCGCGCTGTGCGGCAGAGCAGTGTGCAGTAGAGGAGGAGATGCAATGGAAGAGCAGGTTGTGATTGCCGCTGAGGTTGAGAGCGGTTCGGTCTTGCAGGATCTGGAGCGTCGCGTGGTTGCGCTGGAAGCGGCGTTGCTGCGCAGCGTGGAGGCGAGCGCGTCCGGGCGCAAGACGGTGACGACCGTGGCGAGAGACGGCGCGGCGCGGCTGGAGCTTACGGGGTTGAGCCCGGAGCAGAGGATTGCGGTGAAGGCCGAGCTGATCCGGTCAGGACTGATTTAAAAGCGGCGGGAGCGGTCGCGCTTTCGCGCGAGAACCCACCCTTTCGCGAAGGGCGCGAAAGGATGGGGCACCCGGTCCTTCGATGACCCAGAGGTCAATGGCAACAGAACTAGGCGCGGCCCTTGGCTGCGCCTTTGTGTTTACGGGAGAAGAGAGCAGATGATCGCACAGTTTAAGGATATTCACGCGGCGGCGGACTACATCGGTCCGGGCGCGATCGAGGTGCAGCACTACCAGTCGGAGATCACGGACATTGTGCGCCGGCGCGGCGTCTTCGGGCAGCGCATCAAGCAGGTGCCGGCGACGGGCCATCCCTCGCGCTTCTTTGAGGAGACGGGCATCCCCTCGCCCTCGCTGGCCGCGGGCTTTGTGGACCCGCGCAACATCGTCGCGCCGGTGGTCACGCCCACGCGTGTGGAGCGTAGCGTGCCACTCAAGGCTCTGGTGGCGCAGCTGAACTACAACCTCTTCGACATGGAGCTGGGCGCGCAGCAGAGCCAGTTCGCCTACCTGCAGGCGAAAGACCTGGCGGACACCGTCGAGGGCGTGATGCGCACGCACGACGTGGCGCTGTGGAACGGCGCGGACACCAGCCTCAGCACGCCGACGAGCGTGCAGTACTACGGCGCCAGCTCGCAGATTGTGGCGGGCGGCAATACCGTCACCATCGGCACGGGCCAGAGCATCGTGGACGGCTTCAAGAGCACCATCGCGCTGATGGTGGCGAACAGCAACTACGCCGTGCGGCCCACGGCCATCTACGCGAACCCGGTGCTGCTCGACCTGATTGATCGCGAGATGAAGACGGCCTTCAACGTGGTGCTGAACACGAAGGAGATCGCCGCGGGTGTGAGCGTGAAGATGCTTTCCACGCAGGCCGGTGAGATCCCGCTCATCCCCGAGTGGACGCTGGGCTATACGGGCACACCCGGTTCGGGTTCGGCGGTGCTGCCGGCGTACATCGTGACGGAGGACCTGATCGAGTATCACTGGTTGACTGACCCGAACCCGCGCGTCTTCCAGCTCGGCACGCCGGGCTCGCTAGCCTCGCAGTATGTGGTCGTAAAGTTCGGCGGTCTGGTGGTGAAGGGTGCCAACTACGCACACTACCAGGTGCTGGTCGACCGGTAGGTTGTGCGTCGCGGACGGAGTGCAGCCGCAGGATTGGGTGCCCCATTCTTCGCGCTCTTGCGAAGCGTGGGGTGAGGGGTGCCCGGAAGTTTTGGGTGAGGTAAGAAGAGCGGTTCGTGCTTTTGCACGAATGGACCCCACCCTTTCGCGATGAAGCTGCGAAAGAATGGGGCACCCGATTCCGTTACTTTGACGACGCGCGCTCACTTCGATGTCTGTCGAAGTGAGCGCTTTTCTTTGCAATGAGGAGAGACGGATGAGCTATTTGGATCCGGCGGAGTACCTGCTGTTTGGTCTGGGTGCGGAGACGCCGGACGCTCTGGTCGCGGCGGCGTGTGCCATGGTGGACGCGTTCTGCCGCAGGGCTTCGCTGCTGGTGATGGCATATGTGGAGCGCTTGCGTGTGCAGCGGGGCGGGCAAACGCTGCGGTTGAGCAACGGTCCGTTGCTTGCAACGGGTGTGGTGACGGCCTGCCGCGTTCGTATGCGCAAAGTCGATCTGTTGCATGCGACCCCGCTACAGCGCGACGCTGCCGTGTTCGGCCTAAGCGGCGCGTGGAGCACGGTCGATCCGGCGCAGGTAGCGGTGTACGCCAACGGCGAGGTGGAGCTGCCGGCCAATGTGCTCGGTGTCTCGTTCGACGAGGCCGAGATCAGCTACCAAGCGGGTTACACGACCGTGCCGATTGCCGTAAAGATCGCCATCGCGCAGATCGTGCGCAATGCGCAAGCCACGCCCGGGCTGAACGTGAAGCGCCAGCAGGTGGATGCGATGGCGATGGAGTACTTCGCGCCCGCGCTGCTGGATGACGAGGTGAAGCGGCTGTTGCAGCCGTTCGTCTCCGTGAGGTTCGGTTGAGCGCGGCGGGTGCACGCCGTGCGGCGGCAACGCTGATGCGGGTGCTGGGCGGTGACACGGTCGTGGTTCGCTTTCCTTCTCCGCCAGCGAGTAGCGCAAGTGCCGAGCAGCTTGGCCTGGCTTCTCCGGAATTGACAGACACGATGCTGTCGCCGGTGCTGGTGCGAACACGAGGCGATCGCATGACGGTGCTGGTTGCGGCGAGTGTTGCCGAAGAGGCGCTTGGCGTGTACGAAGCGGAGGCCGTGAAGGCTTCGCTGCTGAGCGCCAGCTTCGTGCAGGTGGCCGGAGCGATGTATCGCGCGACATCGGTAGAGGCATGCTCCGTTTCAGGGCAGGTCTACCTCTATCGCTTGCAACTTGCGGACCGGACACAGAAGGGAGCGGCGCGATGAGTGTAGCGACGTTTCAAGATGCGAAGGACACCTTCTATCTCGCGCTGCGTGACCGCCTGGCGATACGGAACGCGGATCGCACGGTGGTAGTGCGTGACGCTGCGCGGACCGGTGTGGTGGTTGCGGAGAATGAGATCGCAGAGCAAGGCGCGGAGCTGACCGGCGCATTCGTACTGCGATGGACAGACTTCAGCGAAGACACGAGCGGGCCGATGCCGCTGATGCGTGGCCGTTGCGAGATCCGCTACACGACAGCGGGCATACCCGAGATAGCCGGCATGGACCGGGGCCGCACGCTTGCGGCGATGGATGAGGAGTTGCTGGCAATGCTGCAGCCCGCACAGGTGCCGCTGCAAAGCTATGCGGCGGCAGGCGCGCCGGTAACGGGCGGTACGCAGGTGTTCTGGAGTGATGCGTCACTCGGCGGCGCGAAGGCTGAAGCAGACTGCATGGTGCGAACGGCGACGGTGGACGTCTTCGCCTGGAAGGAGCAGCTATGAGCGGCGCGATCGTAGGAACGGTGCCGGTGGTGCGCGGCGTACGCATGCTGGTGGCACCGGTGGACCGTGTGACCCGGCATGCGCTCATCTTCGACCCGGCGGTGCAGGGCCGCTTCGCCGCAGGAAGCGTGCCCGCCGGTTGGTACGACGTGGGCCGGGTCAGTGATCTGCATCGCGACGCGGAGACGAGCTTTGCCGAGGTGTGGAGCGGCGCGCCTGCGGTGCTGAAGACACGAGCGCGTGCGAAGGTCTCCGCCGGTCTGCAGTGCACCTTTGCAAGCTGGAGCAAGCTTGCGCTCGGCCTGAGCTCGGGCTCGCAGCAGATGAACCTCCTGCGGCTTGCGGCGATTGCGGGCCATGCGTACTCGGGTGGGAGCGCGGAGCCCGCGATGGCGTTGCTGCCTGGCTCCACGGCTTCGGTGTTGCAGTTGCCGGCAGGATCGAACGTTGCGTCGGGCGACGTCATCGTGGTCGACGACGACTATGCGGCGACGGTGGGTTACGTGGGCGCGGGCATCGCCGGGTCGTATGTGCCGTCGCCTGAGGCGGTCGGCTATGACGTGCATTACACCCGCCGTGTGAGTTGGAACGTGGCGCGGATTGCGAGTGTGACGGCGAGCTCATCTGCCATGACCGTGACGCTCGCTGCGCCTCTGCTGGCCGGCGTGCCGACCGCGACGATGAAGCTGGGGGTGCTGACCGGCTTCGTCGACAGGCTCGGCGGCAGCAGCTTTGTGAGTGAGTGGTCGGCGCTGCTCGTGATGGATGGCGTGCAGGGCGACCGCGTGCTGTTGCACTACCCGCGGCTGCAGATTGCGCCGGGCGCGGCAGAGGTCGTGGACGAGTTGGCAGCAGGGCTGCTGCGCTGGCGTCTGCGTGCTGCCTTCAACGCTCTGCCGGTGACTGATACCAACGATGGCGCGGCGGTGCTGTGCTTCCGCAGCTACCTGCCTGCGCCGATGCGGACCGTGTGAGGAGGCGATGATGCAATTGCGAATCGAAACGAAGACGGCGACGGTCTTGTCGACTACACCGCGGCGCTGCGGGCTGACGAGCCGCTGACGATTCATCGTGCACGCGGTGCGCTCACAACGTGCACCGCGGGGCTGGATGTGAGCGGCAGCGGCCTGGCTGTTCCAGCAAATCGCGCGCGCGTGCAGGTGCGCAACGACGCGGGCGTGCTGCTGTTCTCAGGCTTCGTTACGCGCGTGCCGCAGAACGATGTGGCGCTTGGTGAGAGCGACGGTGTGTGTACCGGTGTGCGCTTTGAGGCGGCGGAGTCCGCGTGGCTGCTGGGTGCGGCGGTGGACACATCGCTGCAGCCGGCCTCGTCTGCGCTGCGCATGGTAGACCTCGAGAAGAATGCAGTGCGTTTGCGTGCTGCCGATGACCTCGCATGGCTGGCGAGTGACGTCGCGGTGAGTGGTGCGCATGAGCCGACGACGTATGTGACGGAGCTCTTTCAGGGCGACGGCACGACGGTGAGCTTTGCGCTGACGGACGCCCCGTTTCACATGACCGGCAAAGCCGCGCTGGTAGAGGACGCCTTTGATGGTCCGCAGTTCGACAGGCGGGTGTGGGCGTTTACGGATGCGGGCAGCCACATCGGCCTGGGCAGCGGCGGGCTTAGCGTGTCGGGCGGCAACGGCTTCGACGGGCAGACCGTGATGAAGGCGGTTGCACCGGTCGAGATGGGTGGCACGCTTACGGCGGAGCTGACCGGGTTGACGCTGCAGTCTGGCAGCGATGGCGTGCTGCTTGGCTTTTATGGCGGCGCGGTCGCGATTGCGAACTGCTTTGCGGGCTTTCGCGTCAAGGGTACGGCGGGTGCTCGCACCATCGTGGCCCTGGTGAACGGGGTGGAGACAGGCTCCGGCTTCACCTTCAGCGAAGGGCACCGCTACACGCTGCGCCTGCGGCTGCGCTGCCCGGAGATGCAGCGCGTGCTCGGCAGCTACCAGGCCGTGGTCGATGGCGCGGTGCAGACCTTCGGCGGCGGCCTGGTAGATGCGCCGATGCAAGTCGTCTTTGAGGTGCAGGACCTTGGCCTGGCTTCAAGCACGGTGGCGACGGTGCTGTATGCGGGTGCGGTGGCAAGCTCGCCGGCGCGCTGCACCTTTGCGCCGGTGAACAGCGTTGCGCTGCTGTGCCAGGCGGGTGGTTGTTCGCTGGTGCAAAGCGGCTCGGCGTGGGTAATGAGCACCCTGCCGGATGGAACGGTGGTGCCGCGCCGTGCGGGCGTGGTGGACGGCGGCGCGGATTACTCGCTCACGGGCAGCACGGTGCTGTTCTTTCCGGGGCGGGTGCCGGTCGCGGGTGAGAGCGTCGCCGTTACGTACCGGCGCGGGCAAAGGGCCTCCGCACGGCTGCAGGACGCGAACGCGCTTGCCGCCGTCTTCAACCAGGGGCTGCCGGGTGTGCCGGCCTGGGAGGGCAGCGTTGCCGAGGCCCGCAGTTCTAGCGATTGCCGTGCGGCAGCCGCGTCCCTGCTTGCCTTTGGAGCGAGCGCGGCGGTGGGCGTTGCGGGCGAGTGCACCTTTGTGAACGAAGCAGATGTGCAGCCGGGCGACCGCCTCCTGCTACCGTTGCGCGCGGGCAGCGCGGTGCCGGTTCCGGTGCAGTCGGTCACGGTGCGCGACGGGCACGCGACGCCTGAGGTGCTGACCTACTCCGTTGCGTTTGGGCAGACGCGGGCGAATGGTCTTTCGTTTGCGGTACAGGATGGTCTGGCTGGCAATGTGCCGCTGCCTATCAACGTGAGCGTGCCAGGCACGGTGGCAAACCTGCCCGCGCTGCAGGTGGTTAGCGCCACGGCCTCGGCCCTGCAGATCGATGCGGGAACGGCTGCGTCGAACGGCGGTGGCTTTGAGGTAAGGCGGCGCGACGGCGGCTTTGGTACGGACGCCTCCGACCTGGTCTTGCGCAGCCCGGTTCGCAGCTTCTCGGTTCCGCGTGCGGCGTTCAACGAACGCTTCTATGTGCGGATGTATGACGGCTCGCTGCCGCCGGTCTACTCGGAGCGCTCGAGCTTGGTGGTGACGCACTTACCGGTTGCGAGCTAGAGGCATGGGATCCCCACCTTAGCCGCAAAGCGCGGCGAAGGTGGGGCACCCGGTGTTCGTGGGCTAGACAGCTGTGTTGGAGGTTTGAAATGACTGAGTTTGAAGCGCAGGTCTTGAGTGACCTGAGCGCATTGAAAAGCCAGATGCATGCGCTACTGGGTGTCGGGCAGCCGGGCCGGCTGACCAATCTTGAAGAGCGCGTGGACCGGCATGAGCGTACGGTGCAGCGCATGAAGGGCTTCGGTGGGCTGCTGAGCGTGGCGCTCACGCTGTTCCATGTGGCGCTGGATTTTGTGAAGAAGTAGGAGGAGACCTGATGAATTTTCTGAAGCTGTTTCTACGGGGCATGGCTCTGTTGCCGAGCCTGGTACAGGGCATTGAAGCCATCTTTGGCGCAAAGACTGGGCCGGAGAAGAAGTCCGCGGCGCTTGAGATCGTGGGTGCGTCGATCAAGATGACCGATGCGGTGGCGAGTAAGAACATTCTAGATGGTGACAAGTTCACCGCCGGGCTTGGGCTGGTGATCGATGGTGTGGTGGCCTGTCTGAACGCGAGCGTGTGGGCGAAGTAGGCGTCGTGTCGGCTGTGTTCAAGCCCCTGCTTCGTCATTTCGACCGGAGCGGCGGATGTATCGTCGCGCAGTGGAGAAACCTGCTGTTCTCTTTGAGGGCCGTGGCGCTTCGAGCAACAGCAGGTTTCTCCGCTCCGCTTCGCTCCGGTCGAAATGACGACTCAGGGGTGATCCGGAAGCAGATCCCTCCGCTTCGCTGCGGGATGACAAACATGAGGGTGGGATAAGGCAATGCATGCCCTCGTATACTGCGGCAATGAATGAGGGCAGGTCGCCGTCCGTACTGGTGGGCGTGGTGATGGGGTCGAAGAGCGACTACAGCGTGATGGGTGCGGCGGTGCGTGTGCTTGCGGAGTTCGGCGTGTCGCATGAGGCACGCGTGGTGAGTGCGCATCGCACGCCCGATCTCTTGTTCGATTACGCCGAGGCAGCGCAGGGGCGCGGTCTGCGCGCCATCATCGCCGGTGCCGGTGGAGCGGCACATCTGCCCGGCATGCTTGCGGCGAAGACGATCGTGCCGGTGCTGGGCGTGCCTGTGCCCGCGACCGCGCTACAGGGAATGGACGCACTCTTGAGCATCGTGCAGATGCCAAAGGGTGTACCCGTCGGAACACTGGCCATCGGCGAGGCAGGCGCGGTGAACGCTGCGCTGCTGGCTGTTGCGATACTTGCCACAACGGACCCCGCCCTCGCAGAGAAGCTGACGGCGTGGCGTGCGGCGCGGGAGCAGGTGGTGTTGGCCGAGAGTCTTGAAGACGGCACGAGCACGCCAGCGGGGGAGTTCGCATGAACGTGGCACCGGACGACCTGCGCGCGAAGCTGGAAAAGCCG
>CAXTJS010000012.1:0-6614 GCA_964244605.1 uncultured Terriglobus sp. | reverse complement strand
CTTCGGTGGCGGGCAGCTCGGCCGCATGATGGGCATCGCCGCGCGCAGCATGGGCTACAAGGTGCATGTGCTCGACCCCGACCCGGCGTGTCCCGCAGGTTACATCGCCGATACCGTGATTGAGGCGGGATGGAACGACCGCTGGGCCGCGGCGAATTTGGCGCGTGAGAGCGCCGCCGTAACGCTGGAGATCGAGCAGGTCTCCATAGTGAGCCTCGACGAGGCGGCACGCTGGGCACCGATGCGGCCCGGCGCGGCGATGCTCGCGATCATCCAGGACCGCATCGAGCAGAAGGACTGGCTGCACAAGCATGGCTTCCCCGTGGGCCCGTACCGTGCGGTGCGTTCGGCTGAGGAGCTGGCGGAGGCAGTCCGCGTGCTGGATGGGCCGGTCTTTGCGAAGTCCGCGCGGGGCGGGTACGACGGGCGCGGCCAGGCGAAGCTCGGCTTCGGCAACGCCGCCATAGACGATGCTGCGCTGCGGCAGGCGTGGGAGGATGTGGGTTCCGCGGCCTGCGTCGCCGAACGCGCGCTCGATCTCGCAAAGGAGATCAGCGTCATGGTCGCCCGCTCGCCAAAAGGCGAGGTCAAGGTCTACCCGCCGGCGGAGAACTTCCACGAGAACCAGATACTCAGCTGGAGCGTCATTCCTGCGTCGGTGTCGCTTGAAGTGACAGAGAAGGCCGTCGGCATCGCGCGGGACATCGCCGACACCTTCGCGTTGGAAGGTCTGCTGGCCGTTGAAATGTTCATCACGCGTGATGGCGAGCTGTTCGTCAACGAGCTCGCACCGCGCCCGCACAACAGCTATCACGGCAGCGAACGCGCCTGCGTGACGGGGCAGTTTGAGCAGGCGATCCGCGCCGCGTGCGACCTGCCGCTGGGCGATGTAGACCTTGTGCAGCCCACGGCTATCGCCAACCTGCTGGGCGACATCTGGCTGGACGAGAACGGCACAGAGGTGCAGCCGAAGTTCGACGCGGCGCTTGCCGTGCCCGGCGTGCGCCTCACGCTCTACGAAAAGCTGAAGCCGCGCAAGGGCCGCAAGATGGGCCACCTGAGCGCGGTGGGCAACACCGCCGATGAGGCACGCCAACGTGTGTTGCAGGCCAAGGCGGAGCTTTAGTAAGTCAAGCGTGAGCAGCTGTATTTTCTTCAGGTTTAGACCCGTTTACTCCAGGTGTAGCTCAGGCCCCCTTTAAAGCGTCATTCCGACCGGAGCGCAGCGTAGCGGAGAAACCTGCTGTTCCTTTCGGAGCCGTTGCCGCTCGGCGCAGACAGCAGGTTTCTCCACTCCGCGACGATAAAGCCCGTCGCTCCGGTCGAAATGACGCAGTACAGGCAGGGACATGGGGCACACGCCTACACCTGCAGTACGAAGCGGTTTAACGATGGTGGTGGTAGACGATGCTTACGGCCAAGCCAAGCAGGCCGGAAAGCGGCTCCTGACCAAAGGCGGGGATGCTCCAGCAGGTTGCGTACCCAAGCGTTGCCAGCGCTGCGACGGCCTGCTTGCCTCGACTCCACGGGATCTCCGGTTCTCTCACAGGCTGGAGTGTAGGCTTGCCGTTCATCCACAGCAGCAGCAGTGCAAGGCTGACGATGTGGATGTGTATCCAACGGCCCCAGTCCGACCCATAGCGAAAGAGCGTTACGGACGCGACGGCCGCGCAGAAGGTGAGCCAGCCAAGGCCGGCGAGTTGCCGATGCAGCGAAGACCTTTTCCAGAGGGCGCGCACGCCCAGTCACCGGCAGCAGCGCAAGCAGCAGCGCCGGGTAGTGCCGGTAGTAGTGCAGCTCGGCGATGTTCTGCTGCACCATGGCGCGGGCACCGGCCCGGTCCTCGACCAGATAGGTGATGGCTTCACTGCAGGGGTGAGCAGCGTCAGCGTGGACAGAGGCGCAGATTGCCTGCACGATGTGGGGCGAACCGGTGTAGTGCGCTGCCAGCAGAAATGCGGCGACGCTCAGCGCTGCGGGTACAGCGCAGACGCGCAGCACATAATCTGCGTCGCCCGTCGCGACGAAGAGAGCTGCAAGGCAATAGGGCAGGAAGAAGGCGATGGGCTCATGCGAGAGCAGCAGGACTACGGCTACAACGCTCAGGCCTGCAGCGACCGGAACAGCCGGCAGCTTCCGCCCATTTCGGTAGAGCAGCACAAGGGCCGAGAGCGCTGCGAAGTAGAGCACCTCTTTATGGAAACCGGCACGCGTGGAGAGCAGCGGAAAGAGCAGGGTGGCCGGTGAGACGATCAGCAGAACGACCCAGCCTTGCATCGCGCCTTGCCGAAGCAGGGAGGCAAGCGTGAAGAGAAGCAGCCCGTAGCACAGCAAGGACATGGCGACGGCAAAGTAAAGCGGATCCACATGCAAAAGGCGACCGACCACGAGAAAGATCTCGCCGAGGAAGCCGCGGCGCACAAAACCGCCCTCATAGTTCGTCTGCCAGTCGCCCAACGGCCAGTTCCGGCCGACGGCAAGCAGGTGAATGCCGAGCGCGCACAGCACCACATACACCAGGCCCATGTAGCCCAGCAACCACGGGCGCAGCCTTGCACCCAGCCTGATTGGAAGCATATGCGGCTGAGCATACATGAGGCATCGGCCAGCTTCGTGGGGGCAGGTGACGCATTCGTAGACAATGGTTCCGGTGGCAGCAGACGCACAGCAACAGCCCGGGCCGAGAGTCGGCATCGACTTCGGAACAACAAATAGTTCCGTGGCGCTTGCGCAGCCAGATGGGTCCGTGCGGCTGGTTGAGTTTGCGATGGCAGGCCGTACCACTCGTTCGTCGCGGTCCATTTTGTACCTGCAGCGGCAGATGGGCTCGGCGCGAAAGCCGGTGTCGGTGTGGAGCGGCCCTGAGGCGATCGCGCGATACCTCGAATCGGACCACCTTGATGACGAGGTGCAGGGCCGGCTCATTCAGTCCCTGAAGAGCTACCTGGCCGCGCGCTCCTTCAACGGGACTGAGATCTTCGGCCGGCACTACCGCGTGGAGGACCTCGTCGCCAAAATGCTCAGCGACCTGCGGCAGCGGGCGAGTACGGCGCTCGGCTTCGAAGTAACGCGTGCGGTCGCGGGCAGGCCCGTAGCCTTTGTGGGTGCCGAGAGCGAAGCGGACAACGCCTTCGCCGAAGAGCGGCTCCTCGCCAGCTTTCGACAAGCCGGCTTCACCGAAGTCGAGTTCGCCATGGAGCCTGTGGCCGCCGCGCAGAGCTACGCGGGCCGTCTGGATGCGGCAGACAAGACTTCACATGGAGTCGTCCTGGTGGGCGACTTTGGCGGCGGTACGACAGACTTCTCCCTCTTGCGCCTCGGCGCAGCAGGCGAGCCGCACACTGTGCTGGCGAACACCGGCGTCGGCATTGCTGGCGACGCCTTCGACGCGCGCATCGTTCGCTACCTGGTGTCGCCCGCGCTCGGCTCCGACTCGATGGCGCATTCGCTGGATAGGCTCTTACCTGCGCTGCCGGCGTGGGTCTATGCGAACCTGGAGCGCTGGCACACACTGTCGTTCCTGAAGACGCGGCCGGTCATGGAAATGCTGCGCACCACGGAGATGCGCGCGCTGGAACCGCGGAAGATCGCCGCGCTTCGCTCCGTGGTGGAGCACGACCTCGGCTACCGGCTGCACCAGGCGGTACAGCGGGTAAAGGTGGACCTGTCTTCGCAGGCAGAGACAGAGTTCGTGTTGGAAGAAGACGCGATTCGTCTCAGGGCACCCGTCACGCGTGCTGCCTTTGAGGACTGGATCACCCCGGAGTTGCGCCGCATGGAGAAGAGTCTGGGCGACGTGCTTGCCTCGGCTGGCCTCGAAGCCCGCCAGGTGGACTACGTCTTCCTGACAGGCGGCACCTCGCTGGTGCCCGCCGTGCGACGCGTGTTCACCAGCCGCTTCGGAGAGGACCGCGTACATGGCGGCGAGGCTTTCACCAGCGTGGCGCACGGGCTGGCGCTGTTGGCGGCGACACCTGCATCGTCGAATCGGTAATTAGGCAGGGCACCCCTTCGCGCAAATCGCCATCTCAGCTTCTGAAAGTTCTCAGGAGAACGACATGAAGCTACAAGCAGCCGCACTTGCCACCGCTCTGATGATTGCGAACGTACCGGCCATGCTGGCGCAGACCGGCTTTTCCGACAAGGACAAGACGTTTCTGAAGGATGCGACCCAGGACAACCTGGCCGAGATCAAGATGGCTGAGCTTGCGCTCAAGACCTCAAAGAATCCTGAAGTGCGCACCTTTGCGACCAAGATGATTACGGACCACAAGGCCCTGCTCGTCGGCTCGAAGCCGGTTGCCGCTAAGGCTGGCGTCACTCCGCCGACCACGCCCAGCGCCACAGCTGAGGCGAGTTACCTAAAGCTAAAGGTGCTGAGCGGCGAGACCTTTGACAAGAGCTACGTGAAGACCGCAGTGAGCGACCACCACGAAGACCTGAACAAGGCCCGCATCGAGCATGACGAGACCAAGAACGCGGACATGAAGAAGCTGTCCGCCCACGTCGGCGAAGTCGTTGCAGCGCATGACAAGATGATCGACGCGATCGCAGCGAAGATGGGCGTGTCGTAAACGTCTGCCTTGGCAAACACAGCGCCGCAGACTTTTGTCTGCGGCGCTTTCTTTGTTGAGCCAGACGCATTCCGCTCTGAAGCGGACTTCTGCCATAACTATGACCGCTGCTCTGCAGCATTTAACGAAAGTTCACAGGCGGTGCTTGCCAGTACCCGGCGAGCATGTCATAGTCAAAGGCTGATTCTTACGAAAGGACGCCCTGATGGTCATTTCACGATTCATAGATGGGCAGCGTCGGCCAGAACATCGGTCCCGCTGCTACGGGGCGTCGTTCCGGTCGCGCTAACCGAACTCAGCGCTTCGTCTGACAACCTGCTTTTCGGCTCGGCTTCTGCCGTGGCTTTGACACGTCCGCGTGCAACGCACAGGTGTGTTGCGGCTCGCGTGCAAAGACGACCTGAATGTTCTGTCGCGGTTCAGCACGCCGGCTTACGCCGGCCTGAGAAGAGTCATGTTCGCGTTTGTGAAGCACCTCTTAATGAGTGAAAACCAGTTCGCCTCCGGTGGGCTGCTGCTGATGTTGATCGGCAGCGTGGGCGTCTTTCTCCGTTCTTTGCCGCAGCACCTTTGGTCGTTACTGCTGCAGCAGACGACTATGACCATCACGGTCAAAGATGACGACGCCGCCTTCCAGTGGGTGAAGGAGTGGTTTCTGCAGCAGGGATTTCTCAAGCGGGTTCGCCGGCTTGACCTTGACACCACACTTCGTGGCGCAGAGACCGCTCTGATACCTGCTCCCGGCACGCACTTTTTCTGGTATCGGCGACGACCGTTCTGGGTTGTCTTCGCCCGCAGCGACGAGGCAAAGAACCGCAGCCAGCGGCGTGTTGAATCGCTGACGTTTACCACGGTGGGCCGGCGTCAGCTGTTTCTGAAGAGCTTTGTCGCGGATATCGTCGCGTGTCATCACCGGGCCGAAAGCCTTGTGTCGTCGCTCTACATCTACGACGACTACTGGGCGTGCGTGCAGGCCTACTCACCGCGGCTGCTTGATTCGGTGGTGTTGAAGCCGGGCGAGAAAGAGCACCTGCTTCAGGACGTGACCAGGTTTCGCGGCGCAAGGGAACGCTACCGGCGTCTCGGGGTTCCCTACCATCGCGGCTACCTGCTCTACGGACCACCCGGAACGGGCAAGACGTCGCTTGTGTCGGGCGTGGCGGCTTCGTTCGGCATGTCAATCTATGCGGTAAACCTGACGGAGATGAACGACCGCTCCCTCAAGTCTGCGGTGAATGACGTACCGGAGAACTCCATCCTGCTGTTTGAGGACATCGACTGCATGCGGGCGGGCCACCGCCGGAGTGGAAAGGCGGCTCCGGAGCAGGTCGTCGTGGAGAGCGCGTCCGAGCGCGAGGCGCAGGATCGGTTTGGCGTCACGCTCTCAGGCCTGCTCAACGTGCTCGACGGCTTTCACGCGCCGGAGAATGTGATCTTTGTGATGACGACCAACGATGCCGCATCGCTGGACACGGCGCTGCTTCGCCCCGGGCGCATCGACTACAAGCTCTACCTCGGCAGGGCAGTGCCGGCGCAGAAAGTGGAACTTTATCGCCGCTTCTTTCCGGCAGCCAGTGCTGCCGAGGCGGAGCGGTTCTCGCGGGAGCACGAAAGTGAAACGATGGCGGAGTTTCAAGGACTGCTGCTGCGACAGGAACAGCGAGAGCAAGACGCGGTGTCGACAGCTGCCTGAACCAGGGATTCGAACAGAAACATTATACGAGGGTCATCCTGAATGAGGTGAAGGATCTCACCCCTACCTAACCGATGTGGCCAGGAAGAGGCGAGATCCTTCGCGTTGCTCAGGATGGCACTTCAAAGGATCACTGCTTAGTTGAACCTCAAAGAAACGCTCCTCACTTGAGCACTCAGAGAAGCGCTGCTCGGGTAACGGAGCAGGGAGGGATGTAGGTTGTCGCTACCCGATCTCCTCTGTCCAGTTCTCGAGGTAGTTTTTGAAGTCGGTCATGAACTTGCCGGCGTCGGAGCCGTCGATGATGCGGTGGTCGAAGCCGAGGGTGAAGCGCTGGATGGAGCGGA
>CAXTJS010000011.1:27407-29486 GCA_964244605.1 uncultured Terriglobus sp. | reverse complement strand
CCTGGTGAGCTGGCAGATGGCAGTGGCGGAGCAGGGCGGCCACTTCCCAAAGGAGCTCTTCTATCAGCTTGGTGGCGTGCCCCTGCCGCGTACGGTTGAGATTCTGAACGAGACGTTTGGCTATACCATGTCGCCCGTCGAGGTGGCCCACCGCAAAGAGGAGCACTACTTACAAGGGCTCACGGCGGTGCAGCCCGTGTCTTCCGTCGTCGCACATATTGTGGCTCAGCACGGCAAGATACCGCTGGCCATTGTTTCTGGATCGCCACGGCCATCCATCGTGAAGACGCTTACGCTGCTTGGATTGCTGGACAGGTTCGATGTGCTCGTGGGTGCCGAGGACTACAGCAAGGGCAAGCCTGATCCGGAGCCGTTTCTCGTTGCCGCAAAACGGCTCGGCATTGCTCCGGCTGACTGCCTCGTCTTTGAAGACGCGGAAGCAGGCCTTACCGCAGCGAAAGCAGCCGGCATGCAGTGGGTGCGGGTGCCAACGCCGGCTCGGGACGAGACGCCATAGTTTCTACTCCTGCACAGGCGGGTAGGTCGGCTGACTGGGCGGGTAAGGCGCTGCGGGCTGAGCATACACGCCGGCGGACGGGTACGGGACGGCCGCCGTATAACTCGGCTGGGCTCCCGTTAATGCCGGACGGCACTGCTCCGCAAGTTTGAGCGTGGCAATCAGAAGCAGCACGCCGCCCACAACACTCTCCACGGCGGAGACGATGCCGATCCCCATGATCATTGAGGTGCCGGCAAGCGCTGAGCGTAACGCCAGAAATGGGAACGCCATGCTCAAAATGCGCGAGAAGAATGGCCAAACAACCACAGCCATCAGCAGCCAGACGAACCCCGACATCCGGGTGCGCGTATAGGCACGCACAAGCACCACCGTGACGATGACCGCAAAGATCAGCCAGAGGAAACTACCAGCTACGAGCGGCACGCTTTCACTCAGAGAACCCATGGCTGCATGGGACGCGGTGGCTACATGATGGTTGCTTGCAGCGTTGTGCTTTCCGCATCGAGCTGGGCTGTTGTAGGGGGCGTTGGAGCGACCGGCATGAGCAGCTTCGCCCCGGCACGCACCATCTTGCGCACGGGCCATGCGTCTTTCTCACGCTGGAAGAGTACGCCGACGCGTTTCTTCTCAGGCCGATAGTACCAGCGCCGCAGCATGGCAAGGTGGTCGCCCAGTGTCGCCGTGTCTTGCGCTCCTGACTCGCCCTCAAGCCTGGCGACGGCCGCAAGCAGGCGCTGCTCCGCCGAGCCCTCCGACAAGACGGTACCCTTGCCGTCAAGAGGAACCGGCGCAAGCATCATCGGCTGCGCAAAGAGCGAAGAACCGACCTCTTCCTGCTCTTTCGCGAGCCGCACGCCAAGCAGCGAAACGACTTCCGGTCCGCGAAGGCAGCCGTCTGCAAAGACAAAGACGTGCACCCTTGGATCCTGCTCGTGCAACAGGGGCAACAGCAACACGGCTCGCAGGGCGTCGAGCGGTTGAATCAGATCGTCTGCGATCTTCGCGACCGCTTTTACCTTCACGACGCGCTCGTGCATCGCGGCAGCCTCTTCAAACAGCATGTCGGCCGAGGCGCGATCGCGTTCGGTCTCCAGCTCTCCTGTGAGCGACTCACCGCTCGTCTTCAGAAAGGCGAGCGTACGCTGTGCTTCTGCCTTGTATTGCTCGTCGGTGCAGCGCGCCTGGCAGGGTGCCATGCACTTGTGCATCTCGCCATAGATGCAACCGGGGTCGTCCGGCGAGGGGTGCAGCTCCAGGAAGCAGCGACGGATAAGGAAGAGATCTTCCACGGCCTCGCGGTAGCGATCCGCATCCAGCCGCGAGGCGAACGGGCCGAAGGTGGTGTGCAGCGAGCGTCGACGCAGGTGGTTGGTCACGTAGATGCGAGGAAAGCGGTTCTCCACGGCATAGCGCACCGTAAAAGGTGGCGAGAGCCGCATCTTGCGTCGCGCTTCCTCCACGCCAAAGACAACCGTCATGGCGCGATGCAGTAACAGCATCGCTTCCAGATCAGAGTGGGTTTCGCGCCACGCGATGCGGGCGATGCGGTCGCGCAGGTT
>CAXTJS010000011.1:11085-27397 GCA_964244605.1 uncultured Terriglobus sp. | reverse complement strand
CTTCGTCTGGCCCTCTGCGGGCAACAGCAGCCGCTGCAGTCGCCGCCGCAGGTTGGCGGACTGCATGAGGTAGGGCTTGTCCGTTGCGGCATGGCCGAAGAGCGAGACGATTCCCGCGCCGGGCGGCAGCGCGCGGAGCACCTCGGCTGCCTGCATGGGGTCGAAGTCGACCTCATGCTCGAAGATGGGCGCGGCGCTCACTTCGCCATGCTAATGGCTACTTATGCTTGTGCGGGTCAACCACCGTCAGCGGTATGCCGGGCTTGACCTCACGGATCAAATCCATGATTGCCTTGACACGGCCCATGGTTGCATTCGGTGACGCGTCGAGGCGCACGCTGGAGGTTGGTCCCCACTCTTTGCAGCCATATTGGATGTCGGTGCGCAGGGTCTGCTCGCTCACACGGTAGCGCCCGGCGAAGCGGCTATCAAACACGCGATCATGGGCATCGATGAAGATGGTAAGCGGACAGTGATCGCCCGGCATTGGCTCTTTGCGGTTAATCATCAGGTCTGCGGACCCCGCGGAGGTTCGCGTCTGCGGTGCCGCTGTCATTGCAAGCATCAGGAGAAGGCTAAGCACCGGCAATGGTCATTCCCTCCACGCGGATCCCCGGCGAAGCAGCCGACCCGCGGAAGACCAGGTCATTCGCCACCGCGACAATATTCTTGTACATCTCCTTCAGGTTCCCTGCAATGGTGATCTCTTCCACTGCGCCCGCGAACTGGCCGTTCTCAATCCAGATGCCGCTCGCACCCTGCGAGAAGTCGCCCGTGACCAGGTTCACGCCGCTGCCCAGCACCTCCGTCACATAGAGGCCGTTCTGCACCTCGTCAATGATCTCGCGCAGCGTTTGCGTGCCCGGCTCCAGGTAGAAGTTTCCGCTGCCGATGCCCGGTGCGCCGGCCAGCCCGCGTGATGCGTTGCCGGTGCTCTTCGTACCGAGCTTGCGTGCAGTGTAACTGTTCGTCACATAGGTCTGCAGCACGCCCTTTTCGACGATGACCTTGCGCTGCATGGGAAGGCCGTCGCCGTCGAAGGGCAATGTGCCAAAGCCGCCAAGGCCGGGCTCTAGCATCATGGTGCCGTCGTCGACCACGGTCACCAGCGGGCTGGCAATCTCCTTGCCGAGCATGTCTTCGAACATGGAAGCGTGCCGGTAGATCGCATCGCCGTTCACCGCGTCGAAGATGTCGCCGATGATGCCGCGCGCAATCTGCCGGTCGAAGACCATGGTGGCGCGCTGTGTCTTCACCCGGCGCGCACCCAGCCGTCGCACGGCACGCTTCGCGGCTTCCTTACCAACCTCTTCCGCCGACTCGAGCTTACGCAGCGTGCGCGCGCTGGACGACCAGTAGTCGCGCTGCATGCCGCTCGCGTCCTGAGCAATGGGCTGCGCGGAGAGCCCGCAATAGCTCTTGCGATACTCGCCCGTGAAGCCGCGCGAGTTGGCGATGACCTTGTGCGACGTAGCCGCGCTGAAGCTGCCGCCATCGGAGTTCTGGATGCGCACATCGGCGCTCATCGCAGCGGCTTCTACGGCTCGCGCCATCTCCACGCGCTCCGCCGCGGGCATGGAGTACACATCCTCAAAGAAGAGCCCAAGACCTTCGCCATCACGCTTCGTGCTGTACTCATGCGATTCGGGCAGGCCGGCAAACGGGTCTTCCTCCGTAAGTTTCGCGAGTTGAACGGCGCCGCTCACGAGCCGCTCAAGCGACGCTTCGCTGAGGTCATTGGTCGAGGTGCTGGCGGTGCGCTGGCCGTTGAAGACGCGCAGGCCAATGGCACGCGAAAGGGATTCGGTAAGCGTCTCCACTTGGCCTAGCCGCACCTTTACGGAGAACTCGTCGCCTTCGAGTAAGACGGCTTCCGCGTCAGTTGCACCGGAATCCAACGCGCGGTTCACTAATTCCGAGGCAAGAGCGGACTTACTCGCTATTCTCTTGTCATCCATGATGATCTGCCTCCAGGTTGGTTTTAGCTGTGTCAGACACCCATGCCAATCTGAGGTTCACCCCTTCGAGAAGAGCTACTGGCGAGCAAATGTTCTTCTTGCTAACAGGAGTTCCAATAGCCTCGGCAAAGGCCTGAAATTCCGTGAACCACCTTGCAGTGGCGCTGAACGAGTGCACGAGCATGAGTGCCTCTCGTATGTGGTAACGCTTTGCCTCATAGATGGCGGACGCGGTCCGATGTAGAAGCTGATAGCGGATCTCACCGCAACTCCTATCGTCCAGTCCGAGCGTTTTACACAATGCATTCAAGCGAGCTACTTTACCGGCCGACCCGTCGTTCCACTCGGCAACACATCTATCAAATGATTCTTCGACTTTTCCTTCAACAGCAAGCAGGCCAAGTTGTTGGCCGAGGTCAACGTAGGCAAGCAGGTCAGTCTGGCTGGGTCTACCCTTCGTTCCTAAGTCTGTCTTACGTTCAAACACAGCATTGAGGAAGGTCGCATCCTGAAATACGGGGTCAGTGGAAAGGCATTGCTGAATCAGACACGGGAACCCGCTGGCGTTGAACCATGAGTAAGCAAGTTCTTGTGCCGAGTGTCCTGCCTTCCAATGTGTTGGACTCGCGAGGTGAGGAATAACGTCCTCCGGCTTTAGGAGAGGTACATATAACTGACTCATTGGCCTGTCCCGCCCACCGTCATCCTGTCCAGCTTGATGGTCGGCGAACCCACGCCCACTGGTACGCCCTGGCCCTTCTTGCCGCAGGTGCCGATACCCTCATCCAGTGCGAGGTCGTGGCCCACCATGCTCACATGCTTCAGCGCCTCCGGTCCGTTGCCGATGAGCATGGCTCCCTTCACCGGCGCGGTCATCTTGCCGTCTTCGATCAGGTACGCCTCGCTCGCGGCGAAGACGAACTTGCCGTTCGTAATGTCCACCGAGCCGCCGGAGAAGTTCACGGCGTAGATGCCGTTCTTCACGCTGCGCAAAATGTCCTCGGGCGCATCGTCGCCAGCGAGCATGTAGGTGTTGGTCATGCGCGGCATGGGGATGGACGCGTAGCTCTCGCGGCGGCCGCTGCCGGTGCCGGGCAGGCCCATGAGCTTTGCGGAGAGCTTGTCGCTCATGTAACGGCACAGCACGCCGTTCTGGATGAGCGTGGTGTTCTGCGTCGGCAGACCTTCGTCGTCCACGTTTAGCGACCCGCGGCGGTTCGGCATGGTGCCGTTGTCGACGACCGTAACCTTATCCGTCGCGACACGCTGGCCCATCAGGCCGGCAAAGGCCGACTGCTTCTTGCGGTTGAAGTCAGCCTCAAGCCCGTGGCCGACGGCCTCGTGAATCAGCACGCCCGGCCAGCCCGGCCCGAGCACCACTTCCATCTCGCCAGCAGGTGCGGCGATAGCCGTGAGTTGTAGGATGGCCTGCCGCGCCGCCTCGCGCGCGAAGAACTCCGGCGTCTTCTCCCGCGAGAAGTAGCTCAGCGGGACGCGTCCACCGCCGCCGCTTGAACCGCGTGCGGTTGCGCCTTTGCCGCCGTCAGCCGCGGGGTCTTTCGCGATCACGCCGATGCTCAAGCGGCTCAGGGGCTGCGTGTCGCCCGCGTAGGTGCCGTCGCTGGCGACCACGAAGATGTGCCGCACCTCGTCGTTGAAGCTGGCACGCACCTGCGTGATGCGCCCGTCATAGGCACGCGCGGCGCGGTCGGCCTGTTGCACGAGCGCCAGCTTTGCGGCGATGCCTGCATCCTCAAGCGGCACCGGGTAGAGGTCGTGCGTTTGTGTCTGCACAAAGCCTTGCACCTGCACGGTTGCCGGCCCGTCTGCAATGAGGGCGGCCGTTTTTGCGGCGTGCAGCAGCTTCTCCGGTGTGAGTTCGTCGGTATAGCTATAGCCGGTGCGCTCGCCGCTGAGCACGCGCACACCGCAGCCCATGCTGTGGCCCTGGCTTGCAGACTTCACGATACCTTCGTCAATGCCGATGCCGCTTGAGGTTACCGACTCGAAGTAGAGCTCCGCGAAGTCGCCGCCGCGCGAAAGCCCAGCGGCAAGACACTGCTCCAGCAGCCGCTCCGTAATCGCAAACTGCGTGGCGAAAAAGCCTTTCGCGTCAGTGCCCGTATCGGTCGCGGTCGGGAGCAGGGAAGAAGTGGTCATCTTCGCCGATTCTACGATGCCACGGTGTGTCGTGCAGTGAGTGCTGTGCTAGCTTCAAACCCATGAGTACGACCCCTTCGGGCGGCAACGATCCCCGCTACCCCATAGGCCGGCACAAGCGGCCAGACACCATTTCCCTGGAAGACCGCGACTACGCCGTGGAGGCCATCGCTCTCTTGCCGGAGAACCTGCGCAATGCGCTCGACCGCCTGAACGAGGCGCAGATCGACACGCCCTACCGCGAGGGCGGCTGGACGGTGCGCCAACTGGTGCACCACATCGCCGATTCGCACATGCACGCGTTCGCCCGCATCCGCTTTGCCCTGACGGAGAACACGCCAACGATCCTGCCGTATAACGAGCAGACCTGGTCGCTGCTTCACGATGCTGCCGTGGCTCCGGTGGAGTGGTCGCTGGAGCTCATTGAGGCGCTGCACGCACGCTGGGTGATGTTGCTGAACCACCTCACTTCAGACCAGTGGCAGCGCTCTTATCTTCATCCGGAGAACGGGCCAACGACGGTGGAAGAGGCGGTGCTGCTGTACGCGTGGCACTCGCGGCACCACACGGCGCACATCCATCACCTGCGTGCCCATCGCGGCTGGTAAGCGCCTTGGCATCACCGGTAAGCGAACAGTCTCCCGCAAGCATTTCGATGCAGATCGAAACGTTCTTGGCGGAGCACCCGCGCGCTGTTCTGTACGAAGACGGACGTATCGCGTTCGACTTCGTATCCGCAAAGTACTCGCTGCTACAGCAGGCAAACCGGTGCACGCTGCAGGTGTGGAGCGAAGAGCGCAACCTGCAGCGCCGCATCGTCTCGGCTACCTTGCGGAAAGACGTGCTGAAGCTTCAAGCGATGCGGTTCGGCCAAACGAAGCCGCAGGCGCTCGAGCTCGTCGCGCAACCGGATCGCCGCACGCCCAGCGTGCGCGAGGGAACGCGCAAGCGCTACCTGCCATTACTGGAGCGGGCCCTGCAACGCGAGTTCCCGGGCTGGACGGTCGAGCCGTTTCAGTCAGCGATGGACCTGGAGCGATCGTTCGGGCCGGCGTATGCGCGGGGCGTGCTGCACAAGGGCCAGCAGGCCTGGGCCGTAGTCGGCGTGAACAGCGACGAGTCGCAGGCCACGATCGACGGCGTGCTGACGATTGGCATCCTTTGGCTGCAGCTCTGCCGCGAGCGCGCGGGCGGCAAGCGTCTCTTCCAAGGTCTGCGGCTGATTATCCCTGCAGGCACCGCGCTGGTGACCTTGTCTCGGCTGGCATGGCTGCGAGCCGATGCAGCGCAATGGGAGCTTCACGAGTTTGACCAGCGCACCGAAGAGCTGGCGGAGCGAGACGCGGCGGACACTGGCAATCTCGTTACCAAATTGCTGCACGCGCCTAATCCAGCGCAAGCGCAGCAGCGCTTTGCCGCTGCCAAACAGCAGGTATACGACCTCATGCCGGAAGCGCATCGGGCCGACGTGGAAGAGCGGCTTCGCTCTTCCACCGAACTGGCCTTCTTGCTGCATGGGCTTGAGTTCGCCAGAGTTCGCTTCCACGGAGTCGCACAGTCGTTTACGCCAACAGCCGAGATCACCTTCGGCACGGGCGCGAATGAGACGACGCTCATGCCGGCGACAGAGCCGATGCTGCATCAGCTTGTGGCGAAGCTCTTCGAGCGGCGGCATGCCTACGGCAGCATGCGCGACCCACTCTTCCGCATGGCACCGGAGGCGTGGCTCGAGTCGGCCTTGCGGCAGAACATCGGCCCGCTGACGGACGGCCAGGGTTCGCTCGCACAGTTCGACAGCAACCACGTGTATGCACAGGTGCCGGCGTTCCAGGCGAGTGATCGCGGCATGCTCGATCTCCTGAGCGTTACGAACGATGGCCGGCTTGCCGTGATCGAACTTAAAGCAGACGAAGACCTGCACTTTGCTCTGCAGGGCCTGGACTACTGGATCCGCGTGCGCTGGCACCACACGCAGACGGTCGATCCGGCCACCGGGCTGGGCGCCTTCCAGCGCCACGGGTACTTCACCGAGGTGCGCTTGAGCGCAGAGCCGCCACGGCTGTTCCTGGTCGCGCCCTCACTGCGCATCCACCCTGCGACACACCAAGTGCTGCGCTACTTCAAGCCTGAAGTCGAATGGACACTGCTCGGTCTGCATGAGCATTGGCGGCGCAACATGAAGGTGATTACGCGCAGACGCAGCCGCTAGGTGCTCTGCGTGCTGCTACTTCGTGCTGATCTCCCGCCAGAGATCAATCTCCGGCACATCGACGGCAAGCTTGTCGATCTCGCTTAGTTCCTCGTCAGAGAAGGCAAGGTTCTGCAATGCGTCCAGAGAGCTATCGATCTGCTGCACGTTGCGTGCGCCGATGAGTGCTGTGGTGACGCGCGGGTCGCGAAGTGACCAGGCGATCGCCAGCTGCGCAAGCTGTTGTCCGCGCCGCTCTGCGATGGCCTGCAGGCTACGAACGCGCTGGATGTTGTCCTCGCTCAGCATGCCCTTGTTGAACGAGCCGACGGTGTTGTTGATGCGCGCATCGGCAGGCACGCCATTGAGATACTTGTCCGTCAGCAGGCCTTGTGCGAGCGGCGAAAAGGCAATGCAGCCGACGCCCAGTTCGTCCAGCGTGCCGAGCAGCTCCTGCTCGATCCAGCGGTTCAGCATCGAGTACGAGGGCTGGTGGATGAACAGCTTGATGCCTTCCTGCCTGAGCAGCTCGTATATCTCACGCGTGCGCGCCGGCGAGTAAGACGAGATGCCGACGTAGAGCGCCTTGCCCTGCCGCACAATCTGCGCGAGCGCGCCCACCGTCTCCTCGATGGGGCAGTCGAAGTCGGGCCGGTGATGGTAGAAGATGTCGACGTAGTCGAGCCCCATGCGCTTCAGGCTGCCGTCAAGCGAGGCGACGAGATACTTCTTCGAGCCACCCATGCCGTAGGGCCCGGGCCACATGTCCCAGCCGGCCTTCGACGAGATGATCAGCTCATCGCGCAGGTTGCGGAAGTCGTCACGCATGACCTTGCCAAAGTTCTCCTCAGCCGAGCCGTACGGCGGCCCATAGTTGTTGGCAAGATCGAAGTGCGTCACGCCGCGATCAAAGGCGCGGCGCAGCACGGCGCGGCCCGTCTCAAAGACGTCGGCGCCGCCAAAGTTCTGCCACAGGCCGAGTGAGATGGGCGGCAGTACCACGCCAGACCTGCCACAGCGGCGGAAGCTGTTCTGCTGATAGCGCTTGGGATTGGGTACGAACTGGTCAGGGATGGGCATGGTCACTAGGACGCGTCCGAGCCGCTGGAGGTCGCTACCAGACCAAGCAGATTCAGCCGCATGCTGTGGTTACAATGTCTGTGACCACCGCAGGATAGCCACGCGTTCAGGGCACCCGAAGAACAGACAAGATTCGCCCTAAAAAGCGAATACGTCTTCGGGGAGGTCAAGTCCCCGAAGACGTTATTTCCTGTGGAGGTAGGTAATGGAGAAAGAACCAGGGTTCAACTGGTCGTTCTCAGCGTCAGAAAAAGTTGTTCTGGCACTGATTGCGCTGGCGACTCTTGTTATCCAACACTTCCTGAATTAACGTTCAGGCAAACCCCGGACGGGTGTGGCTCCCCGTTCGGGACTAAAGGTAGCTTACCCTGTTGCCGGCAAACCACTCAAGTGAAGCGTGTCATGCAGTTGGGAACCTTGTCAACCGCTATGGTTACGGCTGTTCGCGCATTGACTCGCATCTCTTATCGATAAATTCGGCAGTTTACCCGACGCCGGCAAAGTCGAAGTCAGAGGCACTCTCCTTCTCTTCGTGAGTCGTCGAGAGGGCGCGGTCTTCCAGGCGCGTATTGAAAAAGCGGTCAACGGCGTCCATCACCTCGTCTCCGCGCTTTGCTTCAAAGATCGACCGGCGCAGCGTCGATCCGCCTACCACGCCGTGCGTAAACCAGCTGGCGAACTGCTTCATCTTGCCGATGCCATCGCGACGGGCGCTCTCGCGATCCTTCTTCAGACGGCGCAGGTGGTTGTGCATAGCTAGGTCTGCGGGCGTCATCGTGTCGAGCGAGACATCTTCCGGCACGTCGACCTCGGGATGTTCCTGCTCCAACTCGGCAATCAGCATCGCGAAGTAGGTGCGGATCATGCGATACCGATCCACCTCCGTGGCGAGATCATAGGTGCCCATACCGGTAGCGGTGCTCGTTGCGGTGTACTGCGCAATCTGGCGAAAGATCCACGGGTTCGCCGGCGCGGCGCGGCCAATCATTACGGCGTCACAGCCGGTTGCGGCGACCATGGCAGCCGCGTCTTCGGGCGTGCGTACATCCCCATTGCCGATCACCGGGATGCGCACGGCATCTTTCACGGCGGCGATGTACTCCCATCGCGCGTTGCCGGTGTAGCCCTGCTCACGCGTGCGCGCGTGCAACGCAACGGCGTTCAGGCCGCAGTCCTCGGCCATCTTCGCCAGCGGAACGCAGACGATGTTGCTGTCGCTCCAACCCATGCGGAACTTGACGGTGAAGGGAATCGAAACCGCCGTGCGCACCCGCTCAAAGATGTTGCGGATATGCGGCAGGTCGCGCAGGAGGCCGCTGCCGCCGTTGCAACTCACCACGCGCTTTGCAGGGCAGCCGAGGTTCAGGTCGACGATGTCGAAGCCGGCGTCCTGGCAGATGCGAGCGGAGTCGGCTAGCGTCTCGGGGTTCGAGCCGAAGATCTGCGCGCTGATGGGATGCTCGTCGTCGTAATAGGTCAGGTAGCGCTTGCGCTTGACCTCGCGCATGCGGGCCAGGCCGTCGGCAGAGGTAAACTCCGTCATGATCAGGCCGCAGCCGGACTGCTGGTTTGAGGTGGCGGCATTCACGTCATCAGCCTGCTCAGAAGACGAGAACTGCGAAGCATTTTTGATGAAGCGGCGGAAGACCGTGTCGGTCACACCCGCCATCGGGGCCAGCACGGTGGCAGGGCAGATGTGCACGTTGCCGATCTGGAACGAGGCGGGCACGGCTGCGCTGGCCACGTCGCTATCGCGAAGGAGCACTGCCGTTCCGTTTTCATCCCAGCTCTTCTTCATAGCCCTTTATGCAAAGAAGCCTCCGCTCTCGCGGAGGCTCTGTGTATCGGTTAACGAGACGCTTACTTGGCGGCCGCGGCAGTGGCGGAGTCGCTCTTCGCAAACTTCCGCTTGAAGCGCTCGATACGTCCGGCCGTATCCAGCACCTTCTGCTTGCCCGTAAAGAACGGGTGGCAGGCGGCGCAGATTTCCAGAACGATGTCGCTCTTGTTGGTAGAGCGTGTTTCGAAGGTATTGCCACACGCGCACTTCACTTTGGTGGCCTTGTAGTTTGGATGAATTCCCTGCTTTGGCATTAGCTAACTCACAATCTTAAAAGAAGTAGGCCCTGTAACGGATCGGCTCGCGGTTCGCTTGCAGCGGGCTAGGTTCACGCCACATCGAAGTTCCGGTCGCGCCGCCAATCGCGGCCCACACATCAGATGCGCAGGTCTGGGCACTTGGTGCAGTCTAACCGTTTGCGGCAGGTGACTGCAATGGCAAGGGCACGGCTGTGGATGTGTGGAGACGCGCGCCAGGGCGCGTGCTGCGATACTTACAAGGATCAATGCTGCTGCCTCCCCATGACGATCCGGAACAGCCATGCCCCCTTTGTGAGGGGCTCGGCATGCGCATCGTGGAAGGCGTTAGCGGGCGTCGCCACGCCGAGCCCTGCTCCTGCCGGCGCGAGTTGCGCTCCCGCAAGGTCATTGCGCAGGCACGCATTCCGAGGCGGTACGAGCACTGCACGCTGGACAGCTATGAGTACAGTTTCTCCGGGGCGAACCGCACATTGAGCAGGGCTTACGCAGCCGCGCGCAAGTTCGTGGAGGGCTACCCGCTTGAGACAGACGGTACTGGCCTGCTACTGACGGGTTCCATCGGCGTCGGCAAAACGCATCTGGCCGTAGGTATGCTGCAGTCGCTTATCAGCGAGCGGGGTGCGACGGGCCTGTTTTACGACTATCGCGAGCTGCTGAAGCAGGTGCAGAACAGCTATAACCCGCGTGTCGCCGCAACAGAACTCGAGATACTCGCGCCCGTCTTCGATGCGGAGGTCTTAGTGCTGGACGAGATTGGTGCTTCCAAGCCGACGGACTGGGTGTGGGACACGGTCGCCCACATCCTGAACACGCGCTACAACGACCGCCGCACCACCATCATCACCACCAACTATGCGAACCTGCCGCCGCTCGGCATGGCTTCGGCAGACACCCCCGCGCAGCAGGCGCGCCTTGCCGTGAAAGAAGAAACGCTCGGCGACCGCATCGGCGAGCGCATGCGATCACGGCTGCAGGAGATGTGCGTGGTCGTAGAGATGCAGGGCGAGGACTTTCGCCAGAAGGTCAAGCGCGCGTCGTTCGCTTAAGTCCGATGGTCGCGGTTGTACACTCCTGCCATGGCAACGCCGTTTTCGACTGAGAGTCAGAAAGAGTCAGGCATCTCCGCCAGGGTTCTGCTGATTGCCGCGGCAGCAGTCATCATCCTTGTTGCACTGCTTGCTGTTTTAACGCTGCGCCATGCTCCCACCGACACCGGGCAGGTGGCTGCCGCCGATGCGTACGCAAGTCACATCATCCTGGACGGCATCGAGTTATCAGAAGCGACGAACGGTACCGGCGGCAAGGTCACCTATGTGGACGGGACCGTGAAGAACACCGGAACGCGCGTCCTGACGGCGGCCACACTGCAGGTCGCCTTCGGCTCGGACGATAGCCCCTCGCCGCAGCGTCAGACGGTTCCGCTTACGCTAGTGCGGACACGCCAGCCCTATGTGGACATCGAGCCGGTTGCCGCTGAGCCAATCAGGCCGGGTGAGGTCCGTGAGTTCCGCCTCATCTTCGACACGGTGCCCGCCAACTGGAACACAAAGGCACCGGAGCTGCGAGTCATCCACGCCGATCTGCGGTAAAGCACATCAGCCCGGCGCCGCTCTCTCGAAGTTTTAGCCATCCCATCGCGAAGTTTTTGCGCTACATAAGAAGCGCTTGAACCAACGCTACCCGCTAAGTTATTCATTTTAGAAGAATTTGTTTTGGCACGACCCTTGCACTGCTCCTGTCGTACACAGCCGCACACACTTTGGCCTCAAAGCTGCGTTGCCAGTGTGCGGAACAAGGAGTGAAGCGCAATGATCCAGAACCAGGATTCCCGGCTCATGCGGGCCATCGCAGTCTCAGCCGTACTGCTTAGCGGTGCGTGCGCGTTGCCGGTCTTTGGCCAGGCACAGCAGGATAGCCAGACGACTACGACACAGCCAGCCAAGCAGGATGCATCGGACACTTCGACCTACGCGACAGGTCAGCCGCTGACACAGCAGTCGAAGGAAGGCTTTTGGGGGCATGTGAACCCCTTCGCGCGTAAGAAGTGGGTGCATCGCCAGATTGATCCGGTGAAGGACCGTGTCAACGAACTCGATCAGCTGCAAGCCAAGAACGCCAACGACATTCGTGACGTAGACAGTCGCGCTACCGCCGGCATCCACCGTGCGAACGACGCGGCGTCGCTGGCGGATCAGCATGCCACCGCGGCGGGTGCTCGCGCCGATGCCGCCAATGGCCTTGCCACCTCAGCCAGCACGCGCACGGACGCGCTGCACGGCACGGTGTCGAATCTGGATCAGTACCAGACGGTCTCTTCGACCGCAGTACCCTTCGTCGCAGGGCACACAGCTCTCGGCAAGAAGGCAAAGGCCAATCTTGATGAGGTTGCCAACGCTCTCAACGGCGAAAAGGGCTACATCCTTGAGGTACAGGGTTACAGCCGCTCCGGAGTAACGACCTCACAGGCGATGGCAGATTCCGTCGTTCGCTATCTCGTAACGGAGCACCAAGTGCCGGTGTATCGCATCTACAAGTCGGGTCTCGGACATGTGAGCGGCAAGAACGTCGCCGCTGCCGGTGAGAAGCCGCTCGCCAACGGCGTCCGTGTGACGCTGCTGCATAACAGCCTGGCAACGATGGACGGCCAGAATGCCACCGCATTGCCCCGGGCCTCTGTTCAACCGCCGGCGACCAACACGCCAGACGAAGGCGCTCGATCGAACTAGCTCCCCCGCTGCACTCTGCCGCGCTTCTTCCTCCCAGGGCTTGGAAGCGCGACGCAGAGGCGGCAACAAAGTTCGGCTGCGCCACCCAAGAGTGAGCCGGTCGAAGCAGCTCTCCTAACCCGAGAGAACCAAGGCAGATTGGCCCTCCGAGAGGAGGGCCGTTTTTTGTCTAGAAGCAAGCTGCCATATTTATGGTAGCGTCTCAGGATGAGAACCACGGTAGACATCGCGGACGAGACATATTCGGCGCTGAAGGTAAAAGCGGCTCATGAGGGCACTTCAGTGAAGAAGCTCATCCACAGGGCTGTCGAAGAGTTGCTCACGCCAACAAGACCCCTCAAGAAGAAGATGAGGTCACCTTTTCCGATTATCAAGTCGAAGCAGCCGGGCACAGTGCTCATGATCGACAACGATGTGATCTATGACGCAATTGAGTTTCCCTGATGTGAATGTGCTGCTTGCACTCGTGTGGGAGCAGCACATTCACCACGTAACTGCATACAACTGGTACTCGATAGCAGGCCGTCCGAGTCTGCCCGTCTGTAGAGTGACGCAACTGAGTTTTCTGCGCGTTCTTACGTCTGCTTCCATCATGCAGAAAGACATTCACACCAATATGAGCGCGTGGCGACTTTACGACTCCTTGGAGACAAGCGGCAACATTCATCTCTTAGCAGAGCCAGCGCATCTTGGACCCGTGCTGCGGTCCACCACTTCCATCGGAACTTCATCGCCGAAGCTGTGGGCCGATGCCTACCTGAGCGCCTTTGCAACGCAAGCCAAGCTGCAGTTGATCACGTTTGATGTCGCTCTTGCGGGGCGCACATCTGGCAGTTTGCTCTTGACCGCATCTAGCGCACGGTAATTTGCTCAAAACCCAAGCCACGCAGCAGACTTTCGATGCTTAAGCGAGCGTTGGCACGTGCTGTGTCGAGAATGCCATCCTGCATCGCGGCCTGCTGAATCTGGATCTCCGCGGTACGGCGTGTGTCGGTTTCGAGATTCGGATCCATCGGTACTAGCAGGCCAGTCGTACGCGCGAAGACGCGTGATTTCGCCTCATCCACGCGCGTGCTGAAGAGCATGGACGCGGGCAGGTCAATGGTGACGGACTTGCCGCTCACCTTGACGTTCTCCGGCTTGAGCTTCGAAAGGTCAACGCCAGCAACGACCTGGCCATGCACAACGAGCAGAAGGCGATCGCCGAAGAGAAGGTCTGGCAGGACAGCGTTCGTGCGCTTGCCTTCCACAACGGTATCGACGGAGTAGCTGACCGTCTCAAGCCGGTTCAACTTCTGAATTTGCTCAACGACAACTGGAGCCGACGTGTCGAAGCCGGCAGAGCGACCAAGCATCGCGGAAGCGAGCCGAGCGATGGTGCCGTCTGGTGAGGCGGTCCGGACCAGCACGACTACGGCCAGAATGCCGAGTACAAAACAGAACAGAAGCCCAAGCAGGATGCTGCCCGCGCGGCTACGTGGGCGCTCCTTGATCGCAATGCGCTGCTGTTGCGACAACTCCTGCTGCCGCTCTCGTTCCGTTTGCTCACTGTTCGTGCTCATGCGGCTTCTGATGCGCCCAATTACGCCAGCAGTGAGCCCGGTCTAGCTCAAACTTCGAGTGCCGTCGGGAAGCTCTCCTGTGAGAGCGCCCGGCCTTTGCTCCTGCGGTTGGCATAGCTCGCGCTAACAAAGTCACGGAAGAGCGGGTGCGGCTCCAGCGGTTTCGATTTGAACTCAGGATGGAACTGGCAGGCGATGAAAAACGGATGCGAGGGAATCTCGACGATCTCGACATAGGTCGCGTCCGGCGTTGTGCCCGTGAGCCGCAGGCCGCCGCCGACCAGCAGCGCTTCGTACTCGCGATTGAACTCGTAGCGATGGCGATGGCGCTCGCTGATCTCAGTCGCGCCATAGATTTTCGCCGCGAGCGAATCGGCTTCCATAACGCAGGTCCACGCACCCAGCCGCATGGTGCCCCCCATCTCTTCCACGCCGGTGAGCTCGCGCAGCTTGTAGATGATGCGATGCGGTGTTGCCGGGTCGAACTCGCCGGAGTTGGCATCGCGCAATCCGCAGACATTCCGGGCGAATTCAATGCATGCCGTCTGCATGCCGAGGCAGATGCCGAAGTAGGGCACGTGGCGTTCGCGCGCATAGCGGATCGCATTCAGCATGCCTTCGATGCCACGCTTGCCGAAGCCGCCCGGCACAAGGATGCCGTCGAAGCCGTCAAGCTGGGCCGTGTAGCTGTTGTCTTCTGTCTCAAGGCCTTCGGCTTCGATCCACGTCACGCGCAGCTTCAGGTTGCTGTGCAATGCGCCGTGCACCAGCGCTTCTTTCAGCGATTTGTAGCTGTCCTCGTACTCGACGTACTTGCCGACGATGGCGATGTGCACTTCGTCTTTCGGGTGATACGCACGATGGACAAGGTCCTTCCACTTCTCAAGCTTTGCGTCCTGGGCATCTTCCATCCGCAGGTACTTCAACACGAGCCGGTCAACGTGCTCGTTCTCAAGAGCGAGTGGTAGCTCATAGATGTTGGCCACGTCGCGCGCGGCGATCACGGCCGCCTCTTCCACGTTGCAGAAGGCAGCGATCTTTGAGCGCATCTCGCGCGGCAGGTTGCGCTCGGTACGGCACAGCAGAATGTCCGGCTGGATGCCGATCGACAGCATCTCCTTCACCGAGTGCTGCGTCGGCTTTGTCTTCAACTCCTGCGCGGCGGCGATCCAGGGCACGAGCGTCACGTGGACAAAGAGCGTGTTGTCGCGGCCGAGGTCCTGTCGCATCTGGCGGATGGCTTCCAGAAAGGGCAGCGATTCAATGTCGCCGACGGTGCCGCCAATCTCCACCAGGCATACGTCGCACTCAGCGGCCACTTTGCGCATGGCGTTCTTGATCTCGTTGGTCACGTGCGGAATGACCTGCACGGTCTTGCCGAGATAGTCGCCGCGGCGTTCCTTCGTGATGACCTGTTCGTAAATACGGCCGCTGGTCAGGTTGTTGTCGCGCGACAGCTTTGCATGGGTGAAGCGCTCGTAGTGACCCATGTCCAGGTCGGTCTCTGCACCGTCATCGGTCACGAAGACCTCGCCATGCTGAAACGGCGACATGGTGCCCGGGTCCACATTGAGGTAGGGATCAAACTTCATCATGCCGACGCGGATGCCGCGCGCTTCCAGCAGGCACCCGATCGATGCCGCGGCCAGTCCTTTTCCGAGCGAAGACACGACGCCGCCCGTTACAAAGATGTATTTCGCAGACATCCCCGCCTCGTTCTGTTCAATTGTTGTGGTTGGTTGTGCTGGGTGTGCACGACTGAGTATATCAAGCGGTGACGGGCGGTCGGGCGCTAACTGTCCTTGCGGTAGAGCAAGTTCTTCATCGCCTGGCGGCGTGCCTCGTTGGCTTCGCTTATGGTCTTGCGTTCGTCCGCGTCCATGCGCTGCTTGCCCTTTGCACCTGCGTTTTCGGGCTGGCTGCACTCGGGGCAGCGGTTCGCGAAACCGGGCTTGTCGGGCTTCAGTTCAAACTCTTCCGAGCAGACGACACACGTCTTGATGGGGAACGGCATGACGTGTTCAGGATACGACGGCCGCAGATACTTCCGTGCAGGCCTTTGCCTTGCGGCATACTTGAAATTGCGCCTCGTTTCGCGCGCAAACCTGTTCGCACGCATGAGCCTCAAGTCAAAGATCGAAGCCGTCATCTACGCCTCAGAAGAGCCGGTCACGCTGGCGCAACTTGCCAGCCTGCTCGCCGGGGAAGCACAGTCCGAGCTGGACGCACTTGCCGCGCTACAGGCAGAACTGCCGCTCGACGACCAAACCGAGCCGGAAGAGCTTGCACTCGCGGTTGATGAGCAATCATCTGAGACCGATGGGGATACAGACGAAGCTGCTCTTTCGAGTCAAAGCGACACAGTCGAGCCTACGGCGTACGAGCAGGAGGACGGCGCGAAAGGTAGCACAATCCAAGCGCAGGAAACCGGATCAGCAGTCGACAGCAATGTGGTCGCGGATAATACCGAAGCCGAGAAGCGTGCTGCCCGTGAGCGGGAGCGTGCCGTACGCGAACACATTCGCGCCACGGTCGATC
>CAXTJS010000011.1:0-11075 GCA_964244605.1 uncultured Terriglobus sp. | reverse complement strand
CGTTTCAGCGTCGCCAACGTCCTCTCCGCCACCGAGCACGACTGCTGGGCCTTTTGCGGCGTGGCGGTCGATCGGCTGATCCGCGAGTACGCCGACTCGGACCGTGGCATTGAGGTGCGTGAGGTTGCCGGTGGTTTCCGCATGGGTACCAAGCCGGAGTACCACGATGCGGTGCGGGGATTTGTGCGGTCGCTCAAGCCCGCGCTGAAGCTTAGTCTGCAGGCACTGGAAACGCTCGCCGTAGTGGCCTACAAACAGCCGGTTACGGCGGCGGAGATCTCCGAGATTCGCGGCGTCGATTCCGCCGGCGTACTCGGCGGCCTGCTCACCCGCAAACTCATCCAGACGGCGGGCCGCAAGCAGGTTATAGGCCGGCCCATGCTCTACAAAACGTCAAAAGAGTTCCTCGTTCGCTTTGGGTTGAAAGACATTCACGAGCTGCCTTCGATGGAAGAGTTTGAGCGCATGGCCGGCGAGTTGAACGAGCAGGAAGACCTGCCGATGGATGCGACGGATGCTGTCATCGAGCGCGCAAACGCGCGCGGTGATGCGGAGCACATCCGTGACGTGGTGGAGCCCAACGCCACAGCAGAAGCCGCGGAACCTGCTGAGAGCTCGTCCCTCGCCGATGCAGAACCAGCCGACACGGACGATTCGCATCCGGGAACGATCAATGAAGTGCAAGGAGAGACCAGCCTCTCACCGGAAAGTGAGACACAGTCTTGAGCACGAAGCAAAAGTCGCAGGACACGAAAGCACCGTCAAAGGCTCGCAAGAACGTTGTCGCTGCTGAACCAGAAACTCCGAGCGGCGTACGCCTGCAGAAGATTATCGCTGAGGCTGGGCTGGCTTCGCGCCGCAAAGCAGAAGAGCTGATCCTGGAAGGCCGCGTCGAAGTGAACGGTCAGCCCGTCACCGAGCTCGGCACACGCGCGGACATCACGAAGGATCACATCCGCGTTGACGGCAAGCTGCTCCAAGGCGTGCAGGAGCACCGCTATTATCTCGTCAATAAGCCGCGCGGCTACGTGACGACGATGAGCGACCCGGAGCGCCGCGCCACCGTCGTCGACCTGCTTCGCGAAACCGCGCGCAAGTCTGGCCGCAAGCTGGATGTGCGTCTCTACCCGGTAGGCCGGCTGGACTACAACTCCGAAGGTTTGCTGCTGATGACCAACGACGGCGACCTGGCAAACAACTTGTCGAAAGCCGCAAACTCCGTGCAGAAGACCTATCTCGTCAAGGTTGCAGGTCAGCCTGGCGAGGAGGCGCTGCAGCAACTCCGCACAGGCGTGATGATCGACCGTGGCCGGCTTGCCGAGGTGCGTGGTACGCGCCGCGATCGCGTGCTCACGTCGCCCGCGCGCGTCGAGTTGGTCCGTCGCGGTGAGAACCCCTGGTATGAGGTTTCGCTAACCGAGGGCCGCAATCGCCAGCTTCGCAAGATGTTTGAAGAGATCGGTCATCACGTGGAGAAGATCCGCCGCATCGGCTATGGCGCGCTCACGCTTGACGTTCCCATAGGCGAGTACCGTGAGCTCACCACGGGCGAAGTGCAGGCGCTCGGCCGTGCCGCTGCCGGTAAATCCGTGCAGCGCCGGCAGAAGCTGAGCGAGCATGCGCAGCTGAAGAAGCCGGGCCAGAAGACCGGCTCCCGCGGTGCCAAACCGCGCTTCTAGTTTGCTTTTGCATCGTCAAGCATCCAATGCAGCATGGAATCAAAGCTGGAAGTCGTGCTGGGCGACATCACCAAACTGCAGGTCGATGCCATCGTGAACGCGGCGAATACGTCGCTGCTCGGCGGCGGTGGTGTGGACGGTGCCATTCACCGCGCCGCCGGCAAAGAACTGCTCGCCGCCTGTGAGAAGCTGGGCGGCTGCGCCACAGGCGACGCCAAGGCCACGCCGGGCTTCAGGCTTCCGGCGAAGTGGGTCTTCCATGCGGTTGGTCCCGTGTGGAACGGCGGCAAACGAGGCGAAGACGAGAAGCTGGCGGGCTGCTACCGGCGATGCATGCAACTCGCAAAGGAGCACCGTTGCCAATCTGTCGCTTTCCCGGCAATCTCGACAGGTATCTATCGCTTTCCAATTGAACGTGCCGCTGCCATTGCGAGCAATACTGTACGAGAAGCACTGTCCGCCAGTGGTGTCGAGCTTGTGGTTTTCTGCTGCTTCGCTGCAGAAGCAGAGAGTATCTACAAGACTCTTCTTAGCGGGAAAACACCTGCTTGAGCCAGAGAGCCTGGTCCTTCGTATCGGGGACATCGCGACCGCGAGCGGCTGAAATCTTGTCGAACGCCTCTTCTGAGGTAAGGCCGTCCATGCAGAGCAGTGCTGCAATCATCAAAGACGAACGACCGATACCGGCTCTGCAATGCGCACCGACCTTTATGCCAGCTTGACGTTCCGCGTGGAGCGCTCGTGCAAACTCAAGGAACCGATTTGTCGAGTCGGGTACGTCTCGATCTGGCACGGGAAAGTGGCGTAGCTCGACGCCGTGCAGAAGCATCGTTTCTGGTTCACTCGTCAAGCCCAGTTCAGCGACCTCTTCCACACTGAGCATTGAGACCAGGATTTGAACGCCTGATCCTGCAACCGCTGATGCGTCTACTTGCAGCCAGTCATCTCCGCGGGGCCGCGGGACGATGCAGAGAGGGGCTGCACCATGCGAGATCCAGTATGGTTTCACTGCTCAGCGCCAGTCGTCGCGCATGCGTTCCTGATGCGCGAGTACATCATCGAACTCGTCTGTCTTCTTGATCACGATGTCGCCATAGGTGTCGCCCTGGCGCAGCAGGATGGCTTGAAGCCGCACAAGTTCCAGCATCGCCAAGAACATGCAGATGAGCGCCTGCTGCGAGTGCGTGTTTTGCAGCAGCCTTCGTAGCGAAGTAGGCCGGTCTTCGAGCATTAGCCGGCGTTTGCAGTACTCCAGCATCTGCGCAACGGTGACGCTCTCCTCGTCAACGTTGAGCACGGGCCGCTTGCGGATGCGGTCGAGGATCTCGCCAAAGACGCGGACGAGGTCGGTCGTGTCCGCGGCAACCTCGCGCTCGCCCTCGGAAACCTGCTTGAACTCGCCGCTGCCCGGGTTGGTCCAGGTTGCTTCTTCGATCTGCTGCTTCTGCAACAGCATCTGCGCGGCGGCCTTGAAGCGCTCGTGCTCCAGCAGGCGCTCCACCAGTTCGCGCCGTGGGTCCTCGATCTCACCGCTGGCCAGCAGCGATGCCTCGCGCGGCAGTAGCATCTTGCTCTTGATGTGGATGAGCAGGGAAGCCGTGTAGATGAAGTCGCCCGCGGAGTCCACATCGGCTTGCTTCAGGTGGTCGCAGTAGGCAAGGAACTGCTCGGTGATGCGGGCAATTGGAATGTCATAGATGTCGATGTCCTGCTTGCGGATGAGATCCAGCAGCAGGTCCATGGGACCGTCGTAGACCGTGGCAACGGTGATTGAGAAGGGCGATTGCGACGCCTCTTCCCGTGAAGGCTCTTTCTTCTTTTGTAGCTGTGGCTTTGGCGATGCCTGAGCGGTTGGATGCTCTAAAACGAGTGTTTCCGGCGTGGCACTCGCCTCGGGCAGGGAGGATTCGACTCGCATCTGTTCGCCAGATGCGATGTCAGCGTCAACCGAAACGGGTGCGTCCTGAACTTCTATTGCGGCCATGGATGCACAGTATCTCGCACCGCGGCTGAGGATTACCCGGCGGAAACTGCGATCCTATTCCGGATCGGTAGCAGATGGCGGAATATTCGGCACTGGTTCCTGATCGCCCTCCGGCGTGAACTTGCTTTCCGCGCGCGCATCGGGGTGCATCTCGCCCTGCGGAGCCAGGTTGGTGTGCTTCTGACGGTCGGCGTCCATCGCGGGGATTACGTCGGGATCGTTCGGGACCGGCTTCAGGTTCTGCTCGACAAACTTGGTCTCGCTCATGGCGCTCTCCTGTGTCTCGTGTGAGATGCGCCCTGGAGATTGTGCGTGCCCGTCAGAGTCCGATTGCCGCACGCACCTCGGCCATCGTCGCGCCGGCGCGTTCACGTGCCCGTGCTGCTCCCTTTGCGAGGATCTCTTGAACAATGCCGGGCTGCTGCTCAAAGCCGCGGCGGCGCTCCGCAATCGGCTCGATCTCACGCAGGATCGAGTCGGCGCACCAGCCCTTGCACTCGATGCAACCGATACCAGCGGAGCGGCAGCCGTCGTAGACCTTCGCCAGCGTCTCCGGAGTCGAGAACACCTTGTGCAGGTCGCCGACCGGGCAGACGTCCGGGTTTCCCGGATCGGTGCGGCGGATGCGTGCAGGGTCGGTGACCATGGGCCGCAGCTTCTTGCGCAGTTCGTCCGGCGAGTCGGTCAGGCCGATGGTGTTGCCGTAACTTTTCGACATCTTGCGGCCGTCCAGGCCGGGCAGCTTCGGCGACGGTGTGAGCAGCGCCTTCGGTTCGGGCAGCAGCTCCGTTTCGAGCACGTTTTCGCTGACCTCGGCCTTGATGCGCTCCTTGTCCGAAGAGGCCGCAGTAACCTCGGGCGTGATTGCAGAGCTGTAGAGCTGGTTAAAGCGCCGCGCAACCTCCCGGGTCAGCTCAACGTGCGCCAACTGATCCTGCCCAACGGGAACGAAATCCGGCTTATAGAGCAGAATGTCCGCGGCCTGCAGGAGCGGGTAGCCGAGAAAGCCAAAGGTGTTCAGTTCCTTGTCGCGCAGCTGTTCCTGCTGGTCCTTGTAGGTGGGCACGCGTTCCAGCCAACCCAATGGCGTGATCATGTTGAATAGCGTGTAGAGCTCTGAGTGCGCGGCGATGTCACTCTGCTTGAAGATGACGCAGCGCTCCGGGTCTAACCCGGCACCGAGGAAGTCAAGCGCAACTTCATGTGACTTTGCAGCCAGATCGCCGGGCTTGGCGTAGTCCGTCGTCAGCGCGTGCAGGTCGGCGATGAAGAAAAAACACTTGTAATCATGCTGCAAACGCACCCAGTTGTAGAGCGCGCCCATGTAGTTGCCGAGGTGCAGCCTGCCCGTGGGGCGCATGCCGCTGAGCACGCGGCGCTGCCTGGATGCGGCGGAAGAAACCTGTTCTATCATGCGAAGTCGATGGTAGCCGATTCGTGCCGCTACAGCCTGTCAAGCAGTTGCAGGAAGAAGCGGAGCACCGGCGTGAACAGAAAGCCCATCAGCCGGCCGCCGACAACCATCAGCAGGATCAACGAGTAGCTACCAACGCGATCGTAGCTTTCGAGCCAGCCGTACGGCAGAAAGTGCCGGAGCACACGTGACCCGTCAAGCGGCGGAATCGGGATGACGTTGAAGACAGCCAGCCCAAGGTTTACAAGAATGCCGCAGAAGAGCAGCAGGATAATCGGGAAGATCACGCCGCCGGGGTTGGCGTTGTCAAAACCAAGAGCAAGACCAACCGCGCCACCCACGGCGTCTTCGCCGCCGGGCAGCAGGTGCTTGATGGTCACCAGCAGCAGCAGGCACACCGTTGCGACGAGCAGATTCGAGGCAGGCCCGGCAAGGGTCACCAGGATGTCGTCACGCTTGTAGTTGCGCAGATTGCGCGTGGTGACCGGCGTCGGCTTGGCCCAGCCGATCAGAGGAAGGTGCGTAAAGGCCGCAATCAGTGGCAGAACCACAGAGCCAAGCGGATCGAGGTGCTTTACCGGGTTCAGCGTCACGCGGCCCAGCATGCGCGCCGTCTGGTCGCCGCAACGGGACGCCATCCACGCATGCGCCGCCTCGTGGATGGAGAAGGCAAAGATCAGGGCGGCAAACTCAAAAATCAGGAGAACGACGTTCTGGCTCATGGCTGGCTCGAAACTGCTAGGCTAGCTTAGCAGGATAGGAGCATCCCTATGACCGTGACCATGTTTGAAGCAAAGACGAACCTGTCAGAGCTTGTCCGCAAGGCACAGGCGGGAGAAGAGGTGATCATTACCTCCGGTCGTGAACGGAAGCCGATGGTCCGGCTTCAGCCTGTGGAGCCTGTGGAGAAGAAGAAGCCGCAGCGGCTTGGGCTGCTTTACAACCCAAACTTCGAGCTTCCGGAGGACTTCAACGATCCGCTTCCCGAGGAAGAGTTACGCATGTGGGAAGGGGAGGCTGATTGACTCTGATTCTGGATACCAACGTTCTGGTTTGGGCAACACTCAACCCCTCCAGGCTGAGCGAGCGTGTGCGGACCCTTCTTGAAGGGGAGTCGAACACCATCCTTGTATCTGCCGCTTCCGCATGGGAGATCGCCACCAAGGTGCGGATCGGCAGGTTGCCGGAGGCCGTCGCTCTTGAGCAGCACTTCCCGTCCGTTCTGGAAGAGGCGGGCTATGTCGCCCTTCCTCTCGATCTCGCAACCTGTCTAAGAGCCGCCCGGCTACCTGGGCTGCATCGTGATCCTTTCGACCGGATGATTGCGGCCCATGCGGTCACGATGGATATCCCCGTCCTCAGTAACGATGCAAAGCTCGAAAGCTTCGGTGTGCACCGCATCTGGTAGACCTAATCGCGCGCTTACTCCAAAGCAAACACGGCGTAAACCGTTGCCGATTCCGTTACTCTGTTGGGCATCGGGACGGCTTTCGCACTACTTACGCGATCGACGCAGACTTCGTGTTGAGTTGGACGCCGAACGGAAAGGGCTAGCGCGAAGGTGCCTGATTACTCGCATACCTCAGTAGCGGCACAAGAGCTTTAGTCTTCATGGGTGCTCCCCACTATGCTCGCTCTCTGTAGTTTGCAGCAGCCTGCCTAGCGTGACTTTGTGCTTCGACACGCGGTGCTCCGCTTTGGTCTTTTCGTCGGGCAGGGCATGGCTCGGCGGTGGTATGCCAACCCGGTCGCGCGCGTTGCTTTTGACCGCTTTGGTCACGCTGAAGACCGACTTTTTACCTTTGGCCATACTGCCCCTCCCCCTCTCAAGCATCGCACTTGAGAGCGGGTTAGAGAGCGTAAAATCAGGCCGGAGCAATGCCATGGAAGAACGTGACTTTTTCGACGAACGCACCGAGCCGCGCAAACACACGCTGACGTGTACCAAGTGCGGTGTTGCGGGGGAGTACCAGCTGAGCTGGCTGGTTCGTCGCAAGAAGAAGCAGCTGAACGGCCGCGCGGATGATCGCGACCGGGCGCGCTTTGCCAAGGCACAGAGCTACATGGTGTTACGCGACGACACGGCCACGTGTACCAACCTGCGCTGCCGTAAGCGATTCGAGCTGGCAGGCATCAAGACGATGGCATTTCTGGATTAGCTTGCTGGATACCGTACGCCACTGCCATGCGCGCCGTGGTTCGACTTCAACCCTACGGGGCATTGTGTTGTAATAAACGCGAGAGCGAGGTCCAAGAGAAACGATGGCGAACATGCGGCTGCCCCTGGAAGAACGCAATCTGACTCCGGCTGAAGTGGAAGCGGTGGATGCGCGCCGTCGTCGCGGCCAGCTTGCGCTCACGATCGGCTTTCAGACGCTGATTGTGACCGGCATCCTGACGCTATGGGTCGGGCAGGACCTGACGCACTCGCCGGGCTGGGAGCGCCCAATCTTCTACTGGGCCAGCTTTACGGGTCTGGTGTCGGTCATCAGCCTGCTGTACGGCATCTCGATACGCCGTGGATCGCAGGAGTTCATCAGCTACTAGCCGATGAACTGAAATGGCTGGACCCATGCCCGTGGCATGGGTCTCTTCGCATCTGGCCCGATAGACCTGGAATACCGAGCATTCCAGAGCGCTGTGCGTCCAACCAGCCTCAGCTGGACTCTAAGTAACAGTATGTCGACGATCTCTGCCATCCCGTTGCTCGAGCACTCGCCCGTTCTTGAGCCCATCGGAGCGGCAGGTCGGCTGCGGGATCGTTTCGGGCGGGCGATCACAGACCTCCGTGTGTCCGTGACCGATCGGTGCAACTACCGCTGCGTTTACTGCCGTACCGGTGAGCATGGCGCGGAGTACAGCGAGCTGCCCATCGCGGACTACGCCCGCATGATCCGGCTGATGGTCGCCATGGGTGTTGAGAAGGTAAGGCTCACCGGTGGAGAGCCGTTGTTGCGCCGTGGCCTGATTGAGCTCGTGCGCGACATTTCCACAATGCGCGTCTTTGACGGGGCGGAGCGCAAGCCGGTTGAGATAGCTCTGACCACCAACGGACACCTTCTGGCAACAATGGCCAAAGATCTGCGGGCCGCCGGTCTACATCGCATCACCGTCAGCATGGATGCCGTTGAGCCGGAGACTTTTGCGCGCATCACACGCGTTCCCGGCTCTTTTGCGCGCGTGCTTGACGGCATCCACGCCGCCCAGGATGCCGGCCTGCCCGTGAAGGTAAACTGTGTGCTCTTGCGGGGATGGAACGACGACCAGATCGAAGCCTTCGGCGACTTTGCCCGGCGTGAGCGTGTGGTGCTACGCTTTATCGAATTCATGCCGCTGGAAGAAGAGCGTATCTGGTCGCCGGACACGGTCGTGCGTGAAGCCGAAATTCTGGAGCGCCTGAACCGGGTAGCGCCGGTCGTTACGCTGCCAGCGAACTACAAGAGTGAGACAGCGCGCCGGTATGCCTTTGCAGACGGCAGTGCAGAGTTCGGCATCATCGCGCCGGTATCCCGGCCGTTTTGCGGGCATTGTTCGCGATTGCGGTTGACCAGCGACGGCAAGCTGCGCACCTGCCTCTTCTCGCAAACCGACCATGACCTGTATGGGCGCATGCAGCGCGGCGGAACCGATGCGGCGCTTTCCGCGTACGTCCAGCAGGTGGTCGACGGCAAGGAAGCGCGGCACCACATCGGGGAGCCCGGCTTCCTGAAGCCGTCACGCAGCATGGTCCACATCGGCGGCTGAGCTTTTTCAAGTCCTTCTGCTAACCACTCACCTCCGCAGAAGTGTGGTGGTGCGTTTAGCCGTTTCGGTATACCGTCATGCGTAAGCTTCGGACGGCAACCACTGCCCGAGGACCAGTACGGACCGCACCAACAGAGCACGACAGTGAGCGGTGAACATGCTTTTAAGGAAGTCACAAAAAGAACTCGAGATCGCGCTTTCCCAGTCGCTGCAACAGGACTACACGCGCCTGTTCATGGAAGTGGCCCGCGCGCTTACCTCGACGCTTGAGCTCCAGATCGTTCTCAACACCGTCATGAGCAAGATGGCCCAGTTCTTCGGGCCGGAACGCTGGTCCATGATGCTGGTGGATAAGGAGCGGAATGATCTGTATTACGTGATTGCTGTAGGCGAAAACGCAAGCACGCTGGAGGGTCTGCGCGTGCCCATGGGGCAGGGCGTTGCCGGTTGGGTTGCGCTTACGGGCAATCCCATGGTCGTACCCGACACAAGCGTGGAGCCGAAGTGGATTGAGTTCAGCCGGCAACATCCGGGGCTGGATGTGCACTCCATCGCGTGCGTGCCGGTGCGCTCTGCCGAAGGCGTTGTGGGTGTGATCCAGCTCCTGAATGCCAAGATCGATCTCCTGTCGGACTACTCCATCCAGTTCCTACGCGTTCTCTGCGACTTCTCCGCCATCGCGGTGCGCAACGCCGCCGATATGAGGCGAATCCATGAGCTTTCAATCACGGACGACTGCACCGGATTGTTCAACGCCCGCCATCTCTACACGCTGCTCGAAGAGAGGCTTTCCAAGGGCAGTGTTGAGCCGTTCTGCCTCTTGTTCATCGACCTTGATCACTTCAAGCACGTCAACGACACGTACGGACACCTGGCGGGCAGCCGCTTGCTTGCCGAGGTCGGCAGTCTCATCCGCCGCATCGTAGGCGAGGCCTGCCCGGCGTTCCGCTATGGTGGTGACGAGTTCGTCGTCATGCTGCCGGGCTACGACAAGGCATCCGGCACAGAGATGGCGCGGCGTCTCTTTCACGCGCTGCGCTCGGCTCAGTTCCTTGAGAGTGAGGGTCTTGCCCTGGCGCTGCGCGGCTCGTTCGGTCTCGCCACATACCCGGATGACGGGACGGACATCGAACGCATCATCAAGGCTGCCGACGCCATGATGTACCACGTGAAGGGCTCCACCCGCGACAACCTCGCCGTGGCGGGCATCGGCCTGCTCTTTCGACCGGGAACGATCACCGCAGACGCCTCAGCCCAGCACAGTGGATATGCGGACCGCGACAGTGCGCAGGAGCGGAGCCTTGCAGGGCAGGTTGGCTAGTTCATTTTTCGTGAAGCGTAAGCCAGGCTAGCTCGCCTCTACTGCGTCATTTCGACCGGAGCGACGGCTCTATCGTCGCGGAGTGGAGAAACCTGCTGTTTGCTCCTGGTGGCAACGGCCCTCAAAGAAAAAGCAGGTTTCTCCGCTCCGCTGCGCTCCGGTCGAAATGACACACTGAAGAGGCCCGAGCTGCGGCGCAGTGATTAGTCTGGGGACTGCTGGCTTCTCCGCCGCTCCAGCGTAGGCGCTTTGCGCTCCTCCGGCAGAATGGCATCGCGGTTTGGGCCGGCGGTGGGATGAACGCCGAAATCCCAAACACCCAGGTTCACGGTCTTGCCGTCCAGCACTTCCATCAGGGCATACTCGCCGAAGGTGAGCGGCTCGCGTGGCGTAATGCGTAGCCAGTGGCCGCCGGGCAGAGTCTGTGAGGTGGTCTGCACCACGTCAGCCTGACGCTTGCTCGCGCCGAGCATGTTGATGGAAAAGCTGGTCACCACGCGAACGCCGCGGCGTACGTCGACGCGCACAATTACGTACTCGCTCGCTGCCGAAGTCTTCTCCCGCTTCGGCCCCTTCGCGCCATGGGTATCCACCTCAAGCGCGCCGGCAGGCACCTCGTCTGCGGCTTGCGGCTCGTCGTCAAGACGGATGAAGAGCGATGGGTCGGGTACATGCATCTGCACGGCGGATCGCTCGCCTTTAATCTCAACGAGCTGGTGCGACGTGGAGAGCGGATTCACAGTGGCTCGCAGAATGTTGTGCGCCGTCTGGCGGTTCAGTTCGCCGTCCGTCTGCTGCAGCACGGCGAGTTGCGGCTGCCCCTGGTAGGTGTCCAGCGCAAGCACGCTATCGTCATCGGGCAGGTGCAGGTCCTTGGCGACTTCGGGTGACCGGGATGCGCGCTCCGCCTCTTCCTTGGCAAGGATAGGGTCG
>CAXTJS010000010.1:0-30020 GCA_964244605.1 uncultured Terriglobus sp. | reverse complement strand
GCGAGCCCGACCAGGTCAACCGCGGGCAGGCCGATCAGATCGTCGACGTAGAATTCGCCGTCCTCGAGGGGCGGCAGCTCCGTGCGCTCGACGGTCAGGGAGATGCCCTCCACCGTGATGGAGCCCTTCGCGACGATATAGCGCGCCAATTCCGCCGGCACATCCATTTCGAGCACCCAATCTGTTTGCCCATGCGCGCCTGCGGCAACGGCGGTCATGCTGCGTACGTGGCCAACACCATCGACATGCCCCTGCACCACATGGCCGCCGAGGGGTGTGCCTGCCGGCGTTGGCAGTTCGAGATTGATGACGGTGCCCGGCTGTAATCGCGAGAGGGAGGTGCGCGCGATGGTTTCGCGGGCTAAATCTGCCTCAAAGTGTTCCGGCGTGATGCTGAGTGCGGTGAGGCATACGCCCGAGACGGCAATGGAATCCCCGGTCGCAAGGCGGCTCGCCAACATCGGTGCCGCAACACGGATGCGGGTTGCGCCTGTACCCGGCTCCACGGCAAGCACGGTGCCGGTCTCGGCGATCAGTCCAGTGAACATGCTGTAAGGGTAGAGGATTCCGCGCTTCGCTGCAGCCCGCTACAGCGCAGGCGGTGTGAGCGCGAAGGTCTCGGCCCACGGGTCATGCAGCGTGCCGCGCACGCAGGCATCCATGCTGCGTGTGCCACCGGTGGTCTCGTGCACAAAGTCGCAACGGTCGATGTTCTGCAATTGCTCGATGAGCGCAAACGGATTGTGCGCGGCGTCGGCGAATGGGATCGACGCTTCGCCGAGCTCGGTTTCCGCGAAGAAAAGGACGACCTTGTCCACCAGCCCGGCGTTCAGGAAGGCAGCGTTCAGGCCAGGTCCGGACTCAAGCAGCACGGAGAGAACTTCCAGTTCGCCCAGCCGCTTGAGCACGGCGCGCAAGTCCAGCTCGGGCCGCTGCGCTACGGCGGTTGGCTTGTCAGCCACAGTGCTGCTCGCACGCTCCTCAGGCTTGAGCACGGGCATTGCTTCCACGCGCACGCCACGCTGCCGCAGTGCCCGCTGCTTGTCGTTGGAAGCCGTGCCTGCGCAGAAGATGACCAGGTCATCGTTCGCGCTTTCCACCAGGCGCGAACTCACGGGCGTGCGGCACTGCGTGTCCAGCACCACACGCAAGAGCCTTCGGCGGCGCTGCTGGTTGCTGCGGTCTGAGAGGACGGGGTCGTCCGCCAGCACCGTGCCGATGCCTGTAAGGATTGCATCGTTCGCGTGGCGAAAGCGGTGCACCTCTTCGCGCGCGGCGGTACCGGTGAGCCAAAAGGGCGCATTCGCCGTGCGCTGCACGGGCGTGGGCGCGAGCCGTCCGTCAACCGACAGGGCAGACTTCAACGTGACCAGCGGCAGGCCCGTGAGGATATGCCGGGCAAAGGCATCGTTCATGCCGCGGGCTTCCGCCTGCAAGAGGCCGTGCTCGGCCTCAATGCCTGCATCGGCGATGCGCGCCATACCCTGGCCGGCAACCAGCGGGTTCGGGTCAAGCGTGGCAGCGATGACTCGCGCGACACCTGCGTCGATGAGTGCATTCGCGCACGGCCCGGTTCTGCCGGAATGCGAACACGGCTCCAGCGTCACGTATGCCGTCGCCCCAGTAGCCTGATCGCCCGCCTGCTTCAGCGCGACAACCTCTGCATGGTCGCGCAGGTCGTACCGGTGCGCGCCTTCTCCTACGATCACGTTGCCGTGCGCCAGCACGCAGCCCACCTGCGGATTGGGTGAAGCAAGCCCAAGCGTGCCCTTGGCAAGCTCGACCGCTCGCGCCATATGCGATGTGTCTGTAGGTGAAAACGGCATGCGTTGGCAGTAGGATGCGGCTACCGCCCGAATGGCGTGATGAGAAGCCTGGTCTTCAGTGCAGCAAGAATCCTGACACTGTAAACACCAGGCCTACGCCGCCCACAGCAAGCGCGGCCAGCCAGTAGATGCGCTGTCGCGTCAGCAGCGTGATGGACGCAAGCACGACCGCAATCTGCAACAGCGCCTCGCCTGCATCGAAGCGGCTTGCGCGATGCTCTTCTGCCTCGACCCGTTCCTCCAGGCCGTGCGCGCGCTCCTCGCTCTCCTTCATGTCGGCGTCCCACTTGGCTGTATGCGAGCGATAGTCGTTCAGCTTGGCTGTCGCGGCTGCGTTGCCCGGAGCGAGCACGGTGAGCAGGTCGCTCGCGCTGCTGATGGAGGTCTGGCGAATCTTCTTAGCCTGGTACAGGCCCCACTCATCCGAAGCACGAGCCTGATTCAGCACGGCTGCGGTGTGCGCCCGGTGCGACATGACTGTGACCAGCGCCACCAGAACCGCGAGCACTGAAATGGAAAAGGACACAGCGTAAAGGTGGCTTTCACCTGCCTTCTCTTGCTGTTCGATGAACTCCCGAACCTCACCAGCTTCCATGCGCACGCTCCTGAACTGTGCCTTCAGGATGCCACGGGACTGCCCGGCAGAGAGTGGCGAGGCCAGCGCTGGCTGCGGCCGGCCTCGCCGACTTCCTAGAGGATGCGGCCGAGCACCGACTGCAGCACGCCGCCCATCTCCGGCTGCGCGCCCGTCTGCTCACCCTGCTCGTTCACGTGGCCGTTCGAGACGAAGTGATGGATGAGCACCGGCACTGCCGCGGCAAGACCCATCTTCACGATCATCGGCGAAACGCCAGTGCGCTGCGAGATGCTGTCGATGATGCCGGTACCGCCGAGACCCTGCTCAATCTGCTGCGGCTCCGCCGGCGCAGTTTGGCCGCCAGCCCACTGCGACACCTGGCCGCCCATGCCGTTCTGCTGAAACGACTGCAGCAAGCCGCCGATGCCGCCGGGACGGTTCTGCAGTTCGTCCATCAGACCACCAGTAACCTGCGCCTTGTCACCGCCCTGGCCTCCGCCAAACTGGCCCGCCATTGACGTGACCATATCCAAAATGCCCATGTGCTGCTTCCTCCGTGCTTCAAGCAATTCAGAGCGCAGGAGGGCATGCGCAGTTGTGCGCATCCGAACTTTTCTGCAAGTACTAAGCGCCAAGAAGCGAAGTGAGGAAGTTGTCATTGTCGAACGGCAGGATGTCTTCCATCTTCTCGCCGATGCCGGCAAAGATCACCGGCAGCCTTAACTCGCGGGCGATGGCAATCACGATGCCGCCCTTTGCTGTGCCGTCGAGCTTGGTGAGGACGATGCCGGTGACGCGTGCGGCCTCCAGGAAGAGCCGGGCTTGCTGCAGGCCGTTCTGGCCGGTGGTCGCGTCCATCACGAGAAAGGTCTGGTGCGGCGCGCCGGGCACCAGCTTCTCCGCCGTGCGCCGCATCTTGTCGAGTTCCGCCATCAGGCCCGCCTTGTTGTGCAAGCGTCCTGCTGTGTCCACGATGACGATGTCCACCTTGCGCGCCTTGCCCGCGGTGAGCGCGTCATAGAGCGCGGCAGACGGATCACCGCCCTGTTTCGTTTTGATGATTTCGACATTCGAGCGCTTGGCCCAGACCTCAAGCTGCTCGATCGCCGCGGCGCGAAAGGTGTCCGCCGCGCACAGCAGCGCCTTGCGCCCGTGCGTGCCGTAGAGCGCCGCGAGCTTGCCGCTGGTGGTGGTCTTGCCGGTGCCGTTTACACCGACCATCATGATGACTTCGGGCGAAGTTGCGGGGTGGCTCGTCGGCTGGGTCACGCTGTCGAGAATAGACCGCAGTTCATCGCGCAGCATCGCTTTTAGCTCCGCGCCAGTGCTCTTCTCGCGCAGCGCACGTGTGCGCAGCTTGCCCATGACCTCCTGCGTGGTGGTCATGCCGATGTCGGCGGTCAGCAACACGGCTTCGAGCTCGTCCAGCGTGTCCTCGTCCACGCTGCGGCCGATGGCGAGCACGCTGTCCAGCGACGTTGCGAACTGGTCGCGGGTGCGCGCCACGGCCGTGCGCATGCGCTCGACGAAGCTGGCATCCTCCTCTTCTGCGGAGGCATAGCCGCCGAAGGAGAAGTTCGACGCCATGGGCCGCAGGCCATATTCGTTCGCTGCGGGTGACGCGGGCTCGCTGCGTTGTTCTGGGCTTGGTGCGGCGGAGGCAGTTTCAACCGGTGTGGCGAGATCGACGGGCGGTGTTTCGATGCCTTCCAGTTCCGCAAGCTCAAACTCGTCCTGAGGCGCAATGCTGCTGTCGGGTGCAGCAGTGATCTCTGCGCCGAGGGGGGTGGACGCAGGGTAGCTTGCGAGCTCTGGCGAGTCTTCCGCTGCACCTGCCGGATCAGGCGGCGGTGCTGTGGGTTCGCCGGTTACGGCCTGCCGAATGCGCTGAAAGAAGCTTGGCTTCTTCGGCGGATCGTCAGACCGGTTTCGAAAGGAGATTGCCATCGCCTTCAGTTTACGGCGACGCCGTTACTCGCCGCGTCCGGGCCGGGTCATAAGTGTGCGGATCGCATCCCGCGGGCTGCGGTCCTCGTGAAGGATCGCGTACATCTGCTCGGTGATCGGCATGTCGACGCCGAGCTTTGCGGCGAGGCCGCGCGCGGCAGACGTGCAGCGCACGCCCTCGGCCACCAGCCGGCCCAGGGCGGCGAGGATCTCGGGGAGCTTGCGGCCGCGGCCGAGCTCGACGCCGACGGTGCGGTTGCGGGAGAGGGTGCCAGTGCAGGTGAGGACGAGGTCGCCGTAGCCCGCGAGGCCGGCCATGGTGTCAGGCCGGGCACCACACGCGACGGCAAGCCGTGTGATCTCGGCCATGCCGCGCGTGATGAGTGCAGCCGCAGCGTTGGAGCCAAGCTCGAGACCCGCAACGACGCCAGCAGCCAGCGCGATCACGTTCTTCAGCGCACCGCCGAGCTCCACGCCGATGACATCATCATTGGTGTAAACGCGCAGGCTTTCGGAAGAGAGGTCCTGCTGCAACGCAGCCGCGAGCGTTGCGTCCGTGGAAGCGAGCGTCGCGGCTGTCGGGAGCGCCGCCGCGACCTCATTTGCGAACGAAGGTCCGCCGAGCACGGCGAAGCGCACCGGCGATACTGCGGCCACGACTTCAGACATGCGGCGATAGGTCTCGTCCTCAATGCCTTTTGAGGCGGAGATGAAGACGTGGTTCGCCGTCAGCACCGGTGCGAGCGCTCTGATTGTTTGGGGCAGATTGATGGATGGTGTGACGGACAGCAGCACGTCCGCATTCTCTGCGACGACCGTGAGATCGCTGGTGAAGGCGATGTCTGCGGGTAGCTCGAAGCTCGGCAGGTAGCGCGAGTTCTGGCGGGTATGCCGCATCTCCTCCGCATGGTCTGCGGAGTGCGCCCACAGCGTAATCGTGTGGCGCTGCTGCCGCGCCAGCGAGAGAGCAAGGGCCGTGCCCCAGGCTCCGGCGCCGATGACTGCTATACGGCTCACGCTAAGCCGCTCGCTCGCCGAACTTCGGCTCGGTCTTGCTGCGTAGCCGGGCGATGTTGCCGCTATGTTTCAGCACCACGAGCAGCGGGATGGCGATGTACACGAGGTCGACGACGAGGCGGTGCTTGCCGTCGCTCAGGATCGCGACCACGGGGTAGCACAGCGCTGCCACGATCGAAGCGAGGGAGACGTACCGCGTAAACGTAAAGACTGCCGCAAAGATGACGACCAGAATGAGCGCACTCATCGGCGTCAGCGCAAAGAAGACGCCAAGCGCCGTCGCCACACCTTTGCCGCCACGGAAACCAAGCCAGATGGGATAGACATGCCCCACGACGGCGACGAGCCCGGCCACGGCAGCAACGTCATAGCCGACCGGAAAGGCACCCAGGTGCAACGCAAAACGCTGCGCGATATAGACCGCAAGCCAGCCCTTCAGCGCATCCAGCACCAGCGTCGCGACGGCCAGACCGGTCGAGCCGGTGCGCGCCACATTCGTCGCGCCGATGTTGCCGGAGCCCGTGGTGCGTATGTCCTCATGCTTCGCCGTGCGGACCAGGACATAGCCGAACGGAATGGAGCCGAGCAGGTAGGCGATGACCAGTGAGAGGATCCAGAGCGTCGTAACGTTCAGGGCAGGATGCATGGCGGGTTTGAGTGTAGCAGCGGCTTCGAGGTTGCGACGCTAGCTGAGCCGTCGCCTTAGTTCCACGAGCGCGTGCTGTGAAGCGAACCAGCGCACGCGTTCGCGGTCGCCCATCAGGTTTAGCTCAAGTGAAGTGGTTGTGTGCTCGTCACTGATGGCCAGGTAAACGCGTCCCACCGGCTTGTTCAACGTCGCGCCGCCTGGCCCGGCGATACCGGTGACGCCGATGCCGATGTCCGCGCCGGCACGCTTGCGGATGCCCTCGGCGAGCAGACGTGCAACCTGGTCGCTCACGGCACCTTCCTGCTGAATGACATCGCGCGGCACGTCTACGAACGCGGTTTTCAGCGCGTCTGCGTAGACCACTACGCCGCCCAAGAATGAGCGTGACGATCCCGGCACCGACGTGAGCCGCTGCGCAATCAGGCCACCCGTGCAACTCTCCGCAGTAGCGAGGGTCAGGTTGCGCATGCCGAGCATGAGCAGCACCACCTGTTCCAGCGATTCGTTCTGCGAGGAGAAGACGAAGTCGACCATCTCGCGCTCGCACAGATCGAGCACCTCGTCCACACGCGTCTGCGCTTCCTTGAAGGTCGGCTTCGCGCAGAGAAAGTGCAACTGGATCTCACCCTGCGTGCTAAGGATGGTGGTCTGCACATCGGCAAATTGTTTGTAGATGGGCGCGGTGCGCGCATCTACCTCAGACTCGGGCACTACAGCCATGCGCAGCGTGCCCGTGGCGATCTGCATCTGCGGAACGACCTCACGCAGCCGCCGTTCCACCTGCTCGGTGTAGAGCGCGGTAAGCTCTTTCGGTGGGCCGGGCAGCAGGATGATGAAGCGCGGCACGCCCTGCCAGGTGGTCTTGATCCACTGGCCGGGTGCGGTGCCATTTGCGTTCGGCAGCAGCTCCGCACCGTCGATCACGTCACCCTGCTTGTAGTTGATCTCGCGGATGGCGATGCCGCGCTTTGCGAAGCGCTGCCGCAGGGCCTCGACCACGGCCTCGTCACGATGCATGCCGACGCCCAGTGCCGCGGCGACCGCCTCGCGCGTCAGGTCATCTTCGGTGGGCCCGAGTCCGCCGGAGAAGATGACGATGTCGGCACGGTGCAGGGCGATGCGCGCCGCGGCGGTCAGCTGTTCCATCGAGTCGCCGAGGATGGTCTTGAAGGCGAGCTCCACGCCAAGCTTATTCAACTCCGCCGTCAACGCGAGGGAGTTCGTGTCCATGCGGTACGGCGTCAGCATCTCAGAGCCGACAGCGATAATCTCAGCAATCATGTCGTTGGTAGGATGCGCGCTTTGGCGGCAGGTGCATCAGCCCAGCAGGCGACCGGCCACGCCCAGTTCGACGTGGTAGAGCGCTGAGCTTGTGGTGAGCGCGGCGGCACCATCGTCCAGAAAAGCAAGGCCGATCAGGCCACTACCGCTGACCACGACGGTGCTCTCGCGTTCCGGCGTGATGCGGTGAATGCCACGCTCACCGCGGTGCGATGCCGCAACGTAGAGGTTGTCGTCCGTGTCGAAGGCGATGCCCTGCGGGCGGCCAAGGCCGCGAAACCAGATGCTGACCTCACCGTCCGGTGAGATGGCGTGGATAACCTCGTTCGACGACGTCGTCGGTCCCGTGACGAAGAGCGTACCCGTATCGTTGAACGCAAGATGGTAGGCCGAAACCGAAGGCTCCAGCGTTGCAAAGACGAAAACATCGCCGCCGGTGTTGATCTTGAAGACGGTGCCGCTGCGGTCGCCCACGTAGAGGTTGCCGTCCGCGTCAAAGGCCAGGCCCGTCGCCGTGCCCATGCCCTCGGCCCACTGCGCCATGCTGCCCTCGGGCGAGATGCGGTACACCGTGCCTTCCGCGCGTGAGGAGCAGTAGAGATAGCCGTCCGGGCCGAAAGCGATGCCGCTGGCGTTTGCGAGTCCGCGGACAAACGGCCGCTGCGTGAAGTCGCGGTCAAGCCGGAAGATCGATACCGGTACGGTCTGCCCCCGTGTGCCGGAGAAGGTGGTGTAGAGGTTGCCGTCGCCATCCACCGCCGGATTGGCGATGGGGTGCAGGTTGTCCGAGATCGGCACGGCGATCTGCACCGGCACCGGGTTGGAGCGATGATCGCCGAAGCTGACGGTCAGGTCACCGGCAATCGCACCTTCGGGCACACGCAGCGTGAGCTTCTCGCGCGAGGTGTAGCTAAGTGGCGCGTGGATGTCGCCGATGCGCACCTCCGGCATCAGCACCGTGGCCAGGTTCGTGCCGCGCACGTCGATGGTGCCGCCCGGCATGGCGGCCTGCGGCTTGACGGACAGCAGATGCGGCGCGGCGGCATCGATGGGACGAAGGTGATCGAGCAGAGACATCTACTTCAGGGTAGTTCCCATGGTGCGCGGGTGCAACGGGCGTGGCCGTTTAGTGTGCGTGTGGCAGATGTGCCGCAAGCAGCGGCTGCAGTATAAAGCCGCCCAACAAGAGGGCATAGACACCCGCGGCAAGGTCGTCGACGACGATGCCGACGCCCTCGGGCAGCCGTTCCAGCTGGCGTACCGGTGGTGGCTTCACGATGTCGAAGGCACGGAAGAGCAGCAGACCGAGCAGGGCAGAGGGTAGTGTCGCGGGCGCGAGCGTAAGGGCAAGCCACTGCCCGGCGACCTCATCAATGACGACGATCTGAGGATCCTTGCGGCCGCTTTCACGGGCCACGCGCGTGGCAGCCGGAATGCCTACAGCCGTTGCGAGCGCCGCCATCCCCAACGTGAGCCACGGTGTCAGGTGCTGGGGGACGTCACGCATCACCAGCAGCCAGACACCCGTTGCAGCAATGGAGCCGAAGGTTCCCGGCCCGGGCTTCAGCAGCCCAAAGCCGAAGAAGGTTGCGATGATCCACGCCCAGCGCGTGCGCCGTACTCCGGGCAGGTGCCCTGCGGCGAAGACGGCGTCGTTGACCAGCCGGTCATGTGCGGCGTCAGGAATGGTCACAGGGCCGCTGTGACGGCGAAGGCGTGGCACGAGTCTGCGCATGTGTTGCAACTGTGATGCAGCCACTGGACACCGGGTGCCCCATTCTTCGCGTTCTTCGCGAAGGGTGGGGTGAGGAGCGCTTCTACGTTCTGAGGTGAGGAAAAGCGGTTCGTGCAGTCGCACGAATGGACCCCACCCTTTCGCGATCAAGCCGCGAAAGAATGGGTCACCCAGACTTAGTGGTCGCGTTGGCCGTGTTCCAGATCTTCCAGCAGGTCCGGGTCCAGGATCGGCGACGAGATGCGGTACTCACCGGACGCCCACTTGCCGAGATCGATCAGGCGGCAGCGGTCTGAGCAGAAGGGAACATCTTCGCTTCCAAGAGCGACAGCTTTCTTGCAGGTGGGGCAGTGCAGAATCTTGGTCGACATACGAGAGATTGGATGCGGGAGCGACGGCTTGGTAGCATCCAGCAGAATCACTCGATGATGCGGGCGACCACGTCATAATCGTGCGCTTCTGTGATTTCTGCGCGGTAGAAAGTGCCGGGCACGAGCCGCTCGTGGTCGCCGAAATCGTTGATGAGCACGTGTCCGTCGATCTCCGGTGCCTGCTGCAGGGTGCGGGCCTTCCAGAGCAGTTCGGTCTCTTCCGACTCACCCTCGACCAGCACCTCGACAACGCGCCCAACCTGCGCCGCGCGAGCTTTTGCGCTGATCTTGATCTGCGAACGCATCAGCCTGCGGCGACGTGCTTCGATGGTGCGCTTGGGTATCTTTTCGCCCAGGTCGAAGGCCGCCGCGCCCTCTTCGTCGGAGTAGCTGAAGACGCCCAGCCAATCGATCTTTGCGGTGCGGATGAACTCTTCCAACTCCGCGAACTCGGCGTCCGTCTCGCCGGGGAAGCCGACGATGAAGCTGGTGCGGATGGCGATGCCGGGAACGATGCTGCGCGCCTTCTCAAGCATGCGCAGGAAGATCGCACCGGAGCCGCCGCGCTTCATGCGTTTCAGCACCGTCGGCGACGCGTGTTGCAGCGGCACGTCCAGGTACTTCGCGATGTTGTCGTACGCGGCGATCGTTTCGAGCAGCTTCGTCGTGACCTTGTTGGGGTAGGCGTAGAGGAAGCGCAGCCACTTGATCCGGCCGATGCCTTCCACCCGCAGCGTGGCGAGTGCTTCCAGCAGCGTTGCGAGGCCGTCCTTCAGGCCGAGGTCTTCGCCGTAGCAGGTCGTGTCCTGCCCGATGAGCGTGATCTCACGCACACCCTGGCGCATCAGGTTTTCGGCCTCGTTCAGGATGGAGGAGATGCGCCGCGAGCGGAACTTGCCGCGCAGCTGCGGGATGATGCAGAAGCCACAGGGATGATCGCATCCTTCCGCAATCTTGATGTAAGCCGAGGCGCGCGGCGTGGTGAGGATGCGCGGCGTCTCGTCGCTGTACAGGTAGCTCGGCAGCGCGGCGGTCGCGCCGTCCCAGGCATCGCGATTAAAGCGGCCCTGTTGCTCGCGGAGATCGCCTTCGGGGCGCGAGGTCTGCGCGGCAACCTCCATTTGCGAATGCTTGCGCACGGCGCTTGAGGCGCGGTCAATCAACGCGCTCTCGGCGAGGGTGGCAGCGGAAAGATTGTTTTGCGCCATCTCGACTTCGAGTGCAGCGGCTCCGCCAAGCTCAAGGTGCGCGTGGCCGTGGCTCTCAGCGTTTATCGCGCGGTCGCCGTGCTCAAGCTGCTGCAGCGAAGGTGCGCTGCCAAGGATGGTGAAGGGCGATGCATTCGGCATCGGCCTGGGCTGCAGACCAGCGGCGGAGAGGATGGCGTCAAGCTCGCCCGTGCCCAGTACCGCGTCCACGTCCGGAATGTTCTTGCGGATCTCATCGCGGTAGCGCTCCACCAGGCAGCCGGCGACGATCAGCTTTTGCGCGCGGCCGCCGTTTGCGACCTTGTGCCCGGCCATCTCGAGGATGGTGTTTACACTCTCCTGCTTGGCGGAGTCGATGAACGAGCAGGTGTTGACGACGATGATGTCGGCGTCCTCGGCGGAGGGCGTCAGTTCCGCACCGGCATGGTGCAAGAGGCCCATCATCACTTCGCTGTCCACCAGATTCTTGGGGCAGCCGAGCGAGACGAAGCCGATGCGCGGACGCGTCGCCGCTACTGCTTCGGCCTCTGCTCCTGCGTGGATGATCTCGTCTACCGGCACATCCACCAGTCTATCGTGCGACTGAGGCAGACGTGCGACGCCGGGCAGCGATGCTACAATAGAAGGCGAGCCGGGTCCTACGCGACGTAATCCCGCCAACCCCGCCAGGTCCGGAAGGAAGCAACGGTAACGGGCTAGTACGGGCGCAGTAGGTTCCCCGGTTCTTTTTGCTTCCAACGCGCCAGACTGCGCCGTGCTCACGCCCTCTCCCTTCCTGAAACCCAGTATGCTCGACAGGTGTGTTCGTGCGCCCGGAGTACCGCGCGCCGGAAGGAAGATGCATTGGCTCTGCAAGTGAAGCCGCGAGTCGCGCGGCGAGCAAAGATTTCCGCTGTAGGCACGTATGTGCCGCCAAGGCTGCTCACCAACAAAGATCTCGAAGGCATCGTAGAAACGACCGATCAGTGGATATTGGAGCGCACCGGCATTCGCGAGCGCCACATTGTGGACAAGGGCATGGCGACCAGCGATCTCGCTGCGGAGGCGGCACGCCGCTGCCTTAGCAACCGCGGCATAGACGCCAGCGAACTCGACGCAATTATCGTGGGCACCGTTACGCCCGACATGCTCTTTCCGGCAACGGCCTGCCTGGTGCAAAACAAGATTGGCGCAAGCAAGGCGTGGGGCTTTGACCTGTCCGCTGCTTGCTCCGGCTTCACCTACTCCCTGCAGGTTGGGGCCAAGCTGGTGGAAAGCGGCGCACACGACAAGGTGATGGTCATCGGCGCCGACACGATGAGTTCCATCGTCGATTACACCGACCGCTCCACCTGCATCCTGTTCGGTGACGGCGCGGGCGCAGTGTTGATCGAAGCCTGTGATGGGGACGAGGTCGGCCTCGTCGATTTTTGGCATGAGGTCGACGGCTCCGGCGGCGACAGCCTCTGCATGCCGGCGGGCGGATCGCTCAAGCCATCCAGCGAACAGACGGTGCGCGACCACCTGCACTACATCAAGCAGGACGGCCAAACGGTCTATAAGTTCGCTGTGCGCAAGATGATGGAAGCGAGCGAGCGCGTGCTGCAGCGCAATGGCATCGACGGCAGCGAGCTTGCGGCATTCATCCCACACCAGGCAAACAAGCGCATCATCCTGGCCACGGCCGAGCGGCTCGGCCTGCCGGAGGAGCGCGTGGTCATCAATATCGACCGGTACGGCAATACCACCGGCGCAACGATCCCGCTCGCCATGGGTACGGCGCTGGAGCAGGGCCGGCTTATGAAAGGCGATCTGGTGCTGCTTGCCAGTGTGGGCGCCGGCTTTACCGTGGGTGCCACGCTGCTGCGCTGGGAGTTCTGAGTCCCTGCGTATAGCTTCATAGTGGAGCGGGACAGATGCTGTTCCGCGGCTTCAGCCGCCGAGATAGAAGCTGAGTCGGTACGAAGAGTGGCTTTAGCCACCGGGATGATCATCCCAGCGGCTGAAGCCGCATCAACTAACCTGCGCTTCCTATCTCGGCGGCTGAAGCCGCGATGATCGCCATCCCGCTGTGTTGGGATTACTCAAACCGCAGCGGGAGCGAGCCGCCCGCGCCGCATCTGCCGGAACTTGATCGTGACGTACACGACGGCAAACGCCACGGATCCCCAAACCAGCACCAGCAGAATCCAGCCATACTCGTCCGCCAGCCGGTTGTAGAGCGGCAAAATCGCCCTGCCGTAATGCACACCTAGCCACGCGAAGAAGGCATGCCGTAGAAAGCGGCTGACCACAAAGCTGACGTAAAAGCGGCGTCGCGGCATGCGTAGCGCACCTGCCGCGATGAGGAACGGCATCAGCGGCGCGGGCGGCGGCAGCACGGCTGGCAGGGCGACCGAAAGCAGCGAGTGCTCTTCCGACCAGTGGGTGAGCCGGGCCCGGAAGCGTTTTGGCACGTACTTGTCGATCAGCGCCAGGCCACCCGCAACGCCGATCTGGTAACTTGCGGTTCCACCAATCGCTGAGCCGATGGTCGCGATAACCGTGGCAAACAGCCAGCCATGGCGCTGGGCGGCGAACAACGTCACCAACAGGTCCGACGAGCCGGGAATCGGCAGGGGAATGGGTGAGCTGTCGATCGCCGAGATCAGCAGAAGACCCACCGAGCCCAGGCGCATAAAGTAGCCCAGCAGCCCGCGATGGCTGTGTTGCGCGGCAACGATCATGGCGGACGCAACGTGGGACAGGCTCATGCGATGCCTCTTAGGACGCGCAACAGCCACCCGAAGTCGCGTAAACCTTCACGGCGTATGCAGAAGAGGAAGCTTGTACGCTGGCAAAGCGCCGGTTTGCGCCGCCAAGTCGTAGAAGCGGCCGATCGCCGCCAGGCAGCGTTCATCAAGCTTGTAGTGGATGTTTTGCGTCAGGTAAATCCGGATCGTCTCCGCCGGGATCGCAATGCGCGGCTGCCACTCCCGCACGAGCGTCTCCACGTGCGACGTTCCCGCATCACGGGATGCTGTGAGATCGTGCACAAGCTCTGTTGCGCTGCGGCCGGTTCGGAGCAGCGCCACGGGATCGACAGCCCACACGGCTGCGACCCAGGGCAGCCCGGTGTGCGCGTGCCAGAGCTCGGCGAGATCGATCCAGGTATGATCTTTAAAGTGACCGCGCCTGTTACGATCCTCAAGCGCAAGCAGAGCGGGGTCGCCAATGAGCAGCGCCGCGTCATGCGCTTGCAACATCGCAGACAGGTCTGCGGGCTCGGCCTCAAAGACCGGGTCACTTCCATAGAAGGCGCGCAGCAGGATTTGCACGTAGGCTACGGACGAGCGGGAAGCCGTGTCCGCAGCTACAGTGCGGATACTCGTTAACGAAGAGCCGGGCTTCAAGACCAGCTGGATAGATCGCACCGAGCGCAACGAGGCGATGGTGCAGCCCGGCACGGCCAGCAGGTGCGGGCTGTGGGGCAGCGCGCCGATGGGCACCAGCCCCAAATCGGCTTGGCCGGTGTGCAGTTGCTCCGCACACTGCGCAGGCGACGTGGAGTGCACGTCGTAACGTGTGCGCAACTCATCCGCTTCGGGCGCATGCTCGAAGTGAAAGAGCAGCGGCGCCGGGTTGAGAAACCGGATGGCTGCGACGCGCAGACGCGGGTTTTCGGGTGCAGACACTGGCTTATTGGATGAGCCGCAAGTGCTCCCGGTGCGGCGCGTCGGCGCGCTCCCTCCACAGGACCATGAAAGGACCTGTTGTATAACCATTGCGTCCAGCTTCGCTCTGGATGTTTCTGGAGGAAGGAGACGCAGTGGGTACTCTTGCCGGCACAGAGGTTGAGCAGCAGGGCAACACGGCGACGAGCGGTGACACTGCCTCGCGCCTTGCCTGGATGGCGCTTGCGCTTACGCCGCAGATGGGGCCAACCCGCGTTTTGCGGGCTATGTCGAAGGCCGCCTCCGCAGCGGACGTTCTCAGCATGAGCCTCACCGAGCTGGAAGGTCTGGGCATGCCGGCAGCTGCGGCCCGCTTCGTTTTTGAAGGCAAGGCACGCACCGCCGCCGAGGAAGAGATCCGCCGTACGGAGGAGCAAGGTGCCGGTTTTCTCACACACGACTGCCCCGAGTACCCCGAGCGGCTGCGCGAGATCTACGACCCGCCGCCGATCCTCTGGTTCCGTGGCGACACGCGTCTGCTTGCGCTGCCCGGCATCGCGGTCGTCGGCACGCGGCATCCGTCGCCCTACGGCTCCGGCATGGCGCAGATGCTCTCGCGCGATCTCGCCTCGCGCGGCCTGGTGATTCTGAGCGGCATGGCGCGCGGTGTGGACACCGAGGCGCACAAGGGAGCGCTTGAGGCCAAGGGCAAGACCGTGGCCGTTTGGGGCACGGGCATTGACGTGATCTATCCCAAGGAGAACAAGCGGCTGGCCGAGCAGATTCTGATGAGCGGCGGCTGCATTCTGTCGGAGTTCCCCACGGGCACCTTTCCCGCGCCGCAGAACTTTCCGCTGCGCAATCGCGTACTCAGCGGCATGAGCGTTGGCGTGCTGGTGGTGGAGGCGGCAGAGCACAGCGGCACACGCATCACCGCGCGATGCGCCATGGAGCAGAACCGCGACGTCTATGCCGTGCCCGGCAATGTGACCAATAAGAACGCATGGGGACCCAACACGCTGATCAAGCAGGGCGCGAAGCTGACTGCCACCTGGGAAGACGTGTGGGAAGACCTGCCCAGCCAGGCACGACTCGAGCTGGAGGACCGCCTGCAATCCTTGGCCAAAGGCGACGTTGCATCGCAGGGTGGGGGTACCGCATCTCTATTTGCCGAGCAGGAGTTGCCGCCGACCGAAAGGCTGGTGTACGAGCACCTTCGGGCCGATGAGTCTTTGCAGCTTGACGAGTTGATGGAGCGGCTCGCCGACCAGTTGCCCTCGGCAGAGGTCTTCACCGCGCTCTTCGAACTGGAGCTGGCGGGCAGGGTGCGGCAGATGCCGGGCAAGAATTATGTGCGCACCTTTTAATCGCTTGACGCTCATTGCATGCAGCAGGCGACAGGCTTTGCGCTCGGACCGAGTCAAACAGGTGACCGCGTGACGCGACTTGCGGATCGTGGTAGCGTCTCAGCGAGACAGTGAGCAGCAAACAGGACTTGTGATGGCTGCACGCCCTTCCTTGTAGAAGCGGTCAGAAAAGCAGCAAGTGCCGGGCAGGAACCCGGAGCCGTCAGGCGGATGACGGCAGAAACTGGAAGTGGAGTATGGGCAAGAACCTCGTGATCGTGGAGTCGCCTGCAAAGGCGAAGACGATCAATAAGTATCTCGGCAGCGACTACACGGTGGAGGCCTCTCTCGGCCACATCATGGACCTGCCCAAGAACGCCATCGGTGTCGAGTTGAAGAAGCGCACCTTTGCGCCGCACCTCATCGTCTCGCCCGGCAAAGAGAAGCTGGTCGACCGCCTGAAGAAGCTCGCGTCCAAGGCAGACGCGGTCTACCTTGCACCCGATCCTGACCGCGAAGGCGAAGCCATCGCGGCGCACCTGCAGATGCAGTTACTGCCTTCGGTCAAGGGCAAAACCACCATTCAGCGCGTCACCTTCAACGAGATCACCAAGAAGGCCGTGGTCGACGCCTTTACCCGTGCCCGCGAGGTCAACGCGAACCTCGTCGACGCGCAGCAGACACGCCGTGTGCTCGACCGCCTGGTAGGCTACGAGATCTCGCCGCTGCTTTGGGATAAGGTGCGCCGGGGGCTTTCCGCGGGCCGCGTGCAGACAGTGGCGCTGCGGCTGATCGTCGACCGCGAGCATGAGATTAAGGCGTTCAACCCGGTCGAGTACTGGCCGGTCGACGCCCGCCTGAAGCCGAGTGATAGCAGGCAGGAGTTTACGGCACGTCTGCATAGCATCGATGGCAAGCGCATCGCGGTGGAAACCGTCGGTGCCCCTGCGTTGCCGAATGGCGAGCTCGCCGAGTCCGCCAAGGCGCAGATGGAGCGCGCAAAGTGGACCGTCGCCAGCGTCGAGGCGAAGGAGCGCCGCCGCAATCCGCCGGCACCCTTCTCCACGTCGCGTTTGCAGCAGGACGCCTCGAACCGCCTCGGCTTCAATGTAAAGCGCACCATGGGCGTGGCGCAGCGGCTCTATGAGGGCACCGAGATCGGCTCTGAGGGCACGGTCGGTCTCATCACCTACATGCGTACCGACTCGACGCGTGTCTCGCCGGTAGCGGTAGAAGAGGCACGCGACTACATCGGCAAGCTCGGCAAGCAATACCTGCCCGCGAAGCCGAATGAGTTCAAGGGCAAGAAGGACGCGCAGGACGCGCACGAAGCCATCCGTCCCACGCACGTGGAGTACACGCCGGAGAGCATCCGCAAGTACCTGAGCGATGAACAATTCCGGCTCTATGACCTGATCTGGCGACGCTTCGTCGCGTCGCAGATGACGCCGGCGGTCTACGACGGCACCACTGTCGAGATTGAGGGCAAGGCCGACAGCACCTACGGCGTGCGCGTCTCCGGCTCCGTGCTCAAGTTCGATGGCTTTCTCAAGATTGCCGACCCGCGCCTTGGCAAGGCGCAGGAAAAGGCCGCCGCGCAGTCTGAGAAGAGCACAGATGGTGGGTCGTCCGAAGACGAAGGTGAGGACACCGCGCTCCCGGCGATGCGGCAAGGGCAGGCGCTCGACCTACTCGCCGTAACAACGGAGCAAAAATTCACCGAGCCTCCGCCACGCTTCAACGAGGCGTCGCTGGTGAAGGAGTTGGAGGAGCGCGGCATCGGCCGTCCCTCGACCTACGCGTCCATCATCAACACCATCCAGGACCGCGACTACGTCAAGAAGCTTGCGCGCAAGTTCGTACCGACCGAGATCGGCATGGTCGTGACGACGCTCTTGGTCAAGAACTTTCCCTACATCTTCGACATGGCCTACACGCGCAAGCTTGAGGAAGAGCTTGACCGCGTCGAGGACGGCGAAGAGAAGTGGACCGACCTGCTGGACGGCTTCTACGACCACCTCACCGACGAGATCAAGGTCGCCGAGAAGTCGATGGAAGAGGTCAAGCGTTGGGAGAAGCCGACCGAGGAGCTCTGCGAAAAGTGCGGCAGCCCGCTCATCCTGCGCTGGGGCAAATTCGGCTCGTTCTACTCGTGCAGCAACTACACCAAGACCAAGCCAAAAACCGTAGCGGTCGCGTCCTTCAAGAAGGACCCTGCTGCGATCGTCAAACGCATCACGGCCGCGCTCGACTACCCCTTCCAGGTGAAGGGGATGATCGACGACGCCGAAGCCTCAAACGATGAGGTGCACAACAACAAGGAGCTGCTCGCCGCGCTCAAGGTGGCCGCCGCACGTGGCAAGAGCATCCTCATCGACCCGGTAAGCTGCGATTTTACCAAGGAGAACTTCGCGGACAAGCCCGACCTCGCCGCCATGGAACAGGGCGACACCGAGGAAGAGGAGTTCTGCGAAAACTGCGGCAAGCAGATGGTGCTGAAGAACGGCCCGTTCGGCCCGTTCATGAGCTGCCCCGACTACAACGCCGATCCGCCCTGCAAGACGGTGCGCCGGCTCAGCCAGAAGACGCAGTCCAAGCCGCCCGAGCCCACCGGTGAGCCCTGCCCGGAGTGCGGGATGGAACTGGTGAAGCGCACCGGTACCTACGGCGAGTTCATCTCCTGCTCCGGCTATCCGAAGTGCAAGTACGTCAAGCAGGAACTGCTGGACGTGCCCTGCCCGAAGTGCGGCGGCTCCCTCGCAGAGCGCAAGGCGAAGACGGGCAACACCTTCTACGGCTGCACAAACTATCCGAAGTGCGACTTCACCAGCAATCAGAAGCTCATCGCCAAGCCGTGCCCGAAGGGCAACAGCACCTACCTCGTCGAGGTCTTCAACAAGCAGGACGGTTTCCTGCACGAGGTCTGCCCTCACAACCACGATGCGCTGCCCAAGCGCCGCCCGAAGAAGGGCGCGAAAGAGGAGCAGCCGGACCCAATTCAGTGCGATTACGACTGCAGGACGGACCGCAAGCCGGAGCTCGCGCCGCCAATTGAAGTGCCCCTCCTACAGCGGCCCGACCCGAACCTGACGCGTCCGCTTGTGGAGGCAGTCGCGTAATTGTTTGTCTGGTGAAAAGAACGTTGAACCTTTTGACTGCCTTATTCCTCTAATGTGAAGAAGCTGTTAGAAGGGGAGTGCGGCATTGTGCCCATTTTTCGCCTCCTGAGCTCCTCTGGCGGGCCCGCGCCGCGTGGTTACCTCTAGAACGACGGAGATCTGCTGAACATGGCAAAAGCAATGTGGAACGGCCATACCGTGGCCGAGAGCGAAAACTTCGAGACCATCGAGGGCAACATCTACTTTCCAGAGGAGTCGGTCAAGCGCGAGTTTCTCCGCCCGAGCTCCACGACCTCGTCCTGCCCATGGAAGGGTCAGGCCCGCTACTTTAGCCTGCTGGTGGACGGCCAAGAAAACCCGGACGCCGCCTGGTACTACCCGGACCCAAAGCCGGCGGCGCGTTCCGTGAAGCACCACATGGCCTTCTGGCGCGGCGTCGAGGTCACGAAGTAAGCGAGGCAAAGCCGTTATGAGAGAAGCCCGGCGAAGGCCGGGCTTTTCTCTTGCACAAGGCAGACAATCCGTCTGCTCAGTAAGCCCCTACCTGCTCAATCGGGATACGCACCTGGAAGCACGTCTTGCCCGGCTTGCTCTCCACAGTGATTGCACCGCGGTGCTTGGTGACGATCCGGTTTGCGGCATCCAGCCCGAGTCCCAGCGCATTGCCAACCGGCTTGGTCGTGAAGAACGGTTCGAAGATGCGCGACTTCACATCCGGATCGATGCCCGGCCCGTTGTCCCAGACCTCTACGAGCAGGTTAGGCCCGTTTGAGTTTGTGCTCAGAATGAGCTCATGCAGGTCGTCTCCGCAGAGCTCCATGCTGTCCAGCGCGTTTTCAATGAGAGCCATCCACACCTGGTTCAACTCACTGCCGTACGCCAGAATGCGTGGTGTCTGCGGGTCATAGTTGCGCACGACATTAACCGCACTCAGGCGTGAGGTGAGCATGGCCAGCGTGTTATCCAGCGCCTGTGGCACGTCGATCTCCTGGATCGGTGCCTGGTCCATGTAGGAGTAGTCCTTGATGGCCGAGATGAGCTCGAAGATGCGGCGAGTCGAATCGATCACCGCGTCGGTCATGCGCTCAGCCTTGAGCGCGGCGCTGAAGGAGGCAAGCGCCACCGGCAGCGCCTCCGGCCCGACGGCTACAAGCAGCGCTTCCAGGTGGTCCAACTCCAGCCGCGTTTCGGAGAGCGTCGGCGCAATCTTCCAGGACTCCTGCACGTTGTGCGCTTCCATCCAGCGCATCAGCACATCTTCACGGCCTGCAAACTCGACGGCGTCGGTGCGCAGGGGGCGTCCTGTCTCGTCGATGAGGTCCTTCACGGAGTCCATCCAAGCGACGTAACTGGCCTTGCTCTCTGCCGTAAAGCACATAGCGCCGAGCTGGTATTTGGTGTTGCCGTAGTTGCGCAGCTCCGTCCAGAGATTGTTTGCGGCAGAGCGGGCCGCGGACGCGGGATTGTTCAACTCATGCGACATGTTGGCGGCGAGCTTGCCGAGGGCACTCAGCTTCTCCGCCTGCTGCTCGATGCGCGTGACCTCGCGCACGCGGTCCAGCATGAGCGAAACACAGCGCTGCGCCATGGAAGGGATACGCGCCAGCATCTCCGTAAACAAGTCTTCGGAGATCGCCAGCATCCAGACAGGCCCGACGGCGTAGCCGTAGCCGCCATATGTCTTCATGCGGCTGAAGGGCAGCTTCGCCGTGATCTCACCGGACCGGCCGACGAACAGCGACACGCTCCCGGAGTTCGGCCGGCGAACATGAATTTCGCCCTTCAGCAGGATTACCATCTCGTGTGCGGGTTCACCCGCGCTGAAGATCTGCCGACCGTCTTCCACCGTGCGCGACTCGCCGTTTGCGGCAAGCCAAAGGTATTCCTCGTCGTTCAGGCCATCCAGGCTGCGCACATGCCGCAGCGCCTCCGCCAGGGCGGCGGGCTCGAGTCTGGTGACGGTATAAGGCTGTTCCGGCGGAGTTGCTGCCGCGCTCGTTTGTGAAATGTCCAGGGTGGAAGTGGCCACGTGCAGACCTCCCAAGGTCTACTGTAACGGAGGCTGTCGCCGCCGAAGCGCTTGCTGATAAGAGTTCAGTGTGTGCCAGACCGCACTTCGTCCCGGCGCATCGGCATGGCATCAATGGTGTCCTGCAGCTTTTGCCAGGTGAGTGGCTCGTTCGAGCGCAGCTTCTCACCGCCATCCTTACCAAGCAGGACTATGGTGAACCGGTCCGGTTTGTTCCGAAACCGGCGTTGCGCCTCTTGCCACTGCTGCGGTGTAAGCGTGAGGCTGGGCAGGTTGTCGTTGCTGCCCTTTACACCAAGCACGACAACCTGGCGCTGCCGCATTGCGTCCGCGTGACCGGCAAGCAACGCAAGCTGCTCCTGCGCGCGCTTTGCGTCGCCGCCTTCAAAGACCAGCAACGGACGGTAGTGGTCCCGCAGAGCAGCAAGCGTCGTCGGCGTTTGCGCATGCGACGCGATGGCGACGACACAGATCGACAAGCCGGTGGAGAACGGATGCATGATCCGGTAAGACGCCTTCCCGCCCGTCATGGTGCAAGCGTGATAACGAGTTTGCCAAAATGGCTTCCCGTTGCGAAGTGCTCGAGCGCCTCTTTGGCCTCGGCAAAGGGAAAGACCCGGTCAACTACCGGCTTAACGCCTGCAGCAACGAATGCGTCGCAGAGCTCCTGCAGCATCGCTACCGAACCCACATACACGCCATGCACGCGCAGGCCGCCCATCAGGATGGGAAGAACATTCATCGGCTGCTCGACGCCGCTGAGCACGCCAATCATGGCGATCAGCGCGCCGCGCCCTGCACTGCGCAGCGACAGCGGCAGCGTGCCCGCGCCGCCTACCTCGAGCACATGCGTCACGCCGGCATCGCCCGTGAGTGCACGCACCTCGCGGTCCCATGCCGGATGCGACCGGTAGTTGATCGTCCCGTCCGCGCCCATGCCCTTTGCGCGTGCGAGCTTTTCATCGGAGGAACTGGTCACGATAACGCGTGCGCCAGCCAGCTTCGCAATCTGCAGGCCGAAGATACTCACGCCGCCGGTTCCAAGCAGCAATACCGTGCTCTCGAAGTTGAGAGAACCCATGCGCATCAACGCGTTCCACGCGGTCACACCCGCGCAGGGCAGGCAGCTTGCCTGCTCGAACGAAAGTGCGTCAGGAACCCGCACAAGCGCCGTTTCCGGGAAGAGTCGGTATGTGGTCAGCACGCCCTGCGAAACCTCGCCCAGTGCGGACGCCGCACCTTCCGCCGTAAGATCGCCATCCAGCCAGTCCGTGAAGAACCCGGAGACCACACGGTCGCTTTCGCTCAGCCCATGCACGTCAGGACCGACCGCAACAACTTCGCCCGCGCAATCAGAGCAGAGCGTGAGCGGCTTCTGCACGTGCGGGTTATAGTGACCGCGGACTACCATCAGGTCGCGATAGTTCAGCGATACTGCACGCACGCGGACCAAGACCTCGCCTGGGCCAGGCTCCGGCACTTCGACGGTGTTGAAGACCAGTGCGTCGATGGCAAACGCATCCACAAGCTGCAAGGCTCTACTCTGCATGTTCTCTTCGATGCGTTGACGATGATTCCTCTGCGGTGAAAAGCGAAGAGGCCGCACGGTGGCGGCCTCTTGCTTCGAACTCGACACTGCATCTCTATGCTTTGACGACTGCGCCGTTTTCCACCTTCACCGGATCGAGGAACGGCATGGCCGCGCGTAGCTCCGCGCCGACCTTCTCAATCGGGTGCTCGCGATCCTGCGTGCGGAAGCCCTCAAACTCCTTGCGTCCGCTGTTCTGGTCCGCGATAAATCGCTTCGCAAAGGAGCCATCCTGAATGTCGTTCAGCAGGCCCTTCATCGCCTGCTTTACCTCGGGTGTCACGATGCGCGGACCGGCCACGTAATCGCCCCACTCTGCAGTGTCGCTGATGCTGTAGCGCATATATTCCAGGCCGCCGCGGTACATCAGATCGACGATTAGCTTGAGTTCGTGCAGCACCTCGAAGTAGGCAAGTTCGGGCTGGTAGCCGGCCTCGGTCAGCACTTCGAAGCCGGCCTTGACTAGCGCCGCAGTGCCGCCGCAGAGCACGGCTTGCTCGCCGAAGAGGTCGGTCTCGGTCTCCTCGGTAAAGGTCGTCTCGAGCACACCGGCGCGCGTGCAGCCGATGCCCTTGGCGTAGCTCAGTGCATTCGCGAGTGCATTGCCGCTGCTGTCCTGCTCGACGGCGACCAGCCCCGGCACACCGCCACCCTCTGTGAAGACCTCGCGCACGCGGTGCCCCGGCGACTTCGGTGCGACCAAAGAGACATCCACGTCGGCAGGCGGTGTGATGGTGCGGAAGCGGATGTTGAAGCCATGGGCAAACATCAGCGTCTTGCCCTTGGTCAGCGCCGGCTCAATCTCCTGGTAAACGGCGGCAGCGGTCTGGTCCGGCACCAGCACCATGATGGTGTCAGCCCACTGCGCGGCTTCGGCAACGCTCAATACTTCCAGCCCGGCAGCCTTCGCCTTCTCCGCGCCCTTTGAGCCCGCGCGAAGGCCGACCTTCACTTCTGCGCCGGAGTCCTTGAGGTTGAGCGCGTGGGCATGGCCCTGCGAGCCGTAGCCGATGATGGCGACCTTCTTCGCCTGAATGAGTGAGAGGTCTGCGTCGTTGTCGTGGTAGGTCTTTGCCATGGTCGTTCTTCCTTTTGCTGTTAGCGATTGAGTGCGGAGAGCGTAGCGGCGCGCTGCTGTGCTTCGCAGCGGTGCTGGATCACTTGCAGAATGGAGCTCTGCAGGCTGCCCATCACCGCGTCAGACCACAGGCCCGCATAGCTGTTGAAGTCGGTAGAAAGCCGCTGATGGGAGGTCAGGTGCAGCAGAATGGTGCCGTCGGTGCGTGGTTCGATGCGGTACTGTCCGTCCAGCACGTCGAAGTAGCGGCCGCCGATGGTGACGTGCTCATCGAGCGTGGTGGGCGGGATGTGTGCCGTATCGGCCTTGATACGAAACGCAAGCTGATGCAGCGGCTGCCAGTCGGTCACGGTTTCATAAAAGACGAGCCCGCGCTCAAAGCTGGCCGTGCGCACGCCGCCCACACCGGGGTGCGACAGCACGGCGGCAACCGGACGCGGAAAGCCGATGCGGTGCGTCCAGCTTGGCTGCAACTCCTTCGCTGCAATGGGCGGCACCGACTGGATGTTCTGCCAGACGATCGCAGTATCGGCATGGATTGCGATCGTGTTCTCAACGGTGCGCATCTCCACCGGCTGTGTCAGTTGAGACTCCACCACCATGCAGATCAGCGGCAGCACTGCCATGCATGCGACGGTTCCGGGGCGTATGGTCATGCGCTGTGTGATTCCTTTTGCCAGAAGGCCACCCAGCGAGCCGAACATGAGTGCGATCGGCATCAGGAACACAATGCAAATGGCACCTTCCCAGGCCAATGCCATGGCAATGACGCACGTTAGCAGCACAGGCAGCCAAGGCAGGATAATGGCCGCCACAGCTGTGACCCGGCTCTGCCTTGCCGGCAGGTACACCGCAAGAAAACCAATAAGCAGCGGGACCAGAACGATGAAGCCGATAGACATCGCCGGGAAATCTTCCCGTATGAACGCAACATTGAAGGCCATGCCGGCACGGATTACCACACCGTAAGACACGGCAATCAGCACACCGGTGAAGATCGACGTGCTCCAACGGTACGGATTGAGGGTGAAGCGTGGCATGGCACTCATGCGTCGTGATCCTCGAACTGGTTCGGCAACGTGTTCATCGGGTCAAGTGCATCCGGGTCGTCGCCGGGCAGGAAGGCCGTCTCATGCGACTTGCTGCCCAGCGCCTTCATCACCCTCCCTGTGTGCTGGCCGCGGCGCATCGCCATGCGGCCGGTGCGGCTTACCTCGAGGATCTCGTAGGCGGATTCGCGTAACACCTGGATGAGCCCTTCGATTTTTGAGGCAGAGCCCGTCATCTCCAACATGATGGACTCCGGTGCAAGGTCGACGACACGCGCGCGAAAGACCTGCGCAAGCTCGAAGATCTGCGTGCGCGAGTGCACCCCATGCGGCGACTGCGGACCGGCAGCGACCTTGATCAGGCAAAGCTCGCGTACGACTGCTTCACTGCGGTTCACCTCGTCTACATTGCGCGTGATCTCAAGCTTATAGAGCGACGCGCGGATGCGATGCGCCGCGTTCTCCGGTGCGTCGCAGACGATGGTCATGCGCGACACATCTTCTGTCTCCGTTTCACCAACAGTGAGCGAAGAAATATTTAAGTTTAGTCGTCGAAATAGAGAAGCAACCCTTGTTAGTACGCCGGGTTTGTTATCGACCAGAGCAATAAATGTATGCAGCATGGCTAGCCTCGTTTAGAAAAAGGTGGCCGCGCCAAAGCCAGCGGCATAGATCTGTTCCGGAACATTCGGTTGCGGGCGTCCCGGTATCTGTGGAGCCATGTCGTTCCAGGCCACCGGCATCTTCATGCCGCGTCGCATGCGGCTGAAGAGATCGTTCACAAAATCCGGCAGATCGTCGCCCTGCCGATTGATCGTCATCACCAGATTGATTCGATCCTTCCCGGTTTTGAAATCAGTGACATAGCCGTCTGCTGCGTTCGAGGCTGCAAACCACAATAGCTTTGTTCCGTAAGAGGCGGCGTGACCGATGAAGGCAGTCCCGGTGTTCTCACTCCCGGCAACGCGGCCCTGTGCATCAACAGCAGCAAGAACGTGCACGACGTCATACCTCTGGGCAAGTGCGGCCATGAATAAGGCGGCTGTGAGATAGCGCTCAACCACGGCCTCCGGAAAATATGCGCGGTAGATGGCAGCATCCTCGGCGAGTTCCTTCTCATGCCCGTCCCCCACAGCACATACAAGCACACGGCTCACCGTTCGCGGTGTGGCTGAGAACGCTTTGCGGAATAGCTCCAGGACACCCACTAGTCAGTCAGCTTCTCAAACGCATTCGGCTCGCGAAAAAACAACACAAGCTCGCCAGGTGTAGCAGCATGCGAGACTTTGCCGCAAGAATTCGGCACAACAAGGCCGGAGGAAAGTATTTTCGCAACCGGCAGTCGTAATACTTTGTCTTTCTCGCCCGCCTCCTTCACTCCCTTCATACACGGCCTGTAGTCCACCAGCAGCGGATTGAGCATGTCTCCGCTTGCGGGAACTACCGCATCTGCCCGGCCCTCTTCATTAGTGCGAACATTCTTCTCCTCGGCATGCGAGAGCAGCCGCGCCTTACGGTCAAAGAAGATCTCCTGGTTCTGGATCGGCCGACCTGTCTTGCCGTCGAGGACGAGGATGTGGATGGTCGTCGTGTTCTCCGCGCCGAACGGGTGGCGCGGTGCGTCTTGTGCCGTAGCAAGGCGGCCACAGCAAAGCACTATCAGAGCCGCCAGCGCAACAGATGCCGTGAGTCTAGGATCGACTACTCCGGTGAGGCGAAGCATACAAGCGCCAAGGGCGCGGAACCATACCAGCCTAGGGCAACGCCCTAGATATACGGCCCCACGTTTGGCAAATGAGGGCCAAAGGCCCGATCTATACTTTCCGGCATGCCGCAGTCGTTGACCTTCATCCTGGTGCACATCATCTTCAGTACCAAAGATCGTGCGCCGCTGCTGAACGACGCTATCCGTGACGACCTCTTCGCCTTTCTCGCAACCGTGGCTCGCAACGCGGGTTGTGAATGCTACCGGGTTGGCGGCGTGGCCGACCACGTCCACCTCGCCATCGGCCTCTCGCGCACGTTGACGATCGCGGCTCTGATTGAGGAGCTCAAGACTTCGTCGTTGCGTTGGTTGAAAACCCGTGGACTCGCAGAGTTTTCGTGGCAGCGCGGCTACGGGGCGTTCTCGGTCGGACGTTCCGATTTCGACTCGTTGATGCGTTACATAGACACTCAGGAGGCGCATCATCGCGTTGTGGATTTTGGCGACGAGTTGCTTGCGATTTTGAAACGCTATGGAGTAGCGAGCGATGAACGATACCTGTGGGACTGAGGTTATCGCGCGGGCCGTTGGCCCGTGGATGCGAAAGGTATCCATGTACCTAGGGCGTTGCCCTAGGCTGGTATGACAACGCGCCGTTGGCGCTTGCTCACCTGCCGCATCATTGCGTGCGTGTCGTCGATCAAACAAATTCGAAAGTTGCTGCAAAGATCGTTGCATACTTACTCCTCACTCGTTTCGATCAGCGGATTTGGCCGGCGCACCATCTCGTGCAGGGCGCTGCCCGGCGCGATCATGGGGTACACACCGTCTTCCTTCTCTACCGCAAAGTTAATCAGGTAACTACCCTCACCCGTACGCGCGCGTGTCACTGTCGGTAACACCTGCTTGCGTTCGGTAACATGCGCGCCAGGAATACCGTGGGCGTCCGCTAACTTCACAAAGTCCGGGCTAAGTATGGGCGAGCTGGCGTAGTTTTTGTCATAGAACGCCTCCTGCCACTGGCGCACCATGCCGAGAAAGCCGTTGTTAATGACGGCGATGTTAATGTGCAGCTTCTCCTGTTGAATGGTGGAGAGTTCCGCCGCGGTCATCTGGAAGCCGCCATCGCCCGCAATCACCCACACATCTTTCTCAGGGCAGGCCATCTTGGCGCCGATGGCCGCGGGCAGGCCGAAGCCCATGGTGCCCAGGCCGCCGGAGGTCATCAGCGTGCGGGTGTGGTCGTGGCGAAAGTACTGCGCCTCCCACATTTGGTGCTGGCCCACATCGGTGGCAATGATGGTCTGGTCAAGGCGACCGGCTGCGTTCGCCTCCTGCCAGATATCGTTGATCACGTGCGCGGCGTAGAGGTGGCCGTTGTCCGGCAGTGCGAGAATGTCGCGCACGCTGGCATCACCCTTCATGCCGCGAATCTGCTCGCGCCACTCGCGCGTAGCGTCCTGCTGGCGAGGCGCTCCGGCTGCATCGATCAGCGGTGCCATGGTGTTCAGCACTTCTCTCAGGTCGCCGATCAGCGCAACGTCGACCTTGACATTCTTGTTGATCTCACTTGGGTCGATTTCGATGTGTATCTTCTTCGCGTTCGGCGCGTAGTGCGCGAGGTTGCCGGTAACGCGGTCGTCGAAGCGCATGCCGAAGGCGAGCAGGAGGTCGGCCTGTTGGATGGCATGGTTGACCCAGCTTTCGCCATGCATGCCCATCATGCCGAGCGCGAGCGGATGCGATGCGGGGAACGCGCCAAGGCCGAGCAGCGTGGTTGCGACCGGGATGTTGTGGCGCTCCGCAAAGGCGAGTACCTCCTGCTCCGCGCCGGACTGGCTGATGCCGTGCCCCGCCAGGATGACGGGCCGCGTGGATGCGCGCATCAGCGCCATGGCGCGCCGCATCTCGTTCGACTCCGTGCGCAGCATGGGATGCGGCCGGTACGGTCCGGGCTTGGCTGCGTCGAAGTCGAACGCGGTCGTGCCCTGCTGTGCATCCTTGGTGATGTCCACCAGCACGGGGCCGGGCCGGCCGCTCTGCGCGATCTGAAAAGCCTGCCGCAGCATGGGGGCGATTTCCTCCGCGCGCGTGGCCACGAAGTTGTGCTTGGTGATCGGCAGCGTGATGCCGGTGATGTCGATCTCCTGGAAGGCATCGGTGCCGAGCACTTTGCTCGCGACCTGCCCCGTGATTGCAACCATCGGGATAGAGTCGAGCATGGCGGTTGCCAGGCCGGTCACCAGATTGGTCGCACCCGGCCCGCTGGTCGCCACACACACGCCCACACGGCCCGAGGCGCGCGCGTAGCCATCGGCCATGTGCGCCGCACCCTGCTCATGCCGCACCAGCACATGGTGGATGGTGGGGAACTTGCGCAACGCGTCATAGGCCGGCAGAATCGCGCCGCCCGGGTAGCCGAAGACGGTGGTCACGGCTTCGCCGGCGAGCGTGGCCCAGAGGACTTCCGCGCCGGAGAGCGTGGGTGCAACGTTCGTGGCGTGGTGGTTGCTTGCTTGTTCGCTCATCGTGGTCTCCACAACTGCTTTGTCATTGCTCACTTCAGGCCTTCCAGACTTTTGGGTTCGCTGCGTGGTAGGCGTCGATTGCATCTTCCGTCGTCGGGTAGAAAGTTGTGCGATTCAGGTCCAGCTTTGCAAAGTGCAGCAAGGAGGGGCCGTCGTTGTCGGGTGCGTCATAGGTCCAGCCACCAACGTTGCCGTGATCCAACACAAGAAACCGCATGCCGTCCAGCGACGTCGCGCAGTAATACACCAGCATGCGGCCTTGCCCGGTCTGTCGCCACACATAGCGCAGCGAGAAGAGATCGTGCGCGATAGCTGGTGGTGCGGCGCTCATGCCTGCTCCTGTCGAACAGCATCCATGGACAGCATAGAGTCATCCAGCGAGACGGGCGTTTCTACCGTACCCAGCGGACCCGGCCGAAGCGTAACGCGTGCCTTGCGCCCAAGTACCGAACGACGCAGCACAGGTACCATGGCGCGGAAGGCCGCGTGCACATCCACAGCGGAATAATGAATGCTTGCCGTGCTTTCAAGAAATTCGTTCTGCTCGAACTGACCGGCGCCGGCTTCTGCCAAGGCCTCCATCAAAGCATCTTCCAACTGCATCATGTCGCTGCCTTCGTAGTCGGTCAGATCGGCCTTCACGTCGACCGCGTTGCGATCGAACGAGACGATGACGGCAGGCTTCTTATCCGGGTCGGATGGTGCGGGTGTCTTCCAGAAGCTGAGCAGGCTCATGGTCGCTCCTCTTCTTCGGCCATGGCGGCACGCAGCCGGCGCACCCGGCCCTCACTCTGCAGCACGCCCTGATCGCAGGCTGGGTCAATACCGATGTACGTGGCGTGCTCTCTGTATAGCTTCGCCGCTTCGATCCATGCCGCAAGCGCGCGTCGCTCATCGTTCAGCGCAGACACACGCAGGGCGTTCGCCAAATCCAGCGGCTCCGCCTGTTCGTCCTGCGCGTAGCCGAGCGCACGGTAGAGGCGAATGGCCTCTTCAATCTGAGTGCCGGCTACGCCGTACTCCTTCATCTGCGAGCGCACGTCTGCCGCATGACGTAGCGCGTGGGCAAGCTGCAGCGTCGCTCCGGCGGTACGAAACAGCGTGATCGCCTCGGCGTAATAGATCGCCGCACCTGTGCGGTCACCCGCATCGCGGCGAGCCTGCGCGACGCCGGTGAGCGCTTCGGCACGCTCGACGGCGTCATCTGCCTCGGCCTGCGCGGCGGCTTCCTTGTACAGGCGCTCCGCCTCCTTCGCCTCGCCGGATTGGCGGGCCTGCGCGGCTTTGGCGAGCACTGCTTTGAGAGCTCCGATCAAGTCGTCACCGCGCCGATAC
>CAXTJS010000009.1:26512-30873 GCA_964244605.1 uncultured Terriglobus sp. | reverse complement strand
GTGGCTGCCTGCGGGATCTGTGGGAGCGATGTGCACGGATTTGATGGGTCGTCTGGGAGGCGGATTCCGCCGATTGTGATGGGACATGAGGCGGCGGGTATGGTGGCGGCGGCTATGACGATGCCGCCTTTCTGCTGCCAACGCTTCGGCCGCTGAACATGTACGGCTACTCGAAGCACATGTTCGATCTGTGGGCGAGCAAGCATGGGCTGTTCACTCAGGCAGAGAACCCCGTCATCGGCTTGAAATACTTCAACGTCTACGGACCCTACGAAGACCACAAGAACGACATGCGTTCCGTGGTCAACAAAAGTTTCGGCCAGATCGGTGAGAAGGGAAGTGTGCAGCTCTTCAAAAGCGGCCGGCCCGACTACCAGGATGGCGAGCAGATGCGCGACTTCGTCTATGTGAAAGATGTCGTCGACGTGACGCTGTTCTTTGCCGATGCAAGAGACAGCGGAGGACTGTTTAACTGCGGCACAGGGGTGGCACGCACCTGGCGCGATCTGGTGACGGCGGTCTACAGCGCGATGGGACGCGAGCCGAAGATCGACTACATCGACATGCCTGCGGAGTTGCAAGGCAAATATCAGTACTTCACGCAGGCCACGGTCGCGAACCTTCGCGCGGTTGGCTACACGGCCCCGTTTACGACGTTGGAAGACGGCGTGCGCGATTACGTCACGACGTATCTGCAGCCCCTGGCGCGTTAGTGCTACAGTCCACTACGAAAGACCGTAGCGCGGTCGGAAGCGGAGACACTGACTTGGCGAACGGCATTCGCATCGGCATCGACCTGGGCGGCACCAAGATTGAGGGCCGCGCTTTTGACGAGCATGGCAAGGAGATCGACCGCCTCCGGGTGGCCACTCCAAAGGGCGATTATGCAGGCACGATCAACGCGATCGCCGGCGTTGCCGAAGCTCTGGAGTCGCGTACGCAGCAGCCGGGCACGGTCGGCGTCGGCATCCCCGGCACGGTGGTTCGCTCGACCGGGCTGGTCAAGAATGCCAACTCGACGTGGCTGAACGGCATGCCGCTGGAGAAAGACCTCTCGGCGCGGTTGAACCGGGAAGTCCGCTGCGCGAATGATGCGAACTGCCTCGCGATCTCTGAGGCGATTGACGGCGCGGCTGCTGGCTACCCGATTGTTTTTGGCGTCATCCTGGGTACCGGTTGCGGCGGTGGTGTGGCCATTGAGGGTCGCGTCCACAACGGGCCCAATGGTGTCGCTGGCGAGTGGGGACACAACCCCCTGCCGAGGCAAACCGCGGCGGAGTGGCCCGGCCCCATCTGCTACTGCGGCCGGCGTGGCTGCATCGAGCTATGGATCTCCGGCAGCGGTCTTGAGCGGGAGTTTCGCGAGGTCACCGGCAAAGCCCTTCACGGGCCTGAGATCGTCGCACTCAGCGAGTCCGGCGACGAGGAAGCAGAAGCGGCGATGCGGCGGCTGGAAGATCGCATCGCCCGGTCGCTTGCCGGTGTGGTGCATGTGCTGGACCCGGACGCTTTTGTGCTTGGCGGCGGCTTGTCAAAGCTCGACCGGCTCTACCGCAATCTGCCCGCGCTCTTGTCCCAGTACACCTTTGGCGGACCCGTGGAAACGCCGATCCTGCAGGCCGTGCATGGCGACGCCAGCGGCGTGCGTGGTGCCGCCTGGCTGTGGCCTGCGGAGAAGTCGGATCCGAAGCCCGTGGTGTAGCCCAAGCGCTAGAGCTTGGCGTTCTCCAGATCAATGTTCATCCACTCGCCCTTTTCGATCCCGGTGCGAATCTGCGCTGGCGTGCGTCCGCGCTTTGTCTGCTCGTAGGCGTACACGTCTTCCTTCATGCAGGTAGAGCAGGCCGCGCCGTGCGTGCCCTCAAAGCAGGAGTGCAGACTGTTGTGGCCCATCGCGCGGTCGCAGCGGCAGTAGCAGGGTAGTTGGTGCAACACCGCGGGGATCTTCTGCGCCATCTGGTACGTCGCCACTTGGTACGGGTGAGCGAAGTAGGGCCCGCTCAGCTGCTTGCCCGCCAGCGTTGCCGGAAGCGGCGCGTGGGGTGGGGCGGCGTTGTAAGCAGGAATGTCTTCAGCGGGGTTCGACCACTGCGCGGAGGCGACAATGGTCGCCGCAGCAAGACCGAGCAAAACCAGCAAGCGCTTCATGCCCTCATTTTACGGGCAGCGTCGATGTGGTGGCACTGCACGCGTGCTCCGAGTAAAAAAAGCCCGTATGAACGATTTCCGCTCATACGGGGGAGGCCAGTGACGCAACTTGTGGCGGCGGGATGTTGCTCGACCGTCCGCTTAACTCTTGGGCCTACCGCTCATCCTGCCCACACTCATTATGACGCAGAATGGGCCGGGAAGTTTCCCCATTCTTCCGAAAAGAAAATATTTCTACCAAACTTCATAGGTCGTACAGCGGACATTGGTCTTATGTCGTTGATTCTGCGGGATCACTGCTTCCCGAGCGTTCTCGACGGCTCTGCACCCAGCCCGGCTTGGTCACCTGTCTGGATCGCCCGAGCGCAAGCGCTCCCGCAGGGACGTTCTCGGTGATGCAGCTGCCAGCGGCCACATAGCTGCCCGCCTCCAGCGTGAGGGGTGCCACCAGCGTGCTGTCAGACCCCACGAAGGCGCCGTCACCGATGTGCGTCTGCTGCTTACGCTCGCCGTCGTAGTTGCAGGTAATCACCCCAGCACCGATGTTGACGCCTTCACCCACAACCGCGTCGCCGAGGTAGGCGAGATGGTTGGCCTTTGACCCTGCTCCGAGGACAGTCTTCTTCGTTTCGACGAAGTTGCCGACGTGCGCCCTCGCACCGATGTCGCTTCCCGGACGCAAATGGGCGTACGGCCCAAGGAAAGCGTCATCACCGACGGTGGATGAGTCGAGCACGCAACCCTGCCGCACCAGCACACCGCTGCCCAGCGTGCAGTTCTCAATGGTGGAGTACGACCGGATGCGGCAGTGCGTGCCGATCGTGGTGCGGCCCAGCAGCTGTGTAAACGGCTCCAGGATCGTGTCCGCGCCGATCTCTACCGTGCTGTCAATCGTGACCGTGTCGGGCCGGAAGATGGTGACGCCGTTGGCCATGTGCTTCTCGGCCACCCGGCGGCGCAGGGCAGCGTCGAGGTGCATCATCTCAGCGATGGTGTTTGCGCCAAGCACTTCATCTACGGAGTCTGCCGAAACCGCGACCACCCGTTCGCCCTTCGCACCCAGAAGGCCGGCCACGTCGGTCAGGTAGAACTCGCCTGCCGCGTTCCTATCGCTGAGCTGGTCGAGTGAGGCGAACAGCGCGGCTGTGCGGAAGGCGTAGATGCCGCTATTGATCTCGCGCAGCGTCTCGGGTGCGGCAAGCTGCGCCAGCGTGAGCGATTTCTGTTCGACGATGGCACTTACTTCGACAGAGCCCGGCGCGCGCCGCAGCACCCGACCGTAACCGCTTGGGTCTGCCGGCACGGCCGTCAGGATGGTCATGGCTGCCCCTTCGCGCTGATGCGTTTGCCAGAGTCGCTCGATGGTCTCCGGGCGGATGAGTGGCACGTCGCCGGACAGCACGATGAGGTGCTCAGAAGCAGGTGCAGACCGGTCAGCGACCGCCGCCTTCACGCACTGCAGCGCGTGCCCGGTACCAAGCTGCTGCGGCTGCCGCACGAAGCGCACCCCGGAGGCGTGCACGGCAGCTTCGACCCGCTCCGCCTCATGACCCGTAACCACGGCGATTTGCGGCGGCTCGAGCAGCTTGATGGCCGCGTCAATGACATGTTGCAGCAGCCGCTTGCCACCCACGGCATGCAGTACCTTGGGCCGGCTGCTCTTCAGGCGAGTGCCTCTGCCTGCAGCCATGATCACGATCCCGAGTGAATCCATAACCCCTAGGCTACGACGACGCGGGCTTTTCGCGACGCGCGCAAAGCGTGTGCCCGCATAAACCGCCAGTTACAAAAGTGTGGCATGGCCCAAGAGATGTATTGCCCTACAACATAGGGTACTGTGACACTACTGCTATCTATGCAGCCAACTTCCTCCGAATCGCGCGCAGCGTTCCCGCGTCACTTTTTTGTGCTCACACTGTTTCTGCTGATCGGTGCTTGGCTGCCCCGGATGGTTCGCGCGCAAGCAGGTCCGGTGTCTGTTCCGGGGGCACTCGCTTCGAAGGGCGCGGCAGCTGTTCCGGGCTCGCTGCCTTTGACAAACCTCACGTTGACCCTGGCGCGTTCAAGCGCGCAAGAGGCCGATCTGCAACAGCTGCTCGTCGCCCAGCAAACGCCGGGAGACGCGGCCTACCAGCACTGGCTCACGCCGCAGCAGTTTGCCGCGCGTTTCGCACCGGCGTCCGCGCAACGGGAGATGGCGAGCCAGTGGCTCG
>CAXTJS010000009.1:0-26502 GCA_964244605.1 uncultured Terriglobus sp. | reverse complement strand
GTGACCGGTGCCGCGGCTGGCGGCATGCGCATCCTGTTCTCGGGCACGGCGCAGCAGGTGAACCATGCCTTCGGCACGACGTTGCGCCGAGCGACATCGGAGAGTGCCTCCGCGATCCTGCCGGACGCACTGCCGACTGTCTCGCCATCGCTGCAGAGCTTTGTGGCCGGATTGGTGGTTGGCAGCACCGATGAAACCGATGCGCAGACATCGCTGCAGGCGGCGCTGGACGCGGGAGTGGAGAGCGTCGTCGTGCTGCCGGTCAGCGGTTCGCTGCAGGGGAGCGATCTCTTGAAGGAGGCAGCCGCGACCGGAGTAACGCTGCTGGATGCCGGAACTCCTGTACCGGTCGAAGTGACGGGATTGGGTGCGGTCCAGGCAGGCGCTGCCGCTTCTCCAGGAGACATCCGGCCCGAGTGGCAGTTTGCACTGGGTCTGCCACTAGACGGCCTGCGCGCCTCACCCGACGCGTTGTCGCCGGACGTCGCCGCGCTCGCAACGGCACTCCGCGCCTATGTCGCCATGCACGGCCGCATCGGCGAACTGGCACCCTCGTTGTACCGGCTGAGCGTCGGCCACAAGATCTTTACGCACGCAGACACGTCCGTGGCGGAGGGCACGTGGACGGCAGCGGACGGCCTCGGCACCATGGACACGGTGGCCCTGCTGAAGGCACTGGCCACGGGCACAACCACGCCCACGGTCAACCTGAGTGTCTCCAGTACCAACCTCACGCATGGCCAGAACCTCACGCTCAGCTTCAGCACCAGCGGCAGCTCCGGCGTGCCGACCGGCACCATCACGGCAACGCTGCGAGGGCGCACCAGCGGCAACGCCGTCACTCTCGGGCCGGCGACGCTGCTGAACGATGGCACAGTAGCGCTCAATACAAGCACGCTTGACGGCGATCTCTACGACATCTCCAGTGCGTATAGCGGCGACAGCACCTATGCGACCGGAACCAGCAACACCGTCACCACGACGGTGCAGCCGGAAACTGCGGCGGTAACGGCCACCGTGCCGTCGACGCCGATCACGGTCGGCGGTACGATCCCGGTCACCGTAACGGTGCGCATCCCCAGCGGCGTGGGCACTCCCAGCGGCAATGTCTCGGTGACGGCGTACGGCACGTCCGTCGCATCAACACCGTTTACGGCGGCGCTGCCCAGCGGTTCCACTGCTTCGGCAAGTGTGGTCGATCCCGAACTCCGCAACGCAGAAGTATGACCTTACGGTGAGCGTGACGCCGCCCGCCGGTAGCAGCACCTCTGCGCCCATACCCACGGGCACCGTCAATATCCTGGACGGCGCGACCGTGCTGGCGACGATCCAGGTGCCGCAGACCTCGGGTGCCTATGTGCTGTCGCTGACCAGTTCCACGCGCTCGCTCGTCGCGGCCTACCAGGGTGACGGCAACTACGTCGCCACGAACTCAGCGCCGGTGAGCATCAACGGCAGCACAAGCCTGATCGCGACCACGACCACGCTGCAGGTGTCACCGAACCCGCCCGTCGCAGGGCAGCCGGTCACGCTTACGGCCGTCGTCACACCCGCAAGCAGCGGCCCTGCGCTCACGGGCACCGTCTCTTTCCTGTCGAACGGAGTGGTCATCGCCACGGCAGCTCTCTCCGGCAACACCGCAACGGCGACGGTCACGCTGCCGGCCGGCAACGCCATCGCCCTCACGGCGACGTACAGCGGAGACGTCAATTACGCGGGCAGCAACGCCAGCGGCGTCGGCGTGAACACGGGCAAGGCCGCTGCGGCGATTACGCTGACTTCCAACGTCTCCGCCGTCAATGCGGGTGGCTCCATCCTGCTCATTGCCAGAGTGACGCCGGTGAGCACCTTGATCACGACAGCACCTACCGGCACCGTGACCTTCTTCGACAACACGAGCGGCGTTCCCAACGCAATCGGCACCGCCGCGGTCACGCCCGGTGGCATCGCCACCGGCATCGCTACGCTGAACGTGGCGAGCTTCAGCGGCGGTACGCATCTCATCACCGCAGTCTACAACGGCGACGCGAGCTTCCTGCCCGTCGCTTCGATGGCCGTCAGCGTCTCTGTGGGTGACTTCTCGTTGACTTTCTCCCCGGGAAGCCTCCTGCTGAGCCCCGGTGCGAGCGGGACCGCAAAGGCCACCATCACCCTGCTCGGCAGCTATAGCGGACAGATCATCGTCAGCTGCGTGCCTCCTGCCGCGGTGCACATCACCTGCAGCCTGAACGCGCCCGTGGTGGCCGGCAATGGAACGACGACGCTTACCATCAACACAAGCGTTGCTACGGCATCGCTGCGGCCCGCGCCTGCCATGCCGGGCAAGACTGCGGCAGGCGGCATCGCTGCGGCGCTTGCTCTGATGGGCCTCGTGCTGCCGCGAAGACGCCGCCAGCTCGGTGCGCTTTTGCTTCTGCTGGTGTGCGTCACGGTCATGTCGGGCGGTTGCTCGCTGAGCATCGTCGACTCGACCAACAACAGCAACAACACTGGCGGTGGAACGGGCGTAGGTTCGGGTGGCACTACCACCCCAGGCACGGCCACGCCGTATGGCACGTTCCTGCTGAATATCACCGCCACTGCGGCGGACAACTCGCTGCGGCATACGTATACGTTCCCGGTTACGGTGCAGTAGCGTCTACGTTCAGCTGCGGGCGCTCTGTTTGTCAGCCCGCAGCGTTCCATGTTTGTCATCCCGTAGCGCAGCGAAGGGATCTGCTTTCTTTTGCCTTGCCGAGCAGGTTAAGGAAAGCAGATTCCTCCGCTACGCTGCGGGATGACAAACCTTTGGCGTGAAGAGACAGACTAAGAACACCTATCCGCGCGCTCAAGCCCTACGCGGGCTTTGCAGATGTAGGAACTTCTCGGCGTCGTGCCGGCTTCTTTTTTGCTGGTGTACCTACCCGCTCCGGCTCACTCAAGATCGCTGGCGGTACCGAAGGCGCAACCCCGCTGGCCATCTGCATAAAATGGATCTGCGCATCGAAGGGAGAAGGTCCTCTGGCCGCTCGTACATACTCTCCACTCGAGGTAAGCAAGCGGGTTTTCACCGTGTCATCCAGGTAGGTCTGCAGGATCTCGTTGCGCAAGCGGGCGCGAAGTTCCGGGTTGTTTACCGGGAATACGGCTTCGCAGCGATCGTATAGATTGCGCGACATCCAGTCCGCCGAACCGCAATACACCTCGCTGGTGTCGTTCTCGGGCGTGGCGCCGTTGTTGAACCAGAAGATGCGGCTGTGCTCCAGAAAGCGGCCGACCAGCGAGCGCACACGGATGCGTTCGCTGATGCCGCGCAGACCTGGCCTCAAGGCGCACATACCCCGTACGACGAGGTCGATCTCAACGCCCGCCTGGGACGCGTCATAGAGCGCGCGTACTGTCTTGCCGTCGAGCAGGGCATTCATCTTCGCGATGATGCGGGCGGGCCGGCCCGCACGGGCATGCTCCGCCTCACGACCGATCAGTTCCAGCACGGCGGGCGCGAGCGTGATCGGTGCGACGAGCAGCGGCAGATAGCTTGTCTGCTCGGCCTGCGCCGTCAGGTAGTTGAAGACCTTTTGCACGGCGCTGGTGATGACCTCATCTGCCGTGAGCAGGCTGATATCGGTGTAGAAGCGCGCCGTGACCGAGTTGTAATTGCCGGTGCCCAGGTGCGCGTAGCGGCGCGTCACGCCGTCGCCGTCCTTGCGCACCAGCAGCGCAAGCTTGGCATGTGTCTTCATGCCGACGATGCCGTGGAACACCTGCACGCCGGAGTCCTCCAACGTGCGCGCCCAGCGGATGTTTGAGTCCTCGTCGAAGCGGGCCATCAGCTCGACAACGACAGTTACGTCGGTGGTCGGCGCGGCCTCAAGCAGTGCGCGGAAGAGCGGCGAATCAGATGACGTGCGATAGAGCGTCTGCTTGATGCTGACCACATGCGAGTCGGCGGCGGCAGCTTCCATGAACTTCTCGACAGTGCTGTAGCTGTCGAACGGGTGGTGCAAGAGGATGTCGCGCGATCGCAGCGTGGCGAAGATACTCTGCGCGTTGCCGCTCGGGTCGGTGTCGAGCGCGTACTCCCGACCGGTGAACTTGCCGAACTTCAGATCAGCCCGGTCGACCGCGCTGTAGAGATCGGCCACGCGGGTGAGGTTCACCTGCCCGTCGGTACGGAAGATCTGCCAGCGATCCAGGTCGAAGTTGATGCGCAGCTGCTCGAGCATCTGCTCGTCGGCGCCGGCTTCAATCTCCAACCGCACCACGTCACCCTTGCGGCGATTGTGCAACTCCTCACGCACGCTCTCCAGCAGCGATCGCGACTCCTCCTCCTGCAGGTAGAGATTGCTGTTCCGAGTGACCCGGAAGGGCGAGCAGGCGAGCACTTCGTAGCCGGGAAAGAGGCGCTCCGCATGCGCCTCCACCACCTCGTGCAGCGGCACAAAGCGGAACTCGCCCTCCGGAGCGGGCATGGGTACCATGCGTGCCAGCGATCGCGGAACGGTCAGCACCCCAAGCACCTTTGCATTGCTGCGTTTGCGTCGCAACAAGAGCGCGAGGCACAGCGCCTTGTTCAGGACGCGCGGGAATGGGTGCGTCGGGTCGATGGTGACGGGCGTGAGCAGGGGGTCGAGTTCCCGCTCGAAGAAGCGCTCGGCTTCCTGCCGACCGGCTTTGTCGAGCTCTGGCCAGCGCTGCACATGGATGCGCTCGGCGGCGAGCGCCGGCAGCAATTCACGTGTCCAGCAGGCATACTGCTCGTGCACATAGGCGTGCAGCCGGTCGGCCAGGCTGTCGAGCCGTTGCCGCTCGGTCATCCCATCGTCGTCCTGCTCAATAGGTAGCGAAAAGCCGTCTTCGATGCGCTGCAGGATGGACGCGACACGAACCTCTATGAACTCATCGAGGTTTGAAGCCGTAATCGATAGGAAGCGTAGCCGCTCAAGCAGCGGATTGCTCTTGTCCTGCGCCTCTTCCAGCACGCGGCCGTTGAAGCGCAGCCAGCTCTCATCGCGGTTGAAAAACAGGTGTTCCGGCTTGTGTTCCTGCGGCGTTGCTGCCGGAGCGTTCTTACGTCGTGCCATGCCCTATCAGGGTAGCGCACCCGTGTGAACGCGGCTGCTCAGCCCTTGCCTGGGCGAAACCGGATCGTATAGATTGCTCCAAAAATCGTCATCAGCACACCCCACCAGAATGTGGGGTGCAGGTCGTGAAGCACGGTCGTAGGCGGGTGTGTCATCTGATACACGCCTGCGGGAACGAGGACCAGGCCGTATGCCAGGCAGAGCGCTCCACAGAAAAACCAGATGGAGAGGCGGCTCTTGCCCGGGATCGGATCGATGGCGTCCGTTGCCGGGTGATTACTGCCGATGTGTGGGTGCGGGCCTGACATGGATGGCTCCTGTTCTGTTTAGAAGAATGCGATGTTCAGGCCGATGAAGACGACCGCAACCACGCCTGCCCAGAAGACCGGCTTCTGCCAGATGGTCATGGCACCGTCGTGCGGAATGATCGTAGCTCCGTAGACGAGGCCGTTCAGTTCTGCATCGGTCTTGGGCTTGGTTGCAAGGCTCACGGCCACGGTGACGCCGACGCAGATCAGCCAGCTCCACAGGGCACGGTAAAGGTTCTCCGCCTGCGGCTGCGCGTCCGGCGAGAGCGCGATGCGCGCCAATGCCGCCGCTTTATGCTGTGCCGATCCGGTGTTCGCGTAGAGGAACATGCCGATGGAGGCGGCGGTCCCCGAGAACAGTCCCCAGAAGCCGCCAGCCGAGGTGGCACGCTTCCAGAGCATACCCAGGATTACCGTGCCGAATAGCGGCGCGATGAAGAAGCTAAAGAGCGCCTGCACGTAATCCATGATGGATGCGGCGTGCATTACCAGGTACGCCGTGGCGATGGACACGAGCATGCCGACCACTGTAGAGGCGCGGCCCATAAAGACGTAGTGCGAATCCGTCGCCTTCTTGTTCATGAAGGCGCCATAGATGTCGTAGGTCCAAACGGTGGAGAAGGCCGAGACGTTGCCCGCCATGCCGCTCATAAATCCTGCGACCAGCGCCGTGATGCCGAGGCCGAGCAAGCCCGGCGGGCAGTAACGGATCAGCATCAGCGGCAGCACCTGATCGTATGCGGGCTGGCCCGTACGCGCCGCCACGTCACCCGGTACCAGGTGATAGATGGGCTGACCGTGGTTCATCAGGCCGAGTGCGATCAGGCCGGGCACGATGACGATCAACGGCACGGCCATCTTGAACGCAGCACCGATCACCGGCGCCATCTTTGCCGCACGCAGGTTGTTGGCGGAAAGCACACGCTGGACTACAAGAAAGTCGGTGGTCCAGTAGCCAAAGCTGACGATGGCACCAAGGCCGAAGATGATTCCTGTCCAGTGCACGCCCATCGGGTTGCCCTTGAACGTGCCCAGCGTGGACCACAGGTGCGTGTAGGCGGTCGAGCCAACGTTGGTGGCAATTTGCGCCTTGAGGTTCGACCAGCCGCCTGCCTCGATGAGACCGAGGATCGGGATCATGGCCGCGCCGGCCCAGATCAGAATGAACTGCAGCACTTCATTAATGATGGCGGAACGCAGGCCACCGAGCATCACGTAGATGGCCACGGTGACCGCGCCGATCCAAATGGAAAAGGTGATGTTCCAGCCCAGAACCGTCTGCATCACCACGGCCATCGCGTACATGTTCACGCCGCTCATCAGAATCGTCATGAGCGCGAACGAGATGGCGCTAAGCGCACGCGAGCTTTCGCCGAAGCGCAGCTGCAGGTATCCGGGAACGGAGTGCGTCTTGGAGATGTAGTAGAAGGGCATCATCACGATGCCCAGGAAGAGCATGGCCGGGATTGCGCCGATCCAGTACCAGTGCATTGCAAGGATGCCGTACTGATACGTGGAGCCTGCCCATCCCATCAGCTCAAGCGAGCCCAGGTTGGCCGAGACGAACGATAGTCCGGCGATCCACGCTGTCATCTCGCGGCCGGCGAGAAAGAACTCCTCCGATGTATTCGCCGAGTCGCGCACGTAGAAGCCGATGAACAGCACGATCGCGAAATATAGCAGCAAGATGAGGATGTCGACACCGGAGAGGGTCGTCAGCTGCCGTGACGCAAAGAAGAGTGCAACAGAAGCAATCATCAGAAGGTATTTCGCCGGAGGGCGGCCTCTCAGGAGTCCGGAAAAGGCATTCCGGTTAACAAGGTCGAACTATACAGCACAGGCTTTACGACAGGGAAGCCGCGGCCGTGCCGTGCGCATGACGGCGATGCGGACAGACTGTTTGCGTCGTACTTCGAAGTGGCAAGTCGCCGCGAAACGTCCAACTCCGTTTCGGGTTCACTCATCTATGTCGAGAGTGTTCCGACAAGAAAGAGGAATCTGACCCATGAACAAATTTGCCGCATGCATGCTCGCAGTAACTCTCATAGCCGGTCCGGCGTTCGCGCAGACGGCGACACAGGACACGAAGAAGGCCGGCCATGAAACGGCTGCCGCTACCAAGGACGCCGGCCACGCCGTCGCCAACGGCACTGAGAAGGGTTACGACGCGACCAAGTCAGGCACCAAGAAGGCTTATCGCAGCACCAAGAAGGGCACAAAGGTCGCCGCCAAGAAGACGGCGAACGGCACCGAAGAGGCCTACGACGCAACCAAGCATGGCACGGCCGTAGCCGCGACCAAGACGGCGCGCGGAAGCAAGATCGTTGCCAAAAAGGTGACCGGCGACAAGTCGCCCACCACTACGCCACACGACCCTAAGTAGTCCGCGTGATTTATAAAGGCGCAGCCCTGGGGCTGCGCCTTTGTCATGCCGCGAAGACTACAGTGCCTGTACGCCCTCTGGACGTATGGGTTGCAATCACAACCAGCGAGATCCAGAAGACGTCTGCACTGAGCAGATGCAGCACCTGCAGCCAGGTGGGTGCAAGCACCAAAACGTCTAAGACACCAATGGCGAGCTGAGCGGCAACGTTCGCAAGCAGGAGCTTTGAGCCGACTCCGTTTCCGGAGCGACGCATTGCCACCGCGAGCGCAACGGCCGCGACCGTCGCCAGCATAGCGGCTGCGGGATGCATCCAGCGCATGCGGATGAGCGTGGGTGAGTGTGCAGCAAAGTCGGCGGCAAGCGCCGTGCGAAGGTCGGGCGAGGGAAAGATCGTGTCGGCAAGCGCAGCCAGGGAGCCGGTGGCGCCTGTAATCACCGTTGCGGCTAGAGCCAGCCATAACCACGTCTTCGATGCGGGCAGCAAAGGCTTGCGTTCCGTTCGTCGCCCCAGCAACACCGCCGTCACCGCCGTAGCCGCGAGCAATAGAAGAGTGTTGGTGAAGTGCACGGACTGCATGATCACCCGCCCGGTTGACGTATTGTTCAGCACCCAGTGCCTGAGGACGAGCACGGCACCAAGCAACGCTTCGCTTAACAGCAGGAAGCCCGCAAGTACGGCGGCGCGTCGTGCCGGATGACGTTTGGCCGTCGCGTAAAACGTCCACAGGATCAGGCCGAGGAACATGACACTTGACAGGCCGGTAAGCGAGCGATGCGCGAACTCGATGATTGTTGCTAAGCGCGGATGATGCGGCAGGATCTCGCCGTTACAGAGAGGCCAGCGATCGCCACAGCCCGCGCCGGAAGACGTCGCCCGCACCACGGCACCTTCAAGCACCACAACGATGAAGAAGGTGAGCGTCGCCCATGCCCATCGGCTAACGCCGGTGAGCGAACGCGTTTGCACTGCCGGACGTGCATCGATCGGTACGATGTGCGTCGCCATATTAGCCCGCAGCCAGTTCGCGCGCGCGCTGCGTGGCACGCTTGACGGCCTTGATGAGCGTGACGCGTAGACCACCCTCTTCCAGCTCAAGGATACCGTCAACCGTGCATCCTGCCGGAGTGGTGACGGCGTCCTTCAGCAGCGCGGGATGGTAGCCCGTCTCAAGGACCATGCGAGCCGAGCCGTAGGTGGTTTGCGCGGCAAGCTGGGTGGCGATGTCGCGCGGCAGGCCAACGTTTACGCCGGCTTCGGCCAGGGCCTCAATAATGATGTAGATGAAAGCGGGACCCGAGCCGGAGAGACCGGTCACGGCGTCCATGTGCTTCTCATCCACGATCACGGTGCGGCCCACGGTGCCAAAGATGCGCTGCGCGATCGCAAGCTGCGCCTCCGAAACGTAGCGCCCCCCACACAGCGCCGTGATGCCAGCAGCCAGCATCGCAGGCGTGTTCGGCATGGCGCGAATGACGGCAACTTCAAGGCCGGCGGCTTCCTCGATGGCAGAAGTTTTCACGGAGGCTGCGAACGAAAGCAGCAGCTTGTCCTTTGTTAGTGCAGGCCGAATCTCTTTCACAAGCGCGGGCACCTGCATCGGCTTCACCCCCAGCAGGATCACGTCCGCATCGCGCGCGGCCTCCAGGTTGTCGGTGCTCACCTCAACCGAGTACTGCGTAGAGAGAGCCACAGCGCGTTCAGGATGTGCCACGGTCGCCACGATCTGTTCGGGATGCAGGAGGTTGTTCTTGAGAAAGGCCTGCAAGAGGATGCCGCCCATCTTGCCCGTGCCTAGAACGGCGACCCTCACGCCGGGCATGGTGGCGGGTGCTTGCGGCAGGTTGTAGGGCAGCGTGTCGTCGCTCATAATTAACCGCGTACCTGGTGAAAGCGCCGAAACAGTTCGTGGTAGTCAAGCCGGATCTCACTGCCGGCAATTTGTAACTCGTCCTCGGCGAGGTGCAAGCCATTTGCGTCAAAGGTGTACGCCACATCACGTTGTGGGTCCAGCAACCAGACGTGCTCTACGCCCATTTGCTGGTAGTCGCTCAGAACGCTCTGTGCCCGTGACAGCCTGTCTTCGCGGGAGAGTATCTCGATACACAGGAAGGGTGGAACCTTAATGACACGTTCGAAAGGAGCATCTGCTCTCAGCAGGGCGACGTCGCAGATACGTACCCGGTTTGCGTCCACGCGAATCCGCTGCTCGATGACGCCTTCCAGATTCCACTCCGCTTCGCGGGGCCCAAAAGCTTTTGCGATAAGCCATTGCAGCCGCGCGTGTTCGTGTTCCCCCAAATTTCTCTCCTCGATGTAGCCGTCCACGAAATCCACGTCCGGGCTGTAGCTCGTGTGCAGGTACTGCTCAATCGGCATGGGTGCGGGCTGCGTCGCCATCACGGTCTCCTGCATTAAGAGTACGCCGCTTTGTCGCAGCTAGCGCGCAGCGACCGTCGTGCTGAACGAGCTCTCCGGGTACCAGTTCGGTCGCGGCGTCTCATCCGCAATGCGCATGGTGAGCTGCGCGAGCACGACTGTGAACTGCGCGGCGGCGACCTTGTCCACGGGCTGCGCCAGATCGTCACTCGGCTTGTGATAACGCGTCTTGACCCAGTCGTTAAAGGTCTTCTCTTCGGGTGAGTCCGGTGTCCAGCCAAACTTGAAGGCCAGCGCCGGGATGCCCTGCTTGACGAAGTTCACCTGGTCAGAGCGGACAAAGCGGTTCTCATCCGGCTGCTTGTCAAACTGCACCTCGACATCGTTCAACTGGCACACCGCGCGCGCATCGTTGCCCAGCGTCGACTCGCCTAGCCCCTGCACCTCAAGAAAGCGAAGAGGAAAGAGCGGCAGGTACATGTCCATGTTGAGGTCGGCGACGATTTGGGACCGAGGCACGGTGGGCTTGGTGGCGAAGTATGCCGAGCCGAGTTCGCCAAGCTCCTCGCCCATAAACGCAATAAACAGCACGGAGCGCTTAGGACGCGGCTGCGCCGCCATCAGCTTCGCCGACTCAATCACGGAGGCCACGCCGCTGGCGTTGTCCATCGCGCCGTTGTAGAGCTTGTCGCCGTTGATCTCGCGGCCAATGCCAAGGTGATCAAGATGCGCGCTTACGACTACGTGCTCCCTTTTCAGCTTTGGGTCAGAGCCTTCGAGCATGCCAATCACGTTGGACGCGATTACGGGCTGAAGCTTCGTCACGGAGGTGTGCGCGACGAACATACCCGGTATGGCGAAGTGTGGCAACGGTTCACCCTTCGCAGCAAGCGCGCGCAGCTCTTCGTAGCTGTGCCCCGTGCCCTCAAGCAGCCGCTCGGCGGCGGCCGGTGAAGTGATGCTGCCGTTAAATTGCAGGCCCGGCAGACGGTTCAGGTCTGGATCGGCGAAATCAAGCTGCGGGCCGAGTGCGCGTTGTGGCTGCGCGGCAGCGATCTGTGCCGCCGTCATCTTCTCCTGCCCTGGGATGATCCTTGGCAAGGTGAACGACAGCATGCCCACCGCGCCGGCACGCTGCAGCGCCTTCCAGCGCTGGTCGGCACCGCGGGCATAGGCACGCTGCGGCCCTTGCAGATTCCGAGGTGCGGCGTTGAAGAACACGGCGATCTTGCCGTGCAGATCCATGCCGGCATAGTCGTCCACATGCTTGCGCGGCACCTGCAGGCCATAGCCGAGGAAGACGAGCGGCGCATGCACTTCAGGCAGCGACTCAATGGAGCTGCTGCCCTCCTTGCCCACCTCGAACTTCACGACGCGTCTATCAGGCCGTTGCAGCTCCATGCTGCAGTGCGGCAGGTCCAACTCCGTGGGCACAAGCGTGATGGGCTGCTGATAACCCTTGCTGCCTGCAGGCTTCAAGCCTGCCGCCAGAAACTGCTGCTCCACATAAGCGACGGCCTTGTCGTAACCGGGTGTGCCGGTCAAGCGTCCTTCCAGCTTGTCGTCCGCAAGAAACTGAACGTGCGACCACCAGGCCGCTGCGGGTGCGCTCCAGTCGCTTCGCTCAGGCAGGAGCGGAATCTGCGCAGCGGCGGCGGTGTTCGAAAGAACAAAGCAGGCAGCAAGCAGGGAAGCGGCAAGGCGGGGTGCGCGGCGCATCGGGGCTCCTGATCGGTGAGTTCCCCAATGCTACCGTGACCGCCGCTAACGCTTGCCGAAGACCTCACCCATGCGGCGAATCTGCGCACCCACGCCGCGCAGCTTCTCCTCGATGCGCTCATAGCCGCGATCGATGTGATACACGCGGTCAAGAATCGTCTCGCCATCCGCGATCAGCGCAGCCAGCACCAGCGACGCAGAGGCACGCAGGTCGCTGCACATCACCGCCGCAGACTGCAATGGCGTCTTGCCGCGTACGGTAGCCGTGCGGCCGTTTACCTGGATGTTGGCGCCCATGCGCGCAAGCTCGCTCACGTGCATGAAGCGGTTCTCGAAGATGTTTTCCGTAATGTTGCTGGTGCCCTCAGCCTGCGTGGCAAGGGCCATGAACTGCGCCTGCATGTCGGTTGGAAAGCCGGGGTACTCCACCGTGGAGATATCCGCCGCCTTCAGATGACCTTCGCTGCGGACACGGATGTTGTCCTTGCCGACGTCGATGCGCACGCCACACTCTTCCAGCTTGCTGATGACGGCGGCCAGATGCTGCGGGTTGCAGCAGTCCACGTTCAAGTCGCCGCCGCTGATCGCGCCTGCGATGAGGAAGGTGCCTGCTTCGATACGATCCGGGTTGATGCGATGCTTTACGCCATGCAGCTTCTCGACGCCGTTCACGCGGATGGTTCCGGTGCCGGCACCCTCGATCTTTGCGCCCATGCCTACGAGCATTGCGGCCAGGTCGGTAACCTCAGGCTCGCGCGCACAGTTCTCCATCAGCGTTTCGCCGTCCGCGAGCACTGCCGCCATGAGAAGGTCTTCCGTGCCGGTGACGGTGATCTTGTCGAAGACGATGTGGGCGCCCTTCAGGCGCTCGGTGCGGGCTTCAATGTAGCCGTGCTCCTGCGTAATCTTCGCGCCCATCTGCTCCAGACCTTTGAGGTGCAGGTCGATGGGACGTCCGCCGATGGCGCAGCCGCCAGGTACCGCGACTCGTGCCATACCGGTGCGTGCCACCAGCGGTCCCAGAACCAGCGAGGAGGCGCGCATCGTCTTCACGATCTCGTATTTGGCCTCCGGGTCGCTCAGCACGGCGCACTGGATGGTGGTGCGGTGCTGCGCACGGCCATAGCCCAGCTCGCAGGTGGCCCCCATGGCCTCCAGCAGCTTGCGCTCGGTCTCGATATCACGGACCTGCGGGATGTTTTCGAGGATCACTTCATCCTCGGTGAGAATGGCGGCGGCCATGCACGGCAGGGCAGAGTTTTTTGCGCCGGAAACCTTGATGGTGCCGAGAAGGGGATTGCCTCCGCGGACGACGAACTTATCCATGGCAACAGTGTACGGAGTGTTGCAGGCGCGGAGCAGGTATTGGCGGTGCCAAGCTGGATGCCCAGCCTCAGGCGGCGAGCCGTCCTGCCCACATCAGCACGAGTACGGCACGCAGGGACCACGCGAACGTGCGAATCCAGTTCGTCCGGACGAGGCGCGTGACCTTACCTGCATCGAAACGCGTCTGCAAGGTGTTGTGGAGCGGCACCTGCACAAGCGCCGTTGCCAGCCAGATCACCGCGATCAGGACTGCGCCCACCACGGCCTCATCGGCATGAACAGCGCCCGGCCGCCAGACAGGCCGCAGGAGCAGGGCGCCGGTCGCCAACTCAACGACCATCAGTGGTGCCACCACGTATGTTGTTCGCGTGGCATGGTCCGCGGCGTAAGCGGTGAAGTCGGAACCTACTCTTGCAAACAGTGGGTAGTGCACGACCTGTACAAACCAGATCAGCCCGAACATCGACAAGGTCGACAGCACTTGCAGCAAAAGCAGAATGCGCATCAACCCATTCGATGAGTGTTTGCGCCAACGTGTCTGCAAAGCAAAAGGCGTCGCAATCGACGCCCCTTTTGAGCTTTGCGAAGGTCAGAGCTCCAGCCGGGAGTCCTCGATGGCGAGCCGCACGTTTCCGTCGGCCTTCTGCAGACGCCGCACTGCTTCCATTTTGTCGACGCCCGCCTTGAGCATGACGGCCGCAAGAGGAATCGACTTACCCGCTGACTTGATAGTGCGAATCGCGACCTCACGGTCCACGCCGGTGAGCCGCATCAGCACGCTGATGCCACGCTCCACCAGCTTCTGATTCTTCATGTGCACGTTGACCATGAGGTTGTCGTACACATAGCCGAGCCGCGTCATCGCGCCGGTCGTGATCATGTTCGTGATCATCTTTTGCGCGGACGATGCCTTCAGGCGCGTCGATCCGCTGATGACCTCAGGGCCGACCTCGGCAACGATGCAGATATCCGCAACGTCAGCCAGTGCGGTGTCACGATTACAAACGATGGCAGCCGTCTTTGCACCGCGGGCACGGGCATACTCCACCGCACCCACGACATAGGGCGTGCGGCCGGAAGCGGAGATGCCGATGACGATGTCTTTACGCGTGGGCCGCCGTTTCGCAATGTCGCGATGGCCCATCTCAGGCGAGTCTTCATTCACGTCGGCTGCGCTTGCCAGCGCCTTGGGCCCGCCGCACATGATGTATTGCACCTGCGCGGGCTGCGTCGAGAACGTCGCCGGGCACTCCGACGAGTCGAGCGCGGCAATGCGGCCTGATGAGCCTGCGCCCACATAAATTAGCCGTCCACCGTCGCGGAGGCACCGCGCCACCACATCAATGACCTGCGCCACCTCCGGCACCGCCTTCTTGACGGCACCGGCTACCTTGTTGTCTTCCGCATTGATGATGCGTGCGATCTCAAGCGCCGACTTCGTGTCGAGGCCAATAGAGGCTTCGTTCTGCCGTTCGGTGGCGAGCGCCGGCAGATTGCCCGGCTTGGGCGCGGTCATTGCGCGGGGAGCGTCTTCCCCCTGTTTTACCGGCTCTTCCATAGTGGTTGCAGGCATGAAGATCTCCGTCTCTGGGCCAATTCTGATACTAAATCCCAAAAGGCTTGAGATGACGTTCTTAACGGCCCCGTTATCTGCGGGCCGTTGCTACGGTACGCCGTTGCGTCAAGCCGCGCGTCTCACTACATTGGGAGCAGCCGTGAACGACCCTAAGCGCAATCCGATCGCATCCATAAACAAAGATCGGAACAGTACCTTCGGTTGGTTGCGCGACATTCTCATCCCCGTTGCGGTGTCGCTCTCCGTAATCATGCTCTTCTACCCTCCCGTGCGGGTGGAGGGAACCAGTATGGTGCCGATGTTGCAGGATCAGGATCGCCTGCTCATCAACAAACTGGCCTATCGCATGGGTGCGATCCACCGTGGCGATGTCGTCGTCTTCCAATATCCGCGTGACACCAGCAAGAGCTACATCAAGCGCGTCATTGCGCTGCCAGGCGACCGCTTACGCATTGAGCATGGGCGTGTCTTCGTCAACGAACAAGAGTTGACTGAGCCCTACGTGCCGGCGCGCTATGCTGACGAGCGCTCGGAGCCTCAGCTGCAATTGGCATCGGGCGAGTACTACATGATGGGTGACCACCGTTCTATCTCGTCTGACAGCCGTGACTTTGGTCCTGTGCAACGATCGCTGATCTACGGCAAGGCGGCTTTTGTTTACTGGCCGTTTGCGGAAGCCGGCGTTGTGCACTAGACACGTTGACTCAGCGCAGGTACGCAACATCTTTGCCCGGTTCCGCGTCTCTACGTGGAGTAAGGGTTCCAAGGGTGATTCGCTTGAAGAAATTTGCTCGCGCTGCGCTGGTGTTACTGCTACTGGTAATAGGTGTCGGGGAAGCATCGCCTCTGCTTGCGCAATATGGACCGCGACACGAACGTTACGATCGTCGTCCATATCGTCGCCCTTACTACCGCCGACCCTATCACCGTCGTCCTTTCGCGCATCCGTATCGGCACCCTTATCGCCGCTACTAGTGCATCGTCCCCAACGCGTCACCAAGGAGAAAACATGCTGAAGATCGCACGTGGAGTATTTGCCCTCATTGCACTGCTGACCATCGCCGGTGCACTGTCACCCGCTTCTGCCCAGTCCCATCATCACCGCCATCATCATCGTCATCACCACGGCCGCTAGTCCTGGTGTATCCAGACGCAGAGCAAAGGCCGCGTGATCTCACGCGGCCTTTGCTTGTTGCAAAACCGGCATGGAGCTAGATGGAGTACTTGACCATCGCGGCAAGGGAGTGCGGCTCAAGACTTGCACCGCCGATAAGAGCACCATCGATGTTCGGCATGCTGAGCAGACTGCCGACATTGTCCGGCTTTACGGAGCCGCCATAGAGGATGCGGGTCGCTTGCGCGACCACGGGGCCAAAACGATCCTTAAGATCGGCCCGGATAATGGCGTGGGTCTGGTCGGCTTGCTCGGGCGTTGCCGTCGATCCCGTTCCGATAGCCCAGATCGGCTCGTACGCAATCACAAGCGTCTGCGCCCTTTCCGTGGGCAGGTTCGCGAGCGCTGCGCCCATCTGCGCGAGCAGGGTGTCTTTGGTGTAGCCGGTCTGGCGGTCGGCCAGCATCTCGCCCAGGCAGAGCACGGGGATGAGGTCGTGCGCAATCGCTGCCTTCAGCTTCAGGTTCACGTGCTCATAGCTTTCATTGGCATACAGGCGGCGCTCACTGTGGCCGAGCAGCACATGTGTGGTGCCGATGCTGGTGAGCATCGTGGGCGAAGTTTGGCCCGTGAACGGCCCCTCGTTGAGCCAGTGCATTGTTTGCGCACCGGCGCGCACGTTGGTGCCTTCCACGCGATCAATCACCGTTGAGAGCGAGGTTGCGGTCGGGAAGATGAGGATCTCGTCACGGTCATGATCTTGCACCGCTGGTAGAAAGTCGTCCAGAAAGGCGAGAGACTCCTTCGGATTTTTGAACATCTTCCAGTTCGCCGCGATGATCTTCTTGCGCATGTGAGCGAATCCCCTTCGCAGTGCAGCTTAGGTATTTGATTGCGGCTTTGGCAAACTGAGCAGTCCAGTCGTATCGTCCCGGTCCGGTTACCGCTTAGCTGGTGGCGAGAGCCGCCACGCCGGGCAGAGTTTTGCCTTCCAGGAACTCGAGGCTCGCGCCGCCGCCGGTGGAGATGTGTGTGATGCGATCTGCAACCCCGGCCTGGTGCGCCGCCGATACGGAGTCACCGCCGCCGATGATGCTGGTCGCGTCCACATTCACGGCGACGGCTTCCGCGATGGCCATGGTGCCTGCGGCAAACGCCGGCATCTCAAACACGCCCATGGGACCGTTCCAGACGATCGTGCGTGCTTGAGCGATTTCATTGACAAACGACTCGATCGACTTGGGCCCGATATCAAGCGCAAGCAGCTCAGCAGGGAAGTCGTTCTCGCCCTCAAAGATCTCGGTCTTTGCATCGGCGGCAAACCGGTCAGCCAGCACGTGATCGATCGGCAAGAGAAAGCGCACACCTTTTTCTTCCGCCTTCTTGAGCGCTGCTGCGGCGACGTCGATCTTGTCCGCTTCCAGCAGGCTCTTACCGGTCTTCTGCCCTTTTGCGTTCAGAAAGGTGTACGCCATGCCACCGCCCACGATCAAGGCGTCGACCTTGTTCAGCAGGTTGTCAATGACCTCGATCTTGTCAGAGACCTTGGCCCCGCCGACGATTGCGACGAAGGGCTTGTCTGGCGACTCAAGCGCCTTCCCGAGGAACTTAAGCTCCTTCTCCATGAGCAACCCAGCTGCCTTTTCCTTGACCAAATGCGTGATGCCCTCGGTGGAGGCATGGGCCCGGTGCGCCGCGCCGAAGGCATCGTTCACGTAGACGTCCGCTAGCGATGCGAGCTGCTGTGCGAAAGCTGGATCGTTCTTCTCTTCTTCCGCGTGGAAGCGCAGGTTTTCCAGCAGCAGCGCCTGGCCATGCTCGAGATTCGAGACGAGTTCCTCCGCGATCTCTCCGACGCAGTCTGGTGAGAACGCAACGTTGCGTGACGCGCCGAGGTCCGCATCCAGCAACGAGCGCAGACGGTCCACCACCGGGCGCAGGCTCATCGACTCCACGCGCTCACCCTTCGGCCGGCCAAGGTGTGCAGCAAGGATCACCTTCGCCTTGGCGCGCAAAGCGAACTCGATGGTGGGCAGCGTCTCGCGAATGCGCGTGTCGTCGAGGATCTCACCACCGTCCTTCGACAGGGGCACGTTGAAGTCGACGCGGATGAAGACGCGTTTGCCGCGGAGATCGAGATCACGAATCGAGGGAGTTGGCATGGTGCTCCTTGCTGTTGTGCGGCCGCGAGTGAATGGATGCAGCTAACGAGACTTTCGCTTGCGCTCGAGACGCGCCCAGTACTGGAACGGATCGACATAGAGATCGCTATCCAGTTCGCCGACGCGCGCTTGTAGCCGCTCCTGCGCGTCTTGAACGGCTCGGTTGTAGACAACCGGCGCGATGTCTTCGAGGAAGAAGTCGAGGAGAAGACCGGCGGGAAGTGTACCGATCTCCTCAGGCATGTTCTGCTGAAAGTAGTGCTGGATGGAGGCAATCGCCTCTTTGCGTGCGTGTTCGGAAAGGGAAATCGTCGCGGGCTTGGGCATGCGTGCTGGCCGGCCTTAAAGGCCCTTCTGCTCCAGGAAGAGGATCATGTCCTTCACGCGTGAACTGTAGCCCCATTCGTTGTCGTACCAGGAGATGATCTTGCCGGTCTTCTCGCCGATGACCTTGGTCAGCTTGGAATCCACGATGGACGAGCGCGAATCGCCCTTGAAGTCCGCCGAGACGAGCTCTTCGGTGGTGAAGCCGAGATAGCCGGCGAGCGGGCCGCTTTCAGCCGCGGCCTTGAGCGCCGCATTGACCGACTCGACAGTGATGGCTTTGTCCGTGTTGAAGGTCAGATCGACGACCGAGACGTTCGGTGTGGGGACGCGGATCGCGAAGCCATCCAGCTTGCCGGCCATCTCCGGGATGACAAGCTTCAGCGCCTTTGCCGCACCGGTCGACGTCGGAATCATGCTCAGAGCAGCGGCACGGGCGCGGCGCAGGTCCTTATGCGGGAAGTCGAGGATGACCTGGTCGTTCGTGTAGCTGTGAATTGTGGTCATAATGCCGCTGGTGATGCCAAAGGTGTCGTTCAGCACCTTGACCACGGGCGCAAGGCAGTTGGTCGTGCAGCTCGCGTTCGAGAGGACGTGGTGCTTCGCGGCGTCATACTTCTCCTCATTCACGCCGAGCACAATCGTGATGTCCTCGTTGGTCGCAGGTGCTGAGATGATCACCTTCTTCACCGTCGTGCCGAGGTGTGCCTTCGCCTTCTCCGCATCGGTAAAGTGACCGGTCGATTCGACAACGATCTGCGCACCGACCTCAGCCCAGGGCAGCTTTGCCGGGTCGCGCTCTGCGAAGACCTTGATCTTTTTGCCGTCGAAGCTGATGAAGTCGTCACCCGCGACGATCTCGTTCTTCAGATTGCCGAGTATGGAGTCGTACTTCAGCAGGTGCGCCAGCGTGGCCGGGCTGGTCAGGTCGTTCACTGCCACAAACTCGATGTCCGGATTGCCGATTGCGGTGCGGAAGACGTTCCGCCCGATGCGGCCGAAGCCGTTGATGCCTACCTTCACTGCCATGCTGGAGCCGTTCTCCTTTGTGTGTACGCGCCGGGTGCTCCGCGGCACATTGACTTCATTCTACGTGCGTACAGCGAGAGTCTTCCACGGGAAAGCCTGCTGATGTGTTGCACCATTTTGCGGGCACCCCTGCCTGTATGCTACAAGCTGGACGGAGGCGCGAAACGCACACGGGTGCAAGCCCGCATCGCAGCGCCGGTCCCTAGATGAGAGAAGGATATGCGCGAGTCGACGCGCAACTGGATGCGCGAAAAAATGAAGAGACGCAGTAAACGCGGGCCGAACAACAGTGAGGCCACCGGCAAGAGCGGCCAGGAGATCCCGTCGAACCAGCCGGCGGCGCTTCGTCCCTCTTACCCCGAGATGCCGAAAGCAGCGGCTGCTGAGGATGCCGAACCGGCCACGCTGGACGCGGCCGTTGCTTCCGCCGATGAGCACGAGCCGCTGGATCTCCCCGCAAGCGAAGCTCCGGAGGCGGAAGGTGAGCCGGAAGCACAACAGCCCGGCAGCATTGTGGTCGAGACCCAGCCGGAGTCGCTGTCGACACCGCCCGCCGAGGCTCAGCCCGTAGGTGCCGGCGATGGCGCTAAGCAGGCACCTAAGGGTTATGTGGTGCTGGCAATTGGCCTGCCCGGATCCGGCAAGACTACCTGGTACAAGCGCCGCGGCGTGACCCCGCTTTCCTCGGATATGCTGCGCACCATCCTGTTCGACGACATTACCGATCAGCGTTACAGCGGTCTCGTCTTCTCGACGCTGCGCTCGCTGCTGCGTGCCCGCCTGATCGCGAAGATGCCGTGGAACTACGTGGACGCGACAAACCTTTCCGCCCACGAACGGCGGCAGTGGATCAAGATGGCGAAGAGCTTCGGCTACGAAGCTCAGGCTGTGTATTTTGACGTGCCGCTCGCCGTCTGCATGGAACGTAACTCGCGCCGTGAGCGCCGCCTTGCCGACGATGTGATGGAGAAGATGGCCGAGCGCCTGCGTCCGCCCTCGTTCCGTGAGGGCTTCGCCAAGATCACGGTCGTCCGCGTGAAGGGCCAGCCCGGCGCAACGCCCACAAGTGTGGCGGATCCGACTCCGGAGACCTTTGATACGCCTGTGCAGCCGGAGCACGAAGAAGCCAGCCTCGCCGATCTTGACGAGCCAAGCGGCCAGCTTGTCTCGACGGCCGGTGAAGGGCCTGCTGACGACCAGCCCGACACCTTCGAGTAACCGTATGGCCAACGCCGGTGGTGTGACGTTTACGAACGTATGCTTCACACCACCGGGCTCGCGGCCAGGTGAAGGTTCACAGACCGCGCCGATCCTCAACAATATTTCGCTCCAGCTCGAGCCAGGGACGACCACAGCATTACTGGGCCGCTCCGGCTCGGGCAAGACGACGCTGCTGCGCACGGTCAACGGGCTGGTGCTGCCGACCAGCGGCAGCGTTACCGTGAACAGGGAGACGATTGGTCCCGGTACGCCGGATGCAGCGCTGCGGCGCATGCGTCACGGCATCGGCTACGTGATTCAGGAGACCGGGCTCTATCCGCACATGACCATCGCGCGAAACGTCGCGCTGCCGCTGGAGCTTGCAGACAAGCCTGCGAAAGAGAGAGAGGATCGCGCGGCGGAACTGTTGCAGTCCGTCGGTCTCGACCCGGCGAAGTTTGCAAATCGGCACCCGCATGAGCTTTCCGGCGGCCAACGGCAGCGTGTCGGGCTTGCCCGCGCTCTGGCGAACGATCCTTCTTTGCTGCTGCTTGACGAGCCGTTCGGCGCACTCGATCCGCTCACGCGTGCGGAGATGCAGACCATGCTGCGCGAACTACTCGGCCGCCTGCACAAGACCGCGCTGATTGTCACCCATGACCTGCAGGAGGCGATCTTCCTGGCGCATCGCGTCCTCTTTGTGGATGCAGGGCACATTACCGCTGACTTGCGAAGCGGCGAGGTGCTCCAGTCCACACTGCCGACCGTGACGGAGTACGTCAAAGCCGCCAACCGCTTTGAGCCTGCTGCATGACGAGCTTCCTGCGCCAGCACGGCTACGAACTCGCCCGGCTCACCTTTGAGCATCTCTGGCTGACAGGCTGGTCGGTGCTCCTGGCGTGCGCCATTGCACTGCCTGCAGGCATCTGGCTGACGCGCCACGAGCGCTGGGCTCGTCCGGTCATCGGCTTCACGAACATTGTGCAGACCATTCCGTCGCTGGCGCTCTTCGGACTCTTGCTGCCTGTTCCATGGCTCGGTGACCGTGCCGCCCGGCTCGCGATTCTGGCGCTCACCGGCTACGCCTTGCTGCCCATCCTGCGCAATACGTACACGGGCATCCGCGGCATCGATCCAGCTCTGATAGACGTAAGCAATGCACTTGGGATGAGCAACATGCAGCGCCTCTTGCGTGTAGAGCTTCCACTCTCCGCAAGCGTGATCCTCGCCGGCCTGCGTACGGCGACCGTCACCTGCGTGGGCGTCGCCACCATCGCCGCCGCCATCGGCGCCGGCGGCTTAGGTGAGTTCATCTTCCGCGGCGTGGCTTCGGTGGACAACCGCTTCGTGCTTGCAGGTGCCATCCCGGCGGCGCTGCTTGCGCTCGTGCTGGATGCGCTGCTCGGCTTGCTGGAAGGCTATCTCGCCGTCGAGAGATCTCGATGATGAGACTGCGGGCGGCCATTGTCCTGCTTACAATGACTTCGCTGGGCCTCACTGCCTGTGATCCGCCGCACGGGTCGCGCATCGTGATTGGCGCGAAGAACTTCACGGAGCAGGTGCTGCTCGGTGAACTGCTGGCGCAGCAGATTGAGGCAGAGGGCGAAAAGGTTGACCGCCGTTTCTATCTCGCCGGCAGCTACATTGCACACCAGGCGCTGCTCTCCGGCAGGATCGATGCGTACGTGGAGTACACGGGAACAGCGCTAAGCTCTATCCTCAAACAGCCGGTTGACCGCGACCGCGAGCGGGTGCGCCGCACGATTACGGATCGCTACCGGCAACTCGGCATACAGGTGGAGCCGTCACTCGGCTTTGAGAACACTTTTGCCATGGTGATGCGCGAAGCCGATGCTGACCGGCTGCACCTTGCGAAGCTTAGCGACCTGCAGCATGCGGCACCGACGCTGCGCTTCGGTATGGGGTACGAGTTTCAGGAGCGGCCGGACGGCCTGCCCGGCATGCAGCAGCTCTACCATCTGCAGTTTGCCGCTTCGCCTCGCGTGATGGATCTCGGACTGCTGTACCGCGCGCTGGCGAATCAGCAGGTGGACATCGTGGCCGGGAACTCGACCGACGGCGCGATTCCCACGATGCATCTGCGCGTCCTCGCCGACGACCAGCACTACTTTCCGCCGTATGAGGCGGTGCCGCTGGTGCGCGCGGACACGTTGCGGCAGCATCCGGCAATCGGACGCGCGATGCAGCAGCTCGCCGGTAAGGTGAGCGAGTCCGAGATGCAGCAACTCAACCACGCCGTCGAAGGCGACCACCAGGACCCGGCCGACGTCATCCGCGCGTTTCGCAGGGTGAAGCAGCTTTAAGCAACACGCTGGTACAGTGTTGGCTATGTTCAAGCGCATGACTCTTTTGCTGTGGCTCGCGAGCGGCTCGCTCGCCCTTGTTGCCGGTACGCACGCATCCGCGCAAAAGCCCATTCAGATTGACCCTGCAACGCAGCCCGCAAACAGGAGTGAACGCACGATGCATGCCACCGGCACCTTTCAGGTCGACGTCAAGCCCGCCGAGCCTTCCGCAATCGCGAAGGCGGCAGACACCGGTCGTATGACCATCGACAAGACGTGGTCCGGCGACCTCACCGGCACCAGCAAGGGCGAGATGCTGACCGGTCTCACCAAGGACACCGGCTCGATGGCCTATGTGGCCATGGAGCGCGTGAGTGCCACGCTCGCCGGCCACACCGGCACCTTCCTCTTCCAGCACGGCGCCTACATGCAGACAGGCAACGCCGACTCCGCCGTGGCAGAGATCAAGGTCGTGAAGGACTCCGGCACGGCAGACCTTACCGGCATTACGGGTACGCTGCAGATCACGATCACGGGCGGCGTCCACCACTACGACTTCACTTACACGTTGCCCAGTTAGCGATGCGGTGCTGCCGTGCATCTCACTCCTCGAAGCTGGAGGAGAAGCATGGCAGAGAAGAATTACACAGGCAGCGAAGGCATCGAGAAGATCCAGGAACTCATCAAGGACGTGCACATCGCGATGCTCACGACCGTCGCGGAAGACGGCACGCTGCGTTCAAGACCGATGGCAAACCCTGACAACCCGTTCGATGGCGTGCTGTGGTTTGTGACGCGTAACGACTCGGGCAAGACGGACGAGATCCGTCACGACAGTGAAGTGCTGGTCAGCTACGCCGAGCCGAAGGATGGCAAGTACATCGCACTCTCTGGCCGCGCAGCGATCGTGCGCGACAAGGGCCTGATTCACAACCACTGGACGCCGGCGGCAAAGGCCTGGTTCCCCGACGGCCCGGATGATCCGGCGGTCGCGCTGATCCAGGTGCACATCGACTCCGCCGAGTACTGGGAGGCCAACAGCAGCAAGCTGGTGCGCTTCACCAAGCTTGCCCTCGCGAGCGTCACGGGTGCTGACAAGACGGATGTAGGCGACAGCGGCAAGATCACGGTGTAGGTCGTCCACGTATACGGTTTTCGGGGTAATGTTGCGGCTTTAGCCGCTGAGATAGTGGGTTTGCTACAGAAAACCACGGCTTTAGCCGCTGGATGATTATCCCGGTGGCTGAAGCCATCCTTCACCGAACCGACGCTTCTACCTCGGCGGCTAAAGCCGCTGCAACCTGGATTCTGCGGCTTCGTAAACAAAAGCCTTATGTAGGTACGCCTTAGTTGGTTCAGTTTGAGGAAAGGCCGCATGCGCCACATTCTTTGCTGTTACGGCACGACCAGACGGAAGATGAGGACCACGACTGCTGCAGCAATAGCTGCGAGCAAGAGTCCAGAGGTCCGGCGTTTGTATACGAAGAAGATCAGCACCAGGCCGGTCAGCGAGACCAACACCAGCAGGATCGCCGAAGCGTCGATGACGGCGGACCATACCTTGCCCGTCGACGCGCCGCGGTGCAGGTCGTTCAAGACGGAGACGGCGTTGGAACGCGTCTCGATGAGCTGGTAGTGCCCGGATGGGCGATCAATGAAGGCGTCCGCCGTGTATCCCGGGCCTTTGAACGAGAGGGAGACCTGGTCGTCCTCCGTGCGCGTGTCGGTGACCATGCCGTGGATGTTGTGCTCGTGGCGCAACTGCTCGGCGATCTGCAGCTTGTCGGGTCCGCCGCTGGCTGCCATCACGTTTGCGGGCACGGTGCCCGTGAAGCGTGCGACGCGATCGTGGCCGCCCAGCTTCTCCGCGTGGTTGAGCGTGAAGCCGGTGGCGGCGAAGAAGAGCACGACGGCGAAGCTCACCATCGATAGATAGATATGCAACCATCGCGCAACAATCGCGGTGCGCTTGCGCAGCACCGCCGAGCGGGGAACGGGCGCCCGCACCGGCGTTGCTGCGCGCGGTGCGGGCTGCTGCGCAATGGCTGCGGTCTCGCTCACCGCTTGCGGTAGTCCAGCGCGACCGCACCCACCTCAGGCTGCGCGGGCAGCTCTGCCGTCTGTGGCTTGCCGGTGAAGTCCATCTCGTGGCGTACCAGGCCGTAGCCGCCGTGCTCGCGGGATGCCTCCACGCAGACGGTGTATTTACCCGGCTTCACGAGCTTGCCTTCATTGTCCTTGCCGTCCCACTTGAGCGTGTAGCTGCCCGGCCCGCGCGTGGCGGACGAGATCGTTGCCGACAGGTCGGTACCCTCGCTCAGGTTGCGCACACGGTCGTCGCGATACCAGGTCTTCAGGTCGGGTAGCCACTTCGGCTTCTGGAACCAGAGAGCAATCGTGCGCACCGGGTACTTGCTCTCGTCCTCGATCCATACCGCGACAAAGGGCCGGCGATAGCGCGGGTCGTCAATGCGCGGCAGGTTGAGCTTGACCAGCAGCTCGTAGTTCTGGTTCCAGGCCGCGTCGACGGTCGCCGGAGCAGGTGCGCCGTAGTGGACGCGGTAGGCGGCCTGTTGCAATCGGGGCTGCTCATACACCGTCCAATTCGCACTGGTGACGCGCTCGCCATCGCTGCGAACGATCAGGTACGCGGCCTCGGGATGTTGCTGGGTCAGCTCTTCCGCCTCTCGAGGAGACGCGATGGCCAGCGCCGTTGCCAACGCTCCCGCAGTCTGGGGATCCCGCGCGATCACCGACACGGACAGCACGTCACGCGCCGGTTCCGCCGTACGCGGATCGATGAGGTGCGAGATAGAGTCTGATTTCACCGTGATGTTTCGCCGGTACCCGCCGCTTGTTGCGATCGCCCGGTCCTGCAGAATGACTGTGCCAAGCGGCGCGTCGTTCTCTGCATCCGCACGCGGGTCGGCGATGTCGATGCGCTGCTCGATGCGTCCCCGTGTGACGATGTCTCCGCCCACATTCAGCATGACGCCGGTGGCTCCGGCCTTGAGCGCGGCATCTGCCGCTTCAGAGGTGATGCGGCTCTTCACAAAGCTTGCGAGCGTAAGAGGAGCATCACTCAGGCGGGTTGCCGTGCCATGAGCGGTGTCAAGAGACCAGTGCTGCTGCGCCATACCCTGAGCAGCAGAATGGAGGGCCGCGACCGCTGGGGCTTTGCCGTTGAGAGCGGCCGTCTGCCACAGTGCAGACGCAACACCGGTCGCGGGATTCAGGATGCCGCCTGTGGTGCTCTGCCAGCCGTCGAAGCTGACCAGAGTGGCCAGCAGCTCCGGTGATACCTTTACGGCAACGCCACGGGTCGCCCGCCAGCGCGAGAACTCGCTGGTTTCATCCCACGCGCTCAGGATGCGGCTCTGCCGGTCGAACTCGGCGAGCGCCGTTGCTTCCGCGCGTCGCGCCGTTGCTTGCGAGGGTGCGTGAATGGCTACGGCGAGCGAGGTGCCGAGCACATTTTCGTGGTGGGCTGTCCAGGTGCCTGCCGTGTTCGCATCCGAGGTGGTTGGCGTCATTGCAACTGCCGCACCCATTCCGGCCGGCAGCATGGCGGAGACACATGCTGCCGCAAGTGCGGTTGTTGCTGATCTCTGC